>JAIXZR010000183.1 GCA_027489455.1 Rubrivivax sp. | reverse complement strand
CTGGCGCTGGTGTTCTGCCTGATGGTGGGTACGGCCGCGCTGCCGCACATCCTGATGCGCTACTACACCACGCCGTCGGTGAAGGAAGCGCGCCAGTCCGTGACCTGGTCGCTGTTCTTCATCTTCCTGCTCTACTTCACCGCGCCCGCGCTGGCCGTACTGGTGAAGTACCAGGTGTTCAACGTCCTCGTGGGCACGCCCTTCGACCAGCTTCCCGCATGGGTGGGTGCCTGGGCGAAGGTGGACCCGACGCTGCTGCAGGTGGCCGACGTGAACAAGGACGGCATCTTCCAGCTGGGTGAAATGCGCATCGGTGGCGACATCATCGTGCTGGCCACACCGGAGATTGCCGGCCTGCCTTACGTGATTTCAGGCCTGGTGGCGGCCGGTGGCTTGGCAGCAGCCTTGTCCACCGCCGACGGCCTGCTGCTGACGATCGCCAATGCACTGAGCCACGACCTGTACTACAAGATGATCGACCCCAACGCGCCCACCGCGCGCCGGGTGATGATCAGCAAGGTGCTGCTGCTGGTGGTAGCGCTGGCCGCGGCTTACGTGGCTTCGCTGAAGGTGGCCGACATCCTGTTCCTGGTGTCGGCAGCCTTCTCGCTGGCCGCGGCGGGCTTCTTCCCGGCCCTGGTGCTGGGCATCTTCTGGAAGCGCGCCAGCAAGTGGGGTGCGGTGCTGGGGATGCTGGCTGGCGTGTCGATCACGTTCTACTACATGGCCACTACGCAAACCTGGATGCGCGGCCTGTTCGGCGTCACGGGCCCGATCGCCGACTACACCTGGTGGGGCATCCTGCCCATCAGCGCCGGCATCTTCGGTGTACCCATCGGCTTTGCGGTGATCATCATCGTCAGCTTGCTCACACCCGCGCCGAAGCAGGACATCCAGGAACTGGTGGAGCACGTGCGCTACCCGAACCTGAACACCAGCCGCGCCTGATTTGGCGGTTTTGAACTGATTGCCGGTGCCTTCGGGCCCGGCTAGCCAGCGGCCCCCGGCGGGAAACCCCGGGGGCTGCTGCCTTTGGCGCGCTATACTCGCGGGTTCCCCACCTTGCTGCACCTGTCGTCAGACGCTGACGGGGCAGCTTCCGTTGTCAGCATGCGCCGTTCGAGCTGTTCGAACTGCCGGCCGGGCACGAACCCACAAGGAGTATTCATGCGTCACTATGAGATCGTTCTGCTGATTCATCCGGATCAAAGCGAACAGGTTCCAGCCATGCTGGAACGCTACAAGACACTGGTCACCGCAGGCGGTGGCAAGGTTCACCGTGTCGAGGACTGGGGTCGGCGCCAGCTGTCCTACATGATCCAGAAGCTGGCCAAGGCGCACTACCTTTGCCTGAACATCGAGGCCAGCCAGGCCGTGCTGACCGAGCTCGAGACCGGTTTCCGTTTCAATGACGCGGTGCTGCGCCACCTGACCGTGAAGCGTGACAAGGCCGAAGTCGCCCCGTCAATCATGATGAAGGCCGTCGAGCGCGAAGAGTCCCGCAAGGAACGTCAGGAGGCGTCCGCCTGACGTCGCCAGACGTGCTTGCCGCTGCCGCCGCAGCAGGGCCTGCCGGGACGAACCACACGGTTCTCTCAGCCACCCTGCTGGAAAAGCAAGCGCTGCGCTACACCCCCGCCGGCCTGCCGGCGCTGAACCTGGTGCTTCAACACGAAGGTCGGGTCAGCGAAGACGGGCAGCCCCGCCAGGTCTCGATGGAGGTCAAGGCGGTCGGCATTGGGGCAGTCACACGCACGCTGGCAGCGCAGGCACTGGGGTCCAGTCACCTGTACGCAGGTTTTCTGGCTCCGGCACGCAACGGACGCGGACTGGTTCTGCACATCACCTCGGTCGAGCCTGCAGCCTGACGGCGTCTTTCGCCAGCCCTGCAGGCCCGCTCTCATCCGGATCGTTTCCAATTTTTAGGAGGTCTTCATGCCCCCACCCCGTGGTAAAGGTCGTTTCTCGAAGGACAAGCGCCCCAAGCGCAACACCCAGTCGCTGCTGTTCCGCCGCAAGCGGTTCTGCCGCTTCACGGTGGCCAACGTCGAAGAGATCGACTACAAGGAAATCGACGTCCTGCGCGACTTCATCAGCGAGAACGG
Source organism: Rubrivivax sp. (assembly GCA_027489455.1). Lineage (GTDB taxonomy): Bacteria > Pseudomonadota > Gammaproteobacteria > Burkholderiales > Burkholderiaceae_C > Rubrivivax. The sequence continues at coordinate 7,323 of JAIXZR010000183.1, read as the reverse complement.
CAAGATCACGCCGGCACGCCTGACGGGCACGCGCGCCTACTACCAGCGCCAGCTGACCACGGCCATCAAGCGTGCGCGCTTCCTGGCCCTGCTGCCGTACTCCGACCAGCACAAGGTCTGAGGAGCCCATCATGCAAATCATTCTTCTGGAAAAGGTCGGCAAGCTCGGCAACCTGGGCGATGTCGTCAAGGTCAAGGACGGCTACGCCCGCAACTACCTGATCCCCGGCAAGCTGGCGCGTCGCGCGACCGAAGCCGCGATCAAGGAATTCGAAGGCCGCCGCGCGGAACTGGAGAAAGTGGCCGCTGCCAAGCTGGCCGCTGCACAGGCCCTGGGCGAGCAGATGGCCGGCAAGACCGTGCGCATCGCACAGAAGGCCGGCGTCGACGGCCGCCTGTTCGGTTCCGTCACCAACGCCGACATCGCCGAAGCGCTGACGAAGGCTGGCATGGCCGTGCAGAAGGCGCAAGTCCGCATGCCCAACGGGCCGCTCAAGACCGTGGGCGAGCATCCGGTGAGTGTGGCGCCGCACAGCGATGTGGTGGTGGAAGTCACCATCCACGTCGTGGCTCAGGCCGACTGACGCCCCTGCGCGCGCGCGATTGACGCGCGCCAACCCGGCAGCCTATAAAGCTGCCTCAGCAAGGCCGGCGCAAGCCGGCCTTTGTCATTGCTGGGGCGAAATCAGCAGATGTCCCCAGCTTGCCAGCAGGCTGCCCACAGACTTGTCCACCCGACCGTGCGGGGAGATCCATGAGCTCGACGACCTATTCGCGTGACACCAGTGGCAGCCGCGACCAGCCGCGCGACGACGAGATCGCGCGCCTGCGGGTGCCGCCGCATTCGGTCGAGGCCGAGCAGAGCGTGCTGGGTGGCCTGTTGCTGGACAACCTGGCCTGGGACCGTGCCGCTGATCTGCTCACCGACAGCGACTTCTATCGTTTCGAGCACCGGCTGATCTATGCCGCCATCGCCACGCTGGTGGCGCAGAGCAAGCCGGCTGACGTCATCACCGTCTTCGAGCAGCTGCAAAGCCTGGGCAAGGCCGAAGACGCGGGCGGCCTGGCCTATCTCAACGCCATGGCGCAGAGCGTGCCCAGTGCCGCCAACATGCGGCGTTATGCCGAGATCGTGCGCGAGCGCAGCATCCTGCGCAAGCTGATCGGCGCCAGCGACGAGATCGCCACCCAGGCCTTCAACCCGCAGGGCGTGCCGGTGAGCACCATCCTGGACGAAGCCGAGACGCGCATCTTCAAGATCGGCGAGGAAGGCTCGCGCCAGAAGCAGGGCTTCCAGAGCATCGACAAGCTGGTCGTATCGCTCATCGACCGCGTGCAGGAACTGCACGACAACGGCGCCGAGGAAGTGACGGGCGTGCGCAGCGGCTTCTACGACCTCGACCGCATGACGGCGGGGCTGCAGAAGGGCGATCTCGTCATCCTGGCGGCCCGCCCCTCGATGGGCAAGACGGCGTTCGCGCTGAACATCGCCGAGAACGTGGCCGTCAACGAAGGCCTGCCCGTGCTGGTGTTCTCGATGGAAATGGGCGCCTCGCAACTGGCCTTGCGCCTGGTGGGCAGCCTGGCGCGCATCAATCAGCAGAACCTGCGCACCGGGCGGCTGGACAAGGAAGAGTGGGAGCGCCTGCCCGAAGCCGTGGAAAAGCTGCAGCAGGTGCAGATGTTCATCGACGAAACACCGGGCCTGAATTCGGCCGAGCTTCGCGCCCGCGCGCGGCGCATGGCGCGGCAGTTCGGCACCTTGGGCCTGATCGTCATCGACTACCTGCAGCTGATGAGCGGCAGCAGCACGAGCGAGGAGAACCGCGCCACCGTCATCGGCGAAATCAGCCGCGGGCTGAAAGCGCTGGCGAAGGAGCTGCAATGCCCCGTGCTGGCGCTGTCGCAGCTCAACCGCAGTGTCGAAACCCGCACCGACAAGCGGCCGATGATGAGCGACCTGCGCGAATCGGGCGCCATCGAGCAGGATGCCGACGTCATCATGTTCATCTACCGCGACGAGTACTACAACAAGGACAGCAAGGAACCCGGTGTGGCCGAGATCGTGATCGCCAAGCAGCGAAACGGCCCGGTCGGAACGGTGAAGCTGACCTTCCTGCGCCCCCTCACGCGTTTTGACAACCTGGCCGCCGGGCACGGGGGCGACGACTACTGAGTGCCGGGCAGGGCCGCGACCGGCCCGCTGATTTCAAGACGCCGGAGGGCAGCTTGCGCAGGGTACGACAACTGGATAAATTACCAGTATGCCTGCTGCCGCCCCGCCCACTGCCCATCCGCCTGCCGCCTTGATGCTGGCGCCCGCCAAGGGCCGGGGCACCGTCTGGGCCATCGAACACCGCTTCAGTGGCCAGCAGCGCGAAGCCCTGGACGATGGCTGGGGCAGCCTGGAACAGGCGGTGCGGGAAGAAGCCGATGCCGGCCCGGTCGTCACGCAAGTGCTGGAAGAACGCGCCGGCAGCATCCTGGCAGGCAATGACTCGCCGGACATCAGCTTCGACCGCTCGATCAACCCCTACCGCGGCTGCGAGCACGGGTGCAGCTACTGCTTCGCCAGGCCGACGCACAGCTACCTGAATCTCTCTCCGGGCCTGGACTTCGAGACCCGCATCATCGCCAAGGTGAACGCCGCCGAGCGCTTGCGGCAGGCCCTGGCGGCACCGGGCTTCACCCCGGCCCTGCTGAACATCGGGTCCGCCACCGATGCCTACCAGCCAGTGGAGCGGCGCCTGCGCATCACGCGCGCCGTCCTTCAGGTGCTGCAGGAAAGCCAGCATGCGTTTTCCATCGTCACCAAGGGCAGCCTGATCGAGCGCGACCTGGACATCCTCGGCCCCATGGCGGCCCAGGGCCTGGTGGCGGTGTATGTCTCCGTCACCACGCTCGATGCCGGGCTGGCCCGCACGCTGGAGCCGCGCGCCACCGCGCCGCACCGACGCTTGCGCACGATCGAAGCCCTGGCGCGTGCGGGTGTCCCCGTGGGGGTGAGCGTCTCGCCGGTGATCCCGTTCCTGAATGAACCCGAGCTTGAGCGCATCCTGGCGGCAGCGCGTGATGCTGGCGCCCGCTGCGCCTTCAGCAGCGTGCTGCGCCTGCCCTGGGAAGTGAACCCCGTCTTCCAGCAATGGTTGGATCAGCACGCGCCCGACAAGGCCGCCCGCATCATGGCGCGCGTGCGCGACATGCGTGGCGGCCGCGATAACGACGCCCACTTCGGCACGCGCATGACGGGTCAGGGCCCTTGGGCCGATCTTTTGCGGCAGCGCTTCGTCAAGGCCTGCGCCCGGCTGGGCCTGGGCCGGGATCGCCTGCCGCTGGACCTCACCCAGTTCACACCGCCACGCCTGGCCACGGCGCAGGGTCAGCTGTTCTAGATTCAGCGCCGCAGCACCATGCCACCCGGTGACCGGTTGCTGCGCCGCACGCCGGCGATGTGCGACATCGGCTGGCAGTAGCGATGCGCCAGGGCCGCCGTGCGGTCCAGCAGCTCGGGCAGTCCGTCGATGCGGTCCTGGTGTCGCCGGGCCACCAGGCCCGCCATCTCGATCAGCTTCGCGTTGCCTGTGTCGCCGCCATGCGCCAGCAGGCTGTTCACGGCCGCCAGCGGGTCGCCGCGCATGGCATGGTTCATGGCTTCTTCGGCCAGCTGCATCACCCGCGCATGCGCCTGGCGCATCCAGTCGCCGGCGCCGTCGTGGTGGCGCAGGGCCGCGGCCAGCACCTCGGTGGCCGCCCGAGAAACGGCGAACCGCTGTCCGATGCGGTCGATGCCGCGGGCCAGCTCGTCGGCGGGCAGCCCATGGCGATGCAGGCGCACCCACAGCGACAGCAGGTTGGTGGCGGCTTCCATGTCGAAATCGGGGCGCGCCAGATCGTCCAGCAGCCCGCTCGCCTGTGCCAGCACGATGTCGGCCCCGCCGGCCTGCAGGGTCGCCAGCAGATGCCCGATCTGGGCCATCCGCCGCAGGCGCAGCGATTGCGGGTAGCGGCCCGAGAAGCGCGTCAGCACCTCGCTGGCCTGGCCGACGCCGCGCGTGTCGCCAGCGTCGAAGCGCAGGAAGGCCAGCAGCATCATCGACAGCACGTCGAACAGCCTGGACCGGGCACCCATTGCCCAGGTCCTTTCCAGCGTACCCAGCGCCCATGCGGGGTTGCCCGCGTAGAAGGCCAGAGTCCCGGCGTGCTGCAGGCGCAGGATGCAGCCGGGCGTGATCTCGGCGGCCAGCCGGTAGGTCTGCATCGCTTCGCTGATCTGCCCCTGTTCCATCAGCACCTTGCCCAGCACGTCGTGCGCGTCGGCGAAGCGCGGCTCGTCGTGCAGCAGCCCCGTCAGGCTGCGCCGTGCCGCGCCCAGGTCACCGCGCCCGAGCTGCACGCGCGCCAGCCCCAGCCGCGCCCAGGGCGAGCGGTGTGCCGTCGCCACGGTCTCGAACAGCGCGAAGGCTTCGTCGTAGCGCTGCAGCTGCAACAGCAGTTCGGCGCCGATGCGGGCGGCATACAGACCGTAGCTCAGGCCCTGGCTGTAGCGCTGCAGGCACAGCGCGATGGCCTCGTCGGGATCGCGCCGCTCCAGCGCTTGAAAGATGTCCTTTAGCTGGCGCTTGCGCTGGCGCGCTTCCTTGATGCGCGTGTACAGCGTGTTGGCGCTGAAGGGCTTGATCAGGAAGCTGTCCAGTGCGGCTTCGGCCGCCTCGGCCACCTTCTGGTAGGTGGCTTCGCTGGTCACCATCACGAACACGGTGCTGTACGGCAGCTGGTGTTCACGCCGCAGTTCGTCCAGCAAATCCTGCCCGGATCCGCCTGCCGCCTGCGCGTGGTCGTCGCAGACCACCAGGTCGTAGCGGCGCTGCTCGAGCAGCTCGCGCGCGTCGGCGATGCGGTGCGCCGACTTGATGGTGCCGAAGCCGAAATCCCGCAGGTGCTGGCACAGCAGGCTGCGCGACATCGGGTTGCCGTCGATCACCAGGGCCAGGGCCTGGGGCGCTTCCTTGTCGACCAGCACGGTAGGGCCGCGTTCCTGTCAGGCCGCCGCAGGCAGGCGTGAGCGCAGCTGCAGGCCGCCGGGCGATCGACCTGATCGCCGCAGCCCGGCGGCGTGCGTCGCCATCCGGCAGCTGGCCTGCAGGCAGCGCGTGGCGCGTTCGACCAGTGCCTGCGCATCGGGCAGGGCTGCGGCGTGGCGGCGGGCCATGGCCGATGCCATTTCCAGCAGCTTGGCATTGCGCAGCCTCTCGCCTTCCTGCAGCAGCCGCAGCACCGCACCGGCTGCGTCGCCGCGCAGCGACAGCGACATCGCCTGCTCGGCCAGTGCCGAGATCTCGGCCTGGCTGCGCCGGATCGTGCCCAGCCCAGGCTCTACGCGCTGTGCCGCGCCGGCCAGCACCTCGGCGGTGGACTTGGCGACACAGAAGCGCAATGCCAGGCGCTCGATCACGCCCAGGTTTTCCGCCGTGTCGCGCTGCGCGGGCGGCTGGCGCGACCACAGCGACAGCAGCAGATTGGCGCCTTCCATGTCGAAGCCGTCGTCATCGATCTCGGCCGCCAGCCCCAGCCAGGCGGCCTGCGCGGCGGCGGGGTCCTGCGGCAGGGCCTGCAGCCAGGCTGCCGCCTCGGCCAGGCGCTTCAGGCGCTGTGATTCGGGGTGGCGCTCGCTGTAGCGGCGCAGCTGCTCGCGGGCGGCAGCCACGCCCGGGGCGTCCCTGTCGTCATGACGCAGCAGGGCCAGCAGCATCAGGCTCAGGGCATCGAAGAGCCGGGACTGCACGCCCAGGGTCAAGCTCTGTTCCAGCCAGCGGCGGGCTTCGGCGCGCTGCCCCTGGTAGAAGGCCAGCGCACCGGCGTGCTGGGTGCGAAGCAGGCAGCCAGGCGTGATCTCGGCCGCGGCGCGGTACTCGACCAGCGCGGCTTCGAAATCGCCTTGCTCTACCAGCAGCTGGCCCTGCAGCTCATGCGCATCGGCGCAGTCCGGGCTCAGCTGTAGCACCTGCGCCAGGCTGCGCCGGGCGCTGGACAGATCGCCACAGGCGGCCTGCGCGCGCCCCGCACCCAGGAGCGCCCAGGGCGCGGGCTTGATCTCATGCAGCTTCTCGAAGAGGCGGCGGGCGTCGTCGGGCCGCTGCATGTCCAGCAGCAGCTCGGCGGCCAGCCGGCCGCACCACAGGGCATACGGTGCCTGGTCCTGGAAGCGCTTGAGCGCCCGGGCGAAGGCGGCTTCGGTCTGGCCGGCGTCCAGGGCCTTCAGCACGTCGGCCAGCTCGCGCTTGCGGTGGCGGGCTTCCTGGATGCGCTGGCACAGGGCGGCCGCGGTGTAGGGGCGCACCAGCAGGCCGTCCAGTGCCGCTTCCGCGGCTTCCACCACCTGGTGGTAGACGGCATGCTGGGTGACCATGATGAACACCGTGCTGTGCGGCAGCAGGCGTTCGCGGCGGAGTTCGTCCAGTAGGTCCTGGCCGCTTTCGGTGCTGCCTTCGAATTCGCGGTTGCACACCACGATGTCGAAGCGATGCTGTTCCAGCTGCATGCGCGCTTCGCGCAGCCGGCCCACGGCCACCACCTGGCCGATGCCGGCGTCGCGCAGCTGCCCGCTGGACACGCTGCGCAGCATGTTGTTGCCTTCCACCAGCAGCGCCCGCGCAAGGTGGATGTCGCGGTCGATCAGGCTCACCGCGGGGCTCCGGGCCCCTGCCACGCCGCCAGGCCGGCGGCGCGGCAGGCCGGGCTGGGGCAGGGGCAGCAGGAGGGCAGGTCGGTCATGGCAACAGGGACTGGGTTTGTCCCTGGTGCTATCGGTCGACCCTGACCGCTACTTGAACAAGTCCTTCACCCGGTCGGCCCAGCTTTTGGACGTGGGGGAATGGCGCTCTCCCCCTTTTCGGAAGGAGTCGTCCAGTTCCTTCAGCAGCTTGCGCTGGTGCTCGGTGATCTTCACCGGCGTTTCCACCGCCACGTGGCAGTACAGGTCGCCTGGGTAGCTGCTGCGCAGGCCCTTGATGCCCTTGCCGCGCAGGCGGAAGGTCTTGCCGTGCTGGGTGCCTTCGGGCAGCTCGATTTCCGCCTTGCTGCCCAGCGTGGGCACCTCGATGGTGCCGCCCAGCGCGGCCGTCGTCAGCGCCACCGGCACGGTGCAATGCAGGTCGTCGCCGTCGCGTTCGAAGATCTCGTGCTGCTTGACGCGGATCTCGATGTACAGGTCGCCCGGGGGGCCGCCATTGGTGCCCGGCTCGCCGTTGCCCGCGCTGCGGATGCGCATGCCTTCGTTGATGCCCGCGGGGATCTTCACCTCCAGCGTCTTCTGCTTCTTGATCT
>JAIXZR010000259.1 GCA_027489455.1 Rubrivivax sp. | reverse complement strand
GGGCGACTGGGACATCAGCCGCGACGCGCCCTACTTCGGCATCGAAATCCCCGATTCCCCGGGCATGTACTTCTATGTGTGGCTGGACGCACCAGTGGGCTACCTCGCCAGCCTGCATGCGCGCTTCGCCGCGCTGGGCCTGGATGTCCAGGCCTACCTGGCCGACCCCGCGCTGGAGCAGATTCACTTCATCGGCAAGGACATCGTCACCTTCCACACGCTGTTCTGGCCGGCGATGCTGAAGTTCAGCGGCCGGAAAGTCCCTGACCGCATCCACGTGCATGGCCACCTCACCGTCAGCGGCGAGAAGATGAGCAAGAGCCGCGGCACCGGGATCAGCCCGCTGCGCTATCTGGACCTGGGTCTGAACGCCGAGTGGCTGCGCTACTACATTTGCGCCAAGCTCACCCCGCGCGTCGAAGACCTGGACTTCAACCCCGAGGACTTCGCAGCCCGCGTCAACAGCGACCTGATCGGCAAGTACATCAACATCGCCAGCCGAAGTGCCGGCTTCATCGGCAAGCGCTTCGGCGGGGTGCTCAGCGCCGACTTGGGCGTAGAAGGCCGCATGCTGCTGGACGCGCTGCGCGCGCCGGCTGAAGACATCGCCCAGATGTACGACCAGCGCGAATTCGCCAAGGCGCTGCGCGAAGTGATGGCCCTGGCCGACCGCGTCAACGCCTATGTCGACCAGCACAAGCCCTGGGAACTGGCCAAGCAGCCTGAGGCCGCCGCCGCGCTGCACGACGTGTGCAGCACCTGCATCGAGGCCTTCCGGCTGCTGACGCTGTACCTCAAGCCCGTACTGCCGGCGCTGGCGGCGCAGGTGGAAGCCTTCCTCAAGATCCCGCCGCTGCAGTGGGCCGACGCGCAGCGTGCGCTGGGCCGGCACGCCATCGGCACCTACCAGCACCTGATGCAGCGCGTGGACCCGGCCAAGCTCGAGGCGTTGATGCCCGCGCCGGTGGAAGAAGCCGCACCTGCTGCGGCCCCGCCCGGCGGCGAAGCCATTGCCCCGGTGATCAACATCGACGACTTCAGCAAGGTCGACCTGCGCATCGCGAAGATCCTGAAGGCGGAGGCGGTGGAAGGCAGCACCAAGCTGCTGCGGCTGACGCTGGACGTGGGCGAGGCCGCGCCGCGCAACGTCTTCAGCGGCATCGCTGCCAACTACCGGCCCGAGCAGCTCACCGGCAAGCTCACGGTGATGGTGGCCAACCTGGCCCCGCGCAAGATGAAATTCGGCATCAGCGAAGGCATGGTGCTGGCCGCCAGCCATGCCGACGAGAAGGCCGTGCCGGGCGTGCACGTGCTGGAACCCTGGCCGGGCGCCACGCCCGGGATGCGCATCCGCTAGTCGGTTCAGGGCCGAGCAAGCCACGCCAGGCACCATCGGCCCGATGTCACTCTTCGACAAGCTGCCTCAGCTGCACCGCTTCCGGCCGCGGCTGCTGGACGCGCTGCATGGCTACGACCGGCCGCGCGCGCTGGCCGACATCGGCGCCGGCCTCACCGTGGGCGTGGTGGCGCTGCCGCTGGCGATGGCCTTTGCGATCGCCAGCGGCGTCAAGCCCGAGCAGGGCCTGTTCACGGCCATCATCGCCGGGCTGCTGATCTCGGCCCTGGGCGGATCGAACGTGCAGATCGGTGGGCCGGCCGGGGCCTTCATCGTCATCGTCTACGGCATCGTCGAACGCTACGGCCTGGCCAACCTGCTCATCAGCACCGCCATGGCTGGCGTGCTGCTGTTCCTGATGGGGCTGTTCCGCCTGGGCGGGCTGGTGCGCTACGTGCCGGTGCCCATCGTCATTGGCTTCACCAATGGCATCGCAGTGCTGATCGCACTGTCGCAGGTGAAGGATCTGCTGGGCCTGCAGACGCCCAAGATGCCGGCCGACTTCTTCGCCCAGGTGCAGATGCTGGCCACGCATGTCGACACCGCGAGCCTGGCGGCGCTGGCCATCGGCCTGCTGAGCCTGGCGGTGGTGGTGTTCTGGCCCAAGACCTACGCCATGCCCACGGCCCCGGCCACGCCGTGGCAGAAGCTGCGCCGCACCGCTGCGCATGTGCCGGGCACGGTGATCGCCCTGGTGGCCGCCACACTGCTGGTGATGCTGCTGAAGCTGCCGGTGGAAACCATCGGCTCGCGCTTTGGCGGCATCCCGCAGACGCTGCCCAGCTTCGCCCTGCCCGATTTCAGCTGGGGCACGGTCAAGCTGCTGCTGTTCCCCACGCTGACCATCGCCCTGCTGGGCGCCATCGAATCGCTGCTGTGCGCGCGCGTGGCCGACAACATGACGGACTTGCCGCGCCACGACCCCAACCAGGAGCTGATGGCCCAGGGCGTGGCCAACTTCGTCGTGCCCTTCTTCGGCGGCATCCCGGCCACGGGCACGATCGCGCGCACCGTCACCAACGTGCGCGCTGGCGGTACCACGCCCGTGGCCGGCATCGTGCATGCCCTCACGCTGCTGGCCGTGGTGTTGCTGGCTGCGCCGCTGGCGCTGCACATCCCGCTGGCGGCGCTGGCGGGCATCCTGCTGTTCGTGGCCTGGAACATGGGCGAATGGCGCGAGTTCGCGCGCCTGCGCAAGTTCAGCCTGCACTACCGCGCCATCCTGCTGGGCACCTTCTTCATGACCGTGGTGTTCGACCTCACGGTGGCCGTGGAAGTGGGCCTGGTGCTGGCCTGCGTGTTCTTCATCGTACGCATGGGCGCGCTGTTCCGCGTGCAGCCGCTGCCGCCCGAGCAGGCGGCCGCGCTGCCGCCGGGCGTGCAGGTGTTCGAGCTCTTCGGGCCGCTGTTCTTCGGCGCCGTGGGCAAGATCGAGGCGCTGGGCCAGCAGGTGCAGCCGGGCACGCACACCCTGGTGCTGGATCTGCACCGCCTGATCTCGCTGGACACCTCGGGCCTGGACGCGCTGGAACAGCTGCTGCGGGCCCTGCACCGCCGCCAGGTGCGGCTGGTGCTGGCCCGCGCCAACGAGCAGCCGCTGTCGCTGATGCAGCGCGCCGGCTTCGTGGCCCACCTGGGTGCCGACAACCTGGTGCCCACGGTGGCCGCGGCCTGCGCTGCAGCAGCAGCGCCCGCCTGAGCCTGGCCGCTGCCCTAGCCTGGCAACCCGATGCGGGCCGGCTTGCGGGCTTTCAGGCGCGCCAGCGCGTCGGCGGCACGCTGTTGCGTGGCTTCTTCGCGGGCTGCCAGCCAGCCAACGGCGAACCAGGCCTGCGGCTCGGCCGAGGCACGGGCTTCAAAGTGGGCCTTGGCGATGTGCAGATCGTTGTGCTCGCCCAGCGCCTGCAGCGCCCGGCCCAGCGCACGCAGCCAGCGTTTCAGGGGCTTGGGCGGCAGCCAGGGCTGCAGGAATTCCAGCGCGTAGCGCAGCTGCTTGAGCCGCTTGCGGGCGCGATGCTGCTGCGCCACGGGCGCATCGGCAAAGACGCGCGCATCGGCCCAGGCCCGCCGCCAGGCGCGCCGCACCACGGCATGGGCCAGCGCCTGGACATCGGCAGGCATCGCCACTCTGGCCGATGGCGCAGCCGGCTGCGACAGGCTCAGCACGAGCTGCAAGGTCTCCAGCAGCAGCACGGTCACGGCGGGGTCGCGCAACTGCGCTGCGACGTCGATGCCGCTGGCCGCAGCCACTGGCGCCAGTGCCGGCGCGCCCGCGGCCTGCAGCTGCGGCATCCACATCGCGCCCAGCACGTCGGCGTCGCGCGCTGCACCCAGGGCGGCGAAGACCTGGCGCCAGCGTGGCTCCAGTGCCAGCGCCGCAGCAGGCTCAGGCGCCCAGTGGGCGAACAGGGTCAGGGCCGTGCGCAGCCGGCGCAAGGCCACGCGCACCTGGTGCAGGTGCTCGGCGCGGGCAGCCGCCCCGCCGGGCGAGGGCGTGGCTGCGGCCGGCGCGGCAGGATCAGACCCCCCGGCCAGTTCCGCCAGATTGGGCAGCGCCTGCGCCAGGCAGGCCTGCAGCATGGCCGCCAGGGCCAGCGCGGGCGGCGCCTGCACGGGCGGCAACTGCTGCGGCCGGGCGCGCACGGCCGGTACGGTCGTGCGGCCGAGGGCCAGGCGGAAGCCACGTTCCGACTTGGTGCGCACGTCCCACCACAGCCCGAAGCGCGCCGCCCAGCGCGCCGCCAGGCTGGCCAGGGCCGGCGGCGGGCCGCTGACGAGCTCGAACTCGATCTCGGCCACCGGCAGCCGCAGGGACGGCTGGCCATCCACAGGCGCGTCCGTGTCGGCCAGCAGCAGACCCTGGTCGAGCGCGATCTCCACCACCGCGCCACCGTGGCGCACGCGGCGGTGCAGGCGGCGAATATCGGTGCGGTAGAGCACCTGCAGCGCATCGCTGCGGCCCGCAGCGCGCGCGGCTTCCAGCACCTGCTGCAGCAACTGGCCGGCGGGTGTGCCGGCATGCCGCTGGGCGTCGATCTGCGGCAGGCCGCGCTGGGCGGGCAGGCGCACCTCGTGCTCCAGGCGCTGCAGCATGCCGTCGCCGCGGCCCTTGAGCGTCTGCACCCAGACGCGGCCTTCCTTGCGCAGGCGCAGCGCCAGCCCGGCAGCGGCCAGGTCATGGCCCGGGGTTTCGACGTAGAGCGCCTGCAGGCGCGTCGTCACCGCCGATGCGGTGGCCACCGCCTTGCGCAGCGCGGCCCAGCGCTCGGGCGGCACCTGGAACTTCAGCTCGGTCTCGAACATGCGGGTGAGAGTGGGCACGCCGGCGCTGGCGGGCAGGTGGCGAAGGTGGCACAGGTAGCCCAGGCACCGCGCCGTAAAATCACGATGAATCGATTCTGCATCCCACCACCCATGCCGCTGTTCTGGAAGCCCTACAAGTCCGACGTGACGAACTTCATCGAAGAGCTGAAGGCGAGGAAGCCCACGCTGGAAGCCGAACAGCGCGCCGGCCGCGCGCTGCTGTGGGACAAGGCCCTGGACCGCCAGGCCCAGGCCGACTGGCAGGAAGCCAAGGTGCCGCAGCAGCCCTACGTCTACCAGACCCAGCCGGACTGAAGGCTTGAACCCCGCTGCCAGCGGCCCCGGCCTGCCGCCCGCGCTGAGCGAACAGCTGGCCGACACCATGGCCGCCGAAGCCGCCCCGCCCGAACCCCGCGTCGTGGACCAGGTGGCCGTGGCGCGCCTGTACGGCGAGCCGCTGTTCCGCATGCCGCAGGATCTCTACATCCCGCCGGACGCGCTGGAAGTCTTCCTCGAAGCCTTCGAAGGCCCGCTGGACCTGCTGCTGTACCTGATCCGGCGCCAGAACTTCAACATCCTGGACATCCCGCTGGCCAGCGTCACCAAGCAGTACCTGGAATACGTGGACCAGATTCGCCGCCACAACCTGGAACTGGCCAGCGAATACCTGCTGATGGCGGCCATGCTGATCGAGATCAAGAGCCGCATGCTGCTGCCGCCGAAGAAAAGCGCCGACGGCAGCGAGCCCGAAGACCCGCGCGCCGAACTCGTGCGCCGGCTGGTGGAATACGAACAGATCAAGCAGGCCGCCGCGCGCCTGGACGCCCTGCCCCTGCTGGGCCGCGACTTCCTGCGCGTGCAGATCCACGTCGAGCAAAGCCTGCAGCCCCGCTGGCCCGACGTCAGCCCCGACGACCTGCGCCAGGCCTGGGCCGACATCCTGGCACGCGCACGGCTGAACCAGCACCACACCATCAGCCGTGAACAGCTTTCCGTGCGCGAGCACATGAGCATCCTGCTGCGCAAGCTGCAGGGCCGGCGCTTCATGGAATTCCACGAGCTGTTCGACACCACGCGCGGCACGCCGGTGCTCGTCGTCACCTTCGTGGCGATGCTGGAGCTGTCCCGCGAACAGCTGCTGGAAGTGACGCAGGCCGAGGCCTTCGCGCCGATCTACGTGCGGCTGGCCTACCAGCCCAGCTGAGGCGCGGCCCCAGCGCGGGCCCCAACGCCCCCGCGCCAGTGGCTTGAGCCTGCAGACCACGATGCCGTGATCTGCGACACGGCGGGAATCGACGATTTGCGGCGCCAGGGGCCCCAAGCCGCCACCGGCCGCCGCCAGGGCTGGAGACAATTTCCTCTACCCCCACCGGCCCCGGAATCTGCCCCATGAAGCCCCTCGTTTTCGCAGCGGCGCTGACCGCCCTGGCCAGCCTGCCCGCAGCCGCCAGCGTCATCACCCTGCAAACCCGCCATAGCACCGCGCCGGCCGCACCGGCGGGCACCCCGGCGCAGACCGGCAGCTACTACCAGAGCCTGATCGAAGGCCTGCTGCTGCAGGCCCTCGGCGCCGGCTACTGCGACACCCGGCCGGCAGCTTTCCTGGCGCTGGAAAACTCGATCGCCTGCCACGGCAGCAATACCGACATCGCCTTCAAGTTCACGGTCGATTTCGGCATCAGCCAGGGGCAGGCTGGCAGCATCAGCTTCAAGATCGGGCCTGATTTCGGCAAGGGCGGCGCCGTGTTCCTGAACGGCCAGCTACTGGCCGCGTCGAACGATGACCTCTGGTGGGCCGGCAACTACGACGCCGCCAGCGAGGTGGTTTCGCTGCACAACATCGCCATCGGTGCAGGCAACCATCAGCTCATCGTCTACGGCCTGGAAGCCTGCTGCGACGGCCTGCAGAGCGCCCAGTACCGCCTGGATACCAGCAAGAACTGGAGCACGCTGTCGACCAGCGACACGCTGAAGGCCGTGCCCGAGCCGCTGACCGCGGCCCTGGTGCTGGCTGGCCTGGTGGGCATGGTGGCGATGGGCCGCAAGCGCACCCGCTGAACACCGGACGCGGGCAGCGCCCGGGCCTGGCCCGAGGCCACGGCCCGTCAGTGCGCCTCGTCCCAGTTCGGGCCCACGCCCACCTCGGCCAGCAGCGGCACCTTGAGCGCTGCCACCCCGGCCATCAGCCGGGGCACGGCTTCCCTGGCCCAGTCCAGTTCGGCCTGCGGCACTTCCAGCACCAGTTCGTCGTGCACCTGCATCACCATGCGGGTGGCGCGCTGCTCTTTGTCCAGCACCTGCTGCACCGCAATCATCGCCAGCTTGATGAGGTCGGCTGCCGTGCCCTGCATCGGCGCGTTGATGGCCTGGCGCTCCGCGCCGGCCTTGCGCGGGCCGTTGCCTGAATTGATCTCGGGCAGCCACAGACGGCGGCCGAACACGGTCTCCACAAAGCCTTTCTCGCGCGCTGACACCCGGGTCTCGTCCATGTAGCGCTTGACGCCGGCAAAGCGGGCGAAGTACTTGTCGATGTAGTCCTTGGCGGCCTTCTGCTCGATGCCCAGGTTGCTGGCCAGGCCGAAGGCACCCATGCCGTAGATGAGCCCGAAGTTGATGACCTTGGCGTAGCGGCGCTGTTCGCTGCTGACTTCCGCCACCGGCACGCCGAAGACTTCGGCCGCGGTGGCCTTGTGCACGTCGATGCCTTCGGCAAAGGCGCGCAGCAGGCTCGGGTCTTCGCTGATGTGGGCCATGATGCGCAGCTCGATCTGCGAATAGTCCGCGCTCATCAGCACATGCCCTGGCGGGGCGATGAAGGCTTCGCGCACGCGCCGGCCTTCGGGCGTGCGGATGGGGATGTTCTGCAGGTTCGGGTCGTTGCTGCTCAAGCGCCCCGTCACTGCCACCGCCTGCGCGTAGTTGGTGTGCACGCGGCCCGTGGCCGGGTTCACCATCAGCGGCAGCTTGTCGGTGTAGGTGCCCTTGAGCTTGCTCAAGGACCGGTGTTCCAGGATGCGCGCCGGCAGCGGGTAATCCGCCGCCAGTTCGGCCAGCACTTCTTCATCCGTGCTGGGGGCGCCCGTGGCCGTCTTCTTCCTCACCGGCAGGCCCAGCTTGGTGAACAGGATGTCGCCGATCTGCTTCGGGCTGCCCATGTTGAAGGGCTGGCCGGCGATGTCGTAGGCCTCCTGCTCCAGCGCCATCATCCGCTCGGCCAGCTGGTGGCTCTGGCGCGCCAGCACGGCGGCGTCGATGAGCACGCCGTGGCGTTCGATGCGCTGGAGGATCACGCTCACCGGCATCTCGATGCGCTCGTAGACGAAGCGCAGCCCGGCGTCGGCCGCCACCTCGGGCCAGAGCTTGCCGTGCACCTGCACGGCCATCTCGCTGTCTTCGCCGCTGTATTCCGTGGCCTTGGCCACGTCCACCTGCGCAAAGGGGATCTGGTTGGCGCCCTTGCCGCACAGGTCTTCGTAGCTCAGGCCGCGCCGGCCCAGGTGGCGGTCGGCCAGGCTTTCCAGGCCGTGCGGCTTGTGGGCTTCGAGCACGTAGCTTTCCAGCATCGTGTCGTGCACGTAGCCGCGCACGGTGATGCCGTGGTTGGCGAAGACGTGCAGGTCGTACTTGATGTTCTGGCCCAGCTTGGGGCGGGCCGCGTCTTCCAGCCAGGGCTGCAGGCGGGCCAGCACGTCGGCCAGGGGTAGCTGCTCGGGGGCGTCGGGGTAGTCGTGCGTCAGCGGCACATAGGCGGCGCGGCCGGGTTCGATGGCGAAGCTGATGCCGACGATGCGGGCGCGCATGCCGTCCAGCGAATCGGTTTCGGTGTCGATGGCCACCAGCTCGGCCTGCTGCAGGCGCTGCAGCCAGGCGTCGAAGTGTTCCCAGGTGCTGATGGTTTCGTATTCGCGCGCCAACGGCACGGCAGGCGCCGCAGCGGTGTCTGCGCCCGCGTCGGCTGGTGTGGCCGCGGCAGGCGATGCGCCGCCGTGCGAGGCTTCGAGCTCGCGCTTCCAGGTCTTGAAGCCGTAGCGGTCGTAGAAGGCCAGCAGCCCGGCCTCGTCCACCGGCTGCAGCGCCAGCGCCTCGAGCGCGGGCCACTGCGGCACGTGGCCGGCCAGGTCGCAATCCGTCACCACCGTCACCAGCTTGCGGCCGGTGGGCAGCCAGCCCAGCGCCTTGCGCAGGTTCTCGCCAGCAGCGCCCTTGATGCTGTCGGCCGCGGCGATCACCCCGTCCAGCGATCCATGCTCGGCAATCCACTTCGCCGCCGTCTTCGGGCCCACTTTGTCGACGCCGGGCACGTTGTCCACGGTGTCGCCCACCAGGGTGAGGTAGTCGACGATGCGATCCGGCGGCACGCCGAACTTTGCCAGCACGCCGGCTTCGTCGAGCTTTTCGTTGCTCATCGTGTTGATCAGCGTCACCTGCGGCGTGACGAGCTGGGCCAGGTCCTTGTCGCCGGTGCTGATGACGACCTGGTGCCCGCTGGCCGCAGCCACGCGCGCCAGCGTGCCGATGGCGTCGTCGGCCTCGATGCCAGGCACTTCCAGCACGGGCCAGCCCAGCAGACGTACTACTTCGTGAATGGGCTCGATCTGCTGCACCAGCGGCTCAGGCATCGGTGCACGCTGGGCCTTGTACTCGGGGTACCAGTCGTCGCGGAAGGTCTTGCCCTTGGCGTCGAACACGCACACGGCGTGCTCGGCCGGGATCTGCTCGCGCAGCCGCTTCATCATCGCCACCATGCCGTGCACGGCGCCGGTGGGCACGCCTTCGGGGCCGCGCAGGTCGGGCATCGCGTGGTAGGCGCGGTACAGGTAGCTGGACCCATCGACCAGCAGCATGATCTTTTCGCTCATGCCGGGCATTGTGGCGCGGCAGGTGGCCAGCAAGCCGGCGCCAGCGACCGCCACCGGGCCTGTGTGGCCGGGGGCGCTGCGTAGAATCGAGGCCATGAACCACCCTCTGCGCCACGCTGTCTTGGCCCTCTCTGCCCTGGCGGGGCTGTGGGCAGCCACCGGTGCCCAGGCGCAGCCGGCGGCCAGCGCCACGCCGGCTGCGGGCGCAGGCACCGCCGCTACCAGCGGGGCGGCGGCAACGGCCGCGCCAGCGGCGTCGGCCGCGCGGCGTGCCGAGCCCGGGTCGGAGCGCCGGGTGATCGAAGACGAGCAGGTGCGCATCGAAGAAACGCGCATTCGCGGCCAGGTGCAGCGCATCACGGTGCGCAGCAAGCTCACCGGGCAGGATTACGAAATCATCGTCGGCCCGGGCGGGCGCGATCCGTCGCAGAGGGGCGATGCCGCCGGCCAGCGGGCCTGGTCGGTGTTCCGCTTCTAGCGCGATGGCCGTCTACACCGAAGTCACCTTCGAAGAAGCCGACGCCCTGCTGCAACGCCTGGGCCTGGGCGAGCTGACGGATCTGCAAGGCATCCGCTCCGGCATCGAGAACACCAATTACTTCGCCACCACGGTGCGCGGGCAATGGGTGCTGACGCTGTTCGAGCGGCTGCCACGCGAGCAACTGCCCTACTACCTGAAGCTGATGCAGCACCTGGCCGCGCACGGCATCCCGGTGCCTGCGCCGCAGCCCGATGCCCAGGGCGGCCTGGTGCACACCGCGGCCGGCAAGCCCGCCGCCGTGGTGACGCGGCTGCCCGGCAGCCACCGCCTGGCGCCCGATGCACCGCACTGCGCCCAGGTGGGCGAGATGCTGGCACGCATGCATGTGGCCGGCAGCAGCTTTGCCCTGCACCAGCCGCACCTGCGCGGCCTGGCCTGGTGGGCCGAGACCGTGCCGGTGGTGCTGCCTCACCTGCAGCCGGCGCAGGCGCAACGTCTGGCCGACGAGCTGGCCTTCCAGCAGCAGGTGGCCGGCTCGCCCGCGGGCCAGGCGCTGCCCACGGGCCCGATCCACGCCGATCTCTTCCGCGACAACGTGATGTTCGACGACACCGCCGGGCCCGATCGGCTCTGCGGCTTCTTCGACTTCTACTTTGCCGGCACCGACACGCTGCTCTTCGACGTGGCCGTGTGCCTGAACGACTGGTGCGCCGATCCCACCAGCGGCCGGCCCTGCGACGACCGCGCCGCCGCCTTCATGGCGGCGTACGAGGCCGTGCGCCCGCTGCAGAGCGCCGAGCTGCGCCTGCTGCCGGCGCTGCTGCGCGCCGCGGCGTTGCGCTTCTGGATATCGCGCCTGTGGGACTGGCACCTGCCGCGCGACGCCGCCTTGCTGCAGCCCAAGGACCCGACCCATTTCGAACGCGTGCTGGCCCATCGCATCGCCGAGCCCTGGCACCCAAGGACAGCCTGATCCCATGCCTCTGCTGCTGAAGTCGGTCGAACCCGCACGGGGCCCGCAATGGGTGCGCGATGCCTTTCGCCTGTTCAAGCGCCGGCCGCTGCCGTTTGCGCTGATGTTCATGGCCTTCCTGCTGGCGGCCGTGGTGGTGAGCGCCGTGCCAGTGCTGGGCGGGGTGCTGCTGATGATGATGCAGCCGCTGCTGTCGCTGGGCTTCATGGTGGCCAGCCAGTCGGCACTCCTGGATGGCCCGGTATCGCCGGCCCAGTTCATCGAGCCGCTGCGCACCACCGACGCCCGGCGCCGGCGGTCGCTGCTGATGCTGTGCGTGGGCTACGGCGTATGCGCATCGCTGATCCTGCTGCTGTGCGACAGCGTCAGCAACAGCGCACTGATGCGCTTGCAGGAACTCATGGGGCGCGGCGACAGCACCCAGGCCGAAGTGCAGGCGCTGCTGAACGAGCCAGGCGTGAGCGCCGCCGCGTTGCTGGGCGTGGGCCTGGGCACCGCACTGACGGTGCCGTTCTGGCACGCCGCGGCGCTGGTGCACTGGGGCGGCCAGAGCCCGGGGCAGGCGTTGTTTTCCAGCGCGCTGGCGGTGTGGCGCAGCAAGGGCGCGATGCTGGGCTACATGGCCAGCTGGGTGGCCCTGGTGCTGGGCGTGGGCGTGGGCTCGGCGATGATCTTCGGCCTGCTGGGCATGCCGCAACTGGCCAGCCTGGTCAGCGTGCCGGCCGGGCTGTTCCTGTCGACCGTCTTCTACATCTCGCTGCTGTTCACCTTCAACGACTGCTTCGGCGACGCCGGCACGCCCGCTGCCGCCGAGAGCAACCCGTAGCCCCCGCCGCGTCACGCGCGCCGGCGGCGGCTGGTGCCGCGGCGCAGTGCGTCAATCCACCGGCGTCAGCTTCGCAATCGCCAGCGCCAACCACTTGCTGCCATGCCGGCCGAACTGCACCTGTGCGCGGGCATCGGCGCCCTGCCCTTCCAGCGTGGTGATCACGCCTTCGCCGAACTTGGTGTGGAACACCGTCTGCCCGGTGCGGAAGCCGCCCACCGTCTGGGCTGCCGCCATGGCCGGGGGCAGTGACGCGGCGATGGGCGCGCGCGGCTCCACCCGGCCGGTGCCGACGATGCTGCCCAGCCCGCTGCCGCGCTGCCAGGCCTGCTGGTAGTCGCGCGCAAAGCCCGAGCCGAAGCCCTGGTTGCGCGGGGTGATCCACTTCAACGCGCTTTCGGGCAGTTCATCGATGAAGCGGCTCTTGACGTTGTAGCGCGTCTGGCCGTGCAGCATGCGCGTCTGGCTGAAGCTCAGGTACAGGCGCTTCCGCGCGCGTGTGATGGCCACGTACATCAGCCGCCGTTCCTCCTCGACGCCATCGGCGTCGTTCAGGCTCTGCTCGTGCGGGAACAGGCCTTCCTCGATGCCGGTGATGAACACCGCGTCGAACTCCAGCCCCTTGGCCGAATGCACCGTCATCAGCTGGATCGCGTCCTGCCCGGCCTGGGCCTGGTTGTCGCCGGCCTCCAGGCTGGCGTGGGTGAGGAAGGCCGCCAGCGGCGACATGATCTCGCCCGTTTCAGCATCGGGCACCGGCGCCGGGCCACCGCCGGCAGCGGCGCCCTGCTCGTCCACCGGCAGCGCCACCGCGTCCTTGCCAAAACCTTCCTGCGTGACGAAGCTTTCCGCGGCGTTGACCAGTTCCTGCAGGTTCTCGACCCGGTCCTGGCCTTCCTTGTCGGTCTTGTAGAAATCGAGCAGGCCGCTGTGCTGCAGCACCTGGTCGATGATCTCGCGCAGCGTCAGGCCCTTGGTGCCGTCCCGCAGCATCTCGATCAGCTTGACGAAGCCCTGCAGGTTGCCGCCAGCCTTGCCTGCCACCGCGCCCACGCTCTGGTAGAGGCTGCGGCCTGACTGGCGCGCCGCGTCCTGCAGGCTTTCGATGCTGCGCGCGCCGATGCCACGCGTGGGGAAGTTCACCACGCGTAGGAAGCTGGTGTCGTCGTTGGGGTTCTCGATCAGCCGCAGGTAGGCCAGGGCGTGCTTGATCTCGGCACGCTCGAAGAAGCGCAGGCCACCGTACACGCGGTAGGGCACGCCGGCGTTGAACAACGCGCTCTCGATGATGCGGCTCTGGGCATTGCTGCGGTAGAGCAACGCGATCTCGCTGCGCGGCGTTCCGCTGCGGTGCAACTGCTGCGCTTCTTCCAGAAACCACTGCGCTTCGGCGAAGTCGCTGGTCGATTCGAACACCCGCACCGGCTCACCCGGGCCGGCTTCGGTGCGCAGGTTCTTGCCCAGGCGCTGGGTGTTGCGGCTGATGAGCTCGTTGGCAGCGTCCAGGATGTTGCCGTAGCTGCGGTAGTTCTGCTCCAGCTTGACGACGCGCTGCACGCGGTACTCGCGCTCGAAATCGGCCATGTTGCCCACGCGCGCGCCGCGGAAGGCGTAGATGCTCTGGTCGTCGTCGCCCACCGCCAGCACCGATTGCGGCCCGCCTGGTGGGGCCAGCATCTTCAGCCAGGCGTACTGCAGCTTGTTGGTGTC
>JAIXZR010000167.1 GCA_027489455.1 Rubrivivax sp. | reverse complement strand
GGGGTTCGGTCACGATGCCTCAGTCAGCTCACTACAATGGTGAACGATTCTAGCCACCCGCATTCCTCGGAAAAGGAGCATTTGTGGGCAGCTAAACGCAGTTCAGAACTTTCAGAGTTTTCTCCGAGGCCCGATTGATGAATCCCCAACCCGCCACGGCCACGGAACCTGCAGACCCCGGCATCGAGCCGCCGGCGCCGGCCTGCGTGATGAGTTTCAACGCCACCGACCCCAGCGGCGCCACCGGCACCGCTGGCGATGTGGCGACGATTGCCGCCATGGGCGCGCATGCACTGCCGGTGGTCACATCGATCGTGATGCGCGACACCGCCGACACCTTCGACCACCACCCCATCGACCCGGACGTGGTCGCAGAGCAGGCCCGCACCATCCTGGAAGACGTCACCGTGGCGGGCTGGAAGGTGGGCTTCCTGGGTTCTGCCGACGGCGTCAGCGCCGTGGCCGAGGTGCTTTCCGACTACACCGACCTGCCGCTGGTGAGCTACATGCCCAGCCTGTCGTGGCTGGAAGAAGACCAGCTGCAGCCCTACCTGGACGCCTTCCGCGAACTCATCCTGCCGGCTACCGAAGTGCTGGTGGGCAACCACAAGACACTCCAGGACTTCCTGCTGCCCGAATGGGACAGCGAACGCCCGCCCTCGGCGCGCGAACTGGCCGTGGCCGCTGGCGAACACGGCACGCGCTACGTGCTCGTGACCGGCATCATGCTGCCGGCCAAGACCTCGGCACAGGGCAGCGAGAGCTACATCGACAACGTGCTGGCCTCGCCGCAGGGCGCGCTGACGGGCGAGAAGTTCGAGCGCTTCGACGCCGGCTTCACCGGTGCCGGCGACACGCTTTCGGCGGCACTGGCGGCACTGCTGGCCGCCGGCGGCGAACTGCAGGCGGCCGTGGGTGAGGCACTGAGCTTCCTGGACCAGAGCCTGGACGCCGGCTTTCGCCCCGGCATGGGCAACATCGTTCCCGACCGCTTCTTCTGGGCCCTGCCCGGGCCTGAAGAAGGCGAGGGCGACGGCGAAGGCGGCGACTTCGGTGGCCCGGGCGGCTCCGGAGGTGCGGGCGGGCCGGAAGGGCCCGACGACGCCAAGAGCAACAAGGGCGCGCCGCGCCGAGTGCATTGATTCCGGAGACTTGTCTTGAGCAGTAACGAGCAGCTTTTCCAGCGCGCCCAGGGCGTCATTCCCGGCGGCGTGAATTCCCCCGTGCGCGCCTTCCGCGCCGTCGGCGGCACGCCGCGCTTCATCCAGCGGGCGCAGGGCGCCTACATGTGGGACGCCGAGGGCACGAAGTACATCGACTACATCGGCAGCTGGGGCCCGATGATCCTGGGCCACGGCCACCCGGCCGTGCTGGATGCCGTGCACCAGGCGGCGGCAGACGGCTTCAGCTTCGGCGCGCCCACCGAACGTGAAGTGCAGCTGGCCGAAGCCATCATCGGCCTGGTGCCCAGCGTGGAACAGGTGCGGCTGGTCAGCAGCGGCACCGAAGCCGGCATGAGCGCCATCCGCCTGGCGCGGGGCGCCACCGGGCGCAGCAAGATCGTCAAGTTCGAAGGCTGCTACCACGGCCATGCCGACGCGCTGCTGGTGAAGGCCGGTTCCGGCCTGGCCACCTTCGGCCACCCCACCAGCGCCGGTGTGCCAGCCGAAGTGGTGCAGCACACGCTGGTGCTCGAGTACAACAACATCGAGCAGCTCGAAGCCTGCTTCAAGGCGCAGGGCGACGAGATCGCCTGCGTGATGATCGAGCCGATCTGCGGCAACATGAACTTCGTGCGCGCCAGCGTGCCCTTCATGAAGCGCCTGCGCGAGCTGTGCACGCAGCACGGCGCGATGCTGGCTTTCGATGAGGTGATGACGGGCTTCCGCGTCGCCCTGGGCGGTGCGCAGAGCGTCTATGCCAAGCTCATCCCGGGCTTCCAGCCCGACATGAGCGTGTTCGGCAAGGTCATCGGCGGCGGCATGCCGCTGGCGGCCTTCGGCAGCAGCAAGAAAGTGATGAGCCGGCTCGCCCCGCTGGGCCCGGTCTACCAGGCCGGCACGCTGAGCGGCAACCCGGTGGCCACGGCCTGCGGGCTGGCCACGCTGAAGGAAATCAGCAAGCCGGGCTTCTACGAAGCACTGGGCGCGCGCACGCAATCGCTGGTGGCCGGCCTCACGAAGGTGGCGCAAGACGCCGGCGTGCCCTTCGTGGGCGACAGCGAAGGCGGCATGTTCGGCTTCTTCTTCGCCAGCGAGCTGCCGCAGAACTACGGTGTGGTGATGGCCACCGACAAGGACCGGTTCAACCGCTTCTTCCACGGCATGCTCAAGCGCGGCGTGTACCTGGCGCCAGCGCTGTACGAAGCCGGTTTCGTGAGCGCTGCGCATTCAGAGGCCGACATCGCCGCCACCGTGGCCGCCGCGGCCGAAGCCCTGCACGACTGAGCCCCCGGCCGATGGCGCCGCCGGGCCGGCGGCTTCAGGCGGGTGCCGAGCGCAGGCCGTAGGTCTTGCCGTTGAAGAACAGGTACTCGGCGCGCAGGATCGCATCGCCCTTCTCGCCGGCGAAGGTGAAGCCCAGCACGGCCAGCGTGTCGCCGTTCTTGATCTCGGGCACGGCCCAGGCGTTCATGCGCGTCAGCGGGGCCAGCTCGATGGCCCAGCGCGTGTCCTTGCGCGTGGGCAGCTGGGCAGACTTCAGCAGCCCGGCACCGTCGACGCTGCTGGCCTGCGCCGGCACGGGCCGGCTGGCCAGGTCGGCCGGCAGCACCAGGGCGGCGGGCAGTTCCAGCGTGAGCTCGGCGTGCGGGTTGCGCCAGGCCACATTGGCGGCGCGGCCTTCCAGGTACAGCGGGCGGGCCTGGTCGAAGCTGCTCCAGCCATGGTGTGCCCAGGCCCGCGGGGCCAGGGTAGCGGCAGCGGCCGTGCCGGCGGCCAGCAGAAGATGACGTCGTTGCATGGCGATGTTCCTTTGCGTCAGTAGTAGGCGATCCACCGGCCCAGGATGATGATGGCCAGCCACAGCCCCAGCGAGACCAGGGCCAGCGCGCGGGCCGTGGCGTCCACGTGGCGCAGGCTGCCGCGGGCATGGAACCACGCGGCGTTCAGCCCGGCCAGCATCACCAGCCCCATCTTGATCACGAACAGCCGGTTGGCCAGCATCTCGCCCGGCGCGGCAGCAAACATCAGCAGCCCCGACAAGGCCAGGGCCGCGAAACCGGCCAGCGTCACCGGCAGCGCCAGGCGCGCCAGCGGGGCCAGGGCGATGTCGCCGCCGCGGCCCCAGACGCGCAGGTCCACCAGCACCAGGCTGCCCAGCAACAGCCCCACGCCGATGATGTGCAGCGATTCCAGCGCCGGGTAGGCCCACGCGCTGCTGGCGATGGCCGGGATGCCGGCAAACCCTGGCAAGGCGACCGGCGGCAAGGCTTGTGACATCCGGCAACGCTAGCAGACGGCCCGGAACGGCCGGGGGGCGGCTCCTAGAATCCCGCCGCATGCACATCCATATCCTCGGCATCTGCGGCACCTTCATGGGCGGC
Organism: Rubrivivax sp.; assembly: GCA_027489455.1. Taxonomy (GTDB): domain Bacteria; phylum Pseudomonadota; class Gammaproteobacteria; order Burkholderiales; family Burkholderiaceae_C; genus Rubrivivax. Next base: position 11,923 of record JAIXZR010000167.1, on the reverse strand, counting down.
CTGGCAGCACTGGCGCGCGAAGCCGGCCATCGCGTGACGGGCTGCGATGCCGGCGTCTACCCGCCGATGAGCGAGCAGCTGCGCGCCCTGGGCATCGATCTGATCGAAGGCTTCGGCGCCGACCAGCTGGCGCTGAAGCCCGACGTCTTCGTCATCGGCAACGTGGTGACGCGCGGCAACCCGCTGATGGAAGCGCTGCTCGACGCCGGCGCCCGCTACACCAGCGGCCCTCAATGGCTGGCCGAGCACGTGCTGCAGGGCCGGCACGTGCTGGCCGTGGCCGGCACGCACGGCAAGACCACGACCACTTCGATGCTGGCCTGGATCCTGGAATGCGCCGGGCTGCAACCCGGCTTCCTGGTGGGCGGGGTGCCGCAGAACTTCGGCGTCTCGGCCCGGCTGGGGGGCGGCCAGCCCACGCCGGGTGGCACCGGCCCGGCCTTCGTCATCGAAGCCGATGAATATGACACCGCCCTCTTCGACAAGCGCAGCAAGTTCGTGCACTACCGGCCGCGCACGGCGGTGCTGAACAACCTGGAGCACGACCACGCCGATATCTTCCCGGACCTGGCGGCCATCGAGACGCAGTTCCACCACCTGGTGCGCACCGTGCCGGCCAGCGGCCGGCTGCTGGTGAACGCGCGCGACGATGCCCTGCAGCGCGTGCTCAAGCGCGGCTGCTGGAGCGAGGTGCAGCGCTTCGGCACCAAGCGCGAAGAGCCCGGCGGCCTGTGCGCCCGCGGCGAGCCGCATGCCTTCGACGTGCTGCGAGGCAGCCTGAAGCTGGCGCGCGTGGAATGGCCGCTGCTGGGCGAGCACAACCAGATGAACGCGCTGGCCGCCATCGGCGCGGCTGAACATCTGGGCGTGGCACCCGATGCCGCGGCGAAGGCGCTGGCCCGCTTCGAGAACGTGCGGCGCCGCATGGAGCTGCGCGGCCAGGCCGGTGGGGTGGCGGTCTTCGATGATTTCGCGCACCACCCCACCGCGATGCGCACCACGGTGGCAGGCCTGCGGCGCAAGCTCGAGCGCGAGGCCGGCGCGGGCGTCTCGGCCCGCATCCTGGCCGTCTTCGAGCCGCGCAGCAACACCATGAAGCTGGGCACGATGAAGGCCCAGCTGCCCTGGGCGCTGGAAGAAGCCGATCTGAGCTTCTGCCTGCAGGGCGACTACGGCTGGAGCGCCCGCGAGGCGCTGGCCCCGCTGGGCCCCAAGGCGCAGGTGCACGACAGCGTGGACGCCCTGGTGGCCGCCGTGGCCCGCGCCGCCCGCCCCGGCGACCAGGTGCTGTGCATGAGCAACGGCGGCTTCGGCGGCATCCACGCCAAGCTGCTGGCCGCGCTGGGCCAGCCAGCGGTGCCCTGAGCCAAGCCACCGCCGCGGAACCGGCTTTGCCGGTCCGCCGGCAGGCGCCCCCCCTGGGGGGCAGCGAGCGCGAGCGAGCGTGGGGGCCTTCGTTCACCCGCGCTGCAGCGTCGCCCGCAGCGCTTCCGTGATCAAGGCCAGGGCGTCCTGCAGATGGGCCTTGTTCTCGATCGACAGCCCGGGACGGGCCGCCGCGGTGCGCAGTTGCGACTGCAGTTCGGTGGCCTGCAGCCGCGCCAGGCTGAAGGCGTCGGCCGGCAGCAGCGGGTTGGGCCGCGTCAGCGTGGCCTGCACGCGCTTGAGGTGTTCGCGTTGCAGGTTGCGGCGCATCGGGTCGATGTCCTTGCCGGTCTTGAGCTCGCTCCAGATCGCGCCCTGCACCGTGGCGTAGACCTCGTTGAGCGAGATCGCGTTGCGCTTCTCGGCCTCGTTCAGGTACAGGGGCAGCTCCAGCAACCGGCGCGCCGTGCCCGGGGCCAGCAGGCTGTCCAGGGTCTGCGCCTGCAGCGCCAGCACGGCCTGCGGGATCGACACCAGCGTGCGCTGGAACTCGATGTAGTCCGGCGTCAGGCTGGCCAGGAACTCCGGCTTGAAGCGGAAGCTGTCGCTGGCAAAGATCTCCTCGTTCAGGAACTTCAGCGCCTGGCGCTGGCGCGCGGGTTCCACGGGCTTGAAGCCGATCTTGCCCGTGCCCTGGATGTCGCGCTCGGTGTACATGCCCCCCACGAACTTGGCCACCGTCGGCGGCGTGCGGCTCATCTGGTTCAGGCCCGCCAGCAGGCTGCGGCGCAGGCGCAGCGGGTCGTCGCCGGGCTTCACGCCGCGCGCCTGCACGCGCTGCCAGAGCTCCTTGCTCAGCGCCACGCGGCGCTGGGCATAGGCCAGCGGGTCTTCGCCCAGGTCGAACAGGTTCACGCGCGGGTCCAGGCCGGTGAAGCTGTCGCCGTCGTCGGCGAAGGCCAGGCCCGGGTCGGTACGGCTCTTCTCGGCGATGGCCTTCAGCTCTTCGGCTTCCTTGCCCGGCGTCACGGGCTTGTAGGCGTACTCGATGGCCCAGTAATCGTAGGTGCCCAGGCCCGTCATCAAGGGCGCGCTGGGGGCCTCGCCAGACAGGGACAGGTTGAACGGGTTGTAGTCCATCACCGAGCCGCTGACACCGCGCGTGGCCGCCAGGTTCTTGTCGCGCAGCTGCGCCATGCTCACCGTGGTGCTGGCGCGGAAGTTGTGGCGCATGCCCAGCGTGTGGCCCACCTCGTGCGTGATGATGTACTTCACGTAGTCCTGCGCCAGCTTCTCGGCTTCGGGGCTGTCGGGGTCGATGTCACCGCGGGCTTCCAGCAGATCGAGCGCGAAGTCCAGTTCCTGGGCGCCTTCGACGGCGAAGTTGCAGTAGGCGTCGGCGCCGTCCTTGGCGTTCGGGTTCGCGTTCGCGCCCCAGAGGCTGCCCAGCGACTGGCGCCAGGCCGGCTGACCGGCAAAGCCGGCGCCGAAGGCGTCCTCGCGCACCTCCCGGCGCGCGCCGCGGCCGAAGACATCGGACATGCGGATGTCGGCGTCCAGGATCTCGCCGGTGCGCGGATCGCTGTTGCTGGGGCCCTGGGCAAAGCCGACGTCGGCGCCCAGGAACCAGCGGATCGACGCATGCCCGGCGTCCATGTTGTCGAAATCAGCGTCGTCGGGCTGCTGCCGGGCCACGATGGCGTCCTTGAAGCCGATGCGCTCGAAGGCCTTGTTCCATTCCAGGATGCCGGCCGTCACCGCGGCGCGGTAGCGCTGCGGGATGTTGCGGTCCAGCCAGAAGGTGATGGGCCTGACGGGCTCGCTCAGCGCCGCGGCTGGGTCTTTCTTCTCCAGCCGCCAGCGCGTGATCACGTCCACGCGGTTGTTGGGCCGCAGGTCGTCCGACAGATCGGTGTAGCTGTCGGTGAAGAAGCCCACGCGCGGGTCGGCGCGCCGCGTGGCCATCGGCTTGGCGGGCAGTTCGCGGAAGTTGTAGACGTAGGTGACGAACAGGCTGCGCGCGTCGGGCGGGACTCGCGGCGGCGGCGGCAGCACGGGCGCCGGCGCGCCCGGCGGCAGCAACGGCGGCGCACCGATGCGCGGCACGGCGTAGTGGATGCGGGCCTTGAAGGTGCTGAGGCCAGGCTCGGCGCGGACGCTCTCGAACGACGAATTGGTGCGGTCCACGCTGTAAGGCAGGCGGAACGCGGCTTCCAGCTGGGTGCTGGTGCCGGCGATGTCGGCCAGCAGGAAGGCGGCATCGATCAGCACCGACTTGCGCTCCGGGTGCGGCGCACTGCCCACCGCCGCCGCGCCCACCAGGCTGTCGCTGAAGCCTTCGGCCACGGCGCGCGCCGAGGCGGCGTCGCGGTCGCCGCGGAAGCCCATCTGGCGCGCCAGCACATGGATCTGCGTGCCCACGCGGCGGAACTCGACCATCCAGTCGCGCGCCATCGCGCTGGCGTACAGACCGCGTTCGCCCACCGATTGCGCGACGTTGATGGTGAACAGCATCGGTTGGTTCAGACGATCGGGGGCGATCTCGATCCAGACCTTCTCGTCCTTGCGCCACAGCGGCAGGAAGCCGTCCTGCCGCGTGGCGTCGCGGATCACGTCCGCAAACGGCCGCGGCGCGGCGGGGTCGGGGCGCACCACCGGCGCGGCTCCTGGGGTGGTGCCGGTGCCCGGGCTGGCAGCGGCGGCGGCAGGGGGCGATGCTGGTTGTGCTGCTGGCGGTGCGACAGGTGCCACGGCGGGCCCCGCCGGCACCGCAGGGGCGGCGGCCCGGGGGGCCGGCCCGGCCGGAGCCGCTGGCGGGGTGGTGGTGGCACAGCCTGCCAGGCCCAGCAGGGCAACGGCGGCAGCGATGGCGGCCGGGCGGCCAGGCGAGCGAGGGGAGGGTGGATTCACGGGCAGCGGCTTCGGTGAAGAGTACGGGGCGGTCGGGACTGCAGATTCTGCGCGCGCCCCGCGCAAGCTGCAGACGCCGATAGACTGCCCCCGGCCACCCGCCCCTTGCGGCCCTATGCCCGATGCCCGCGCCCACCCACCTGCTTTACCTGCACGGCTTCCGCTCTTCGCCGAAATCGTTCAAGGCCCAGCGGCTGCTGGGCTGGCTGGCGCACCACCGCCCGGAGATCGTCGCCGTCTGCCCGCAGTTGCCGCCGTCCCCGCGCGAGGCGCTGGCGCTGGCGCAGCAGGTCACGGCCGGCTGGCCGGCCGAGCGCTCGGTGGTCGTCGGCAGCTCGCTCGGCGGCTTCTACGCCACGGTGCTGGCCGAAACCCGCGGCTGGCCGGCCCTGCTGCTGAACCCGGCCGTGGACCCGGCGCGCGATCTGGCAGCCCACATCGGCCAGCAGACGGGCTTCCATGACCCGGACGACCGCTTCTTCTTCCGCCCCGAGTTCATCGCCGAACTGCGCGCGATGACGCCCGCGGTCATCACCCGGCCCCAGCGCTACAGCGCGCTGATCACCCAGGGCGACGAGGTGCTGGACTGGCGCGAGATGGCCGCCCGCTATGCCGGCGCCCACCTGCACGTGCTGCCGGGCGGCGACCATGCGATATCTGACTTCGACCGCCATCTGCCCTTCGTGGCACGGCGGCTGGGGCTCGGGTGACCGGCGACAATCCGCGCCATGCTCTATGCCCTGTTCGAAGATGCCGGCAAGTTCCACGCCGGGCGCGTGATGTCGGAAGCCGAAAGCTCGATGCAGGTCGAGCTGGATTCCGGCAAACGCGTGAAGGTGAAGGCCGCAGCGGTGATGCTGCGCTTCGACAAGCCCGGCCCGGCCGATCTTCTGGCCCAGGCGCAGGCCATGGCGCCCAGCATCGAGCTCGATCTGGCCTGGGAATTCGCGCCCGAAGGTGAATTCAGCTTCGTCGAACTGGCGCGCGACTACTTCAGCGCCGCCGCCGGCCCCGACCAGCAGGCCGCCACGCTGCTGCGGCTGTTCGAGGCGCCGCACTACTTCCGCCGTCTGGGCAAGGGCAATTTCAAGAAAGCCCCGGAAGACATCGTCAAGGCCGCCCTGCTGGGCATCGAACGCAAGCGCCAGCAGGCGCTGCAGATCGAGGCCTGGGCCGCCGATCTGGCCGCCGGCCAGTGCCCGCCGCCCGTGCGCGAACAGCTCTACCGCATCCTGTTCAAGCCCGACAAGAACGGCCCCGAATACAAGGCCGTGGTCGAAGCCGCCAGGCGCAGCCACCGCGCCCCGCTGGACCTGCTGAAGGCGGCCGGGGCCATCGACAGCCCGTACCAGTTCCACTGGAAGCGCTTCCTGTTCGAGACCTTCCCGCAGGGCACGGGCTTTCCGGCGCTGCCGGCCAATGCGGCCCCGGCGATCAAGGACGATCTGCCGCTGGCCCCGGTACGGGCCTTTTCCATCGACGATTCGCAGACCACCGAGATCGACGACGCGCTGTCGGTACAGGGCCTGAGCACGGGCACGGTGGTGTTCGGCATCCACATCGCCGCGCCGGCGCTGGCCGTAGCGCCCGACAGCCCGGTGGACAAGCTGGCGCGCGACCGGCTGTCCACCGTCTACATGCCGGGCTGGAAGATCACCATGCTGCCCGACAGCGTGGTGCAGACCTACACGCTGACCGAAGGCCGCGACTGCCCGGCCGTGAGCCTGTACGTGACGCTGGACGAAGCCACGCTGGAAGTGCGCAGCAGCGAAACGAAGATCGAACGCGTGCCGATCGCCGCCAACCTGCGGCACGACCAGCTGGACAGCGTCATTTCCGAGGCCAGCCTCACTGGCGAAGCCACGGCCGACTACGCCTTCGCGCCGGAACTGGCCTTCGCCTTCCGCCTGGCAAGGGCGCTGAAGGCGCAGCGCGAGCTGGTGCGCGGCAAGCCCGAGACCTTCAACCGGCCGGACTACAACTTCAAGCTCGAACGCGCCCCCGGGCAGGAAGGTGAACCCACCGGCAGCGAACGCGTGCTGATCAGCACCCGCCAGCGCGGCGCGCCGCTGGATCTGATCGTGGCCGAGGCCATGATCCTGGCCAACAGCACCTGGGGCGGCATGCTGGCCGACCATGGCGTGCCCGGCATCTACCGCAGCCAGGCCAGCATGCTGCCGGGGGTGAAGGTGAAGATGGGCACGCGCCCCGCGCCGCACGCCGGCATGGGCGTGGCGCAGTACACCTGGGCGACATCACCGCTGCGGCGCTACGTGGACCTGGTGAACCAGTGGCAGATCGTGGCCTGCGTGCGCCACGGCCGCACCGCCGCGCTGGCCGCGCCCTTCAAGCCCAAGGACGCGCAGCTCTTTTCCATCATCAGCGGCTTCGACGCCGCCTATGCCGCGTACAACGACTTCCAGAACGCCATCGAACGCTGGTGGACGCTGAAGTGGCTGGACCAGAACGCCGTGGGCGAGCTCGACGCCGCGGTGATGAAGGACGGCCTGGTGCGCGCCGACACATTGCCGCTGGTGTTCCGCGTCGGCGGCACGGAAAGCCTGCCGCGCGGCGCCCGCGTGCGCGCCCGCGTGGCCGGCATCGACCTGCTGACGCTGGAACTGCACGCCACGCTGCTGGCGCGGCTGGACACGCCCGCCGCTGGCGACAGCGCAGCGCCGGCGGAAGACGCCGCGGCCGACGAAGCCGAGGGCGAGGACCTGGCCAGCGCCAGCGGCGGCTTGAAGCTGGCCATCGGCGACGATGACCTCGCTGCAGCCGACACCGCGGCCGACGCCGCCACGCCGCAGCCCTCGGGCGCGGCCTGAGGCCGGCCGGGGGCCAGCAGGGCGATGCCGCCATGACAGGGCTGCGCCTGAACACCCTGCACCTGGCCCTGCTGGTGTCGGTGGTGGTGCACGGGGCCATCGGTGCGCTGCGCATCGCCAACCCGGCGGCCTTCGACCGCATCTTCCGCGACGAGCCGCTGGAAGTGGTGCTCGTCAACGCCCGCTCCAGCCAGGCGCCCGACCAGGCCCAGGCCATCGCCCAGGCCCACCTGCAAGGCGGCGGCAACGCCAGCGAAGGGCGGGCGACGTCGCCGCTGCCGCCCGACACGGCGCTGCAGATCGGCGATGCGGCCGAAGACGCGCGCCGCCGCGTCGAGCAGCTGCAGCAGGAGCAGCAGGCGCTGCTGACGCAGATCCGCCGCGAGGTCGCTGCCCTGCCCCTGCCCGACCCCAGCCGCGAGAGCGGCAGCGCCGAGCAGCGCGATCAGGAAGAACGCCGCCGCCAGCTGCTGCGCCTGCTGGCAGAGATCGAGAAGCGCGTGAACGAAGAGAACGCGCGGCCGAAGAAGCGCTACATCAGCCCGGCCACGCGCGAGGAGGTCTACGCCCTGTACTACGACGCGCTGCGCCGCCGCATCGAAGACCGCGGCACGCGCAACTTCCCGGAACACCGCGGCGCCAAGCTCTATGGCGAGCTGACGATGAACGTCACCGTGGACGCCAACGGCCAGGTGGTGGAGGCCGACATCGTCAAGCCCTCGAACAACCGCATGCTGGACCAGCAGGCGGTGGCCATCGTGCGCGCGGCAGCACCCTTCGGGCCCTTCAGCGCCGCGATGCGGGCCCAGGCCGACCAGATCGTCGTGACCTCGCGCTTCCGTTTCACGCGCGACGACGAGCTGCAGACCACGCTGGGGGGACGGTGATCGACCGCTACGCCGTGATCGGCCACCCCGTGGCCCACAGCCGCAGCCCGGCCATCCACGCGGCCTTTTCCGCGCAGACCGGGCAGGCGCTGGACTACACCCGGCTGGAATGCCCGCTGGATGGATTTGCCGCCGCCGTGCGGGCCTTTGCCGACCGTGGCGCGCGCGGCTGCAACGTCACCGTGCCCTTCAAGTTCGACGCGCTGGCGCTGGCAGCCCAGGCCACCGACCGCGCGCGCCTGGCCGGCGCGGCCAACACGCTGCGCTTCGACGCCGCCGGCTGGCTGGCCGACAACACCGACGGCGTGGGCCTGGTGCAGGACCTGCAGCAGGCCGCTGGCTGGGCGCTGGCCGGCACCCGGCTGCTGCTGGTGGGCGCCGGTGGCGCCGCTGCCGGCGTGCTGGGGCCGCTGCTGGCGGCCGGCCCGGCCCGCCTGGTGCTGGCCAACCGCAGCCCCGACAAGGCGCTGGCGCTGGCGCAGCGGCACGCTGCCGTGGCCGCGCAGCATGGCGTGGCGCTGGCCGCCTGCGGCCTGGCCGACGCGCCGGCCCTGGGGCCCTTCGACATCGTCGTCAACGCCAGCGCCAGCAGCCTGGCCGGGCAGGCGGCGCCTGTCGACGCGGCCGTGCTGGCCCCGGGCGCGCGCGCCGTCGACCTGATGTACGGCCCGGCGGCAGCGCCCTTCCTGGCCTGGGCCCAGGCTGCCGGCGCGCAGGCACGCGACGGCCTGGGCATGCTGGTGGCGCAGGCGGCCGAGGCCTTCTGGCTGTGGCGCGGCGTGCGGCCCGACACCGCCCCGGTGCTGGCGGCGCTGCGCGCGCAGGTGGATGCCGGGTGAAGAAGCCCCGCCCTGCCTGGTGGGGCCACGCGGCCCGCGGCCTGGCGCTGCTGGTGCTGTGCACGCTGTGCCTGCAGGCGGTGTTCGTGGCCCGCATCGCGCTGATGAACCTGGTCGACCCGCAATCCACCAGCTTCCAGCGCAGCGAAGCCTGGCGGCTGCTGGTCAGCGAAGGCCGCATCTTGTGGTCGCAGACCTGGGTCGACGACCCGGCGCTGTCGCCGCAGCTCAAGCGCGCCGTCATCGCCAGCGAAGACGCCGGCTTCACCACCCACAGCGGGGTGGAGTGGGACGCGATCGAGAAAGCCTGGGAACGCAACCAGAAGAACGAAGCCCGTGCCGAGCGCCTGCAGGCGCGGCAGGCACGGCAGGGGCAGGCACGGCCGGTGTCGGTGCGGCTGGTGGGCGGGTCCACCATCAGCCAGCAGCTGGCGAAGAACCTCTTCCTCAGCGGCGAGCGCACGGTGCTGCGCAAGGCACAGGAGCTGCTGATCACCTTCTACCTGGAAGCGCTGCTGAGCAAGCCGCGCATCCTGGAGATCTACCTGAACAACGTCGAATGGGGCGAAGGCGTGTTCGGCGCCCAGGCGGCGGCGCGGCACTACTTCCGCACCGACGCCGCCCGGCTGGGCCCGGCCCAGGCCGCGCGGCTGGCGGTGATGCTGCCGGCGCCCAAGCGCTTCGAGCAGCGCCCGGCATCGCCCTACCTGCTGGGCCGGGCCCAGGCTGTCCAGGCGCGCATGGGGGACGTGGCCCTGCCCTGACAATGCGGCGATGTCCGCGACCCTGACCGATGAGATCGCCATCGCTGCCGCCCGCCTGGTGGTGGAAGAAGGCATGGAATACCCCCAGGCCAAACAGCGCGCCGCGCGCGACCTGAGCCGCCGCAGCACCCGGCCGGCCGAGCTGCCCAGCAACGAGCAGGTCGAAGACGAGGTGCGCAGCCACATCGAGCTGTTCTGCGCCGACACCCAGCCTGCCGAACTGCTGGCCTTGCGCCAGGTGGCGCTGCAGTGGATGCAGCGGCTGGCGGAGTTCCGCCCGCACCTGTCGGGCGCGGCCTGGCGCGGCACGGCCACCCGGCTGTCGGCCGTGCACCTGGACCTGTACTGCGACGACCCGAAGGCGGCCGAGATCATGCTGGTGAACGCTGGCGTGGACTACGACGTGGGCTCGCTCGAACGCCACGGCGCCGAGCCCGTGAACGTGCTCACGGTGGGCCAGCGCAGCGCCGCCTTGGGCGAGGTCGTGAGCGTGCATCTGTTCCTGCGCGACCTGGACGAACAGCGCGGCGCGCTCAAGCCCGATGCACGCGGCCGCAGCTGGCGTGGCGACCTGCCGGCCCTGCAGCGACTGCTGGCAGCGGAGGCCGCGCGATGACGGCGCGCCGCCAGCTGCTGTGGGCCGGCGTGGCCGCCGCGGGCGTGGCAGCCGGCGTGGGCAGCGCACTGTGGCGCCAGCATGGCCAGGCCGCGTCTGCGCCCGGCACGGCCAGCGATCCGGAAACCGCCTTCCTGTGGGACCTGGCCTTCGACCGCCCCGATGGCAGCCCGCTGGCCCTGGCCAGCCTGCGCGGAAAGCCGCTGGTCATCAACTTCTGGGCCACCTGGTGCCCGCCCTGCGTGAAGGAAATGCCCGAGTTCGACCGCTTCCACCGCGACTTCAGCGCCAAGGGCTGGCAGGTGCTGGGGCTGGCGGTGGACGGCCCGACCCCGGTGCGCGACTTTCTCAAGCGCGTGCCCGTGGGCTACCCGATCGCGCTGGCCGGCTTCGAAGGCACCGAGCTCGCGCGCAAGCTGGGCAACACGCAAGGCGCCCTGCCCTACACCGTGCTGCTGGACGCACGCGGCAAGCCGCTGCGCCGGCACCTGGGCGAGACCGACTACCCGCGGCTGGCGGCCTGGGCGGCCGAGGCATAAGAGAAATCTGAAGTTCGGGTAAAACTCATTTACTCGACGGCAAAACAGCGCAAAACTGGCCGAATTCAGAAAAATGGGCGTAGAGTCGCGCCCTCTCATGCGCATTCTCGTTCTTCATGGCCCGAACCTGAACCTGCTCGGCACACGCGAGCCGCAAGTCTACGGCCACACGACTTTGGCGCAGATCGACGCAGATCTGGCCCGGATGGCAGCAGACGCAGGCGCCACGCTGGAATGCCTGCAGAGCAACCACGAAGGCGTGCTGATCGACCGCATCCAGGCCGCACGCAACGACGGCACCACCTTCATCCTGATCAACCCCGGCGGCCTGACGCACACCAGCGTCGCCCTGCGCGACGCGCTGGCCGCCGTGGCCCTGCCCTTCATCGAAGTGCACCTGTCCAACATCCACCGGCGCGAGGCCTTCCGCCACCACAGCTACCTGTCGGCCCTGGCCGAAGGCGTGGTCTGCGGCCTGGGCGCCGACGGCTACCGCCTGGCACTGCAGCACGCACTCGCGCGCCGCCGCCCGACCGACGCCTGAGCCCCGCCCGCCACCGGCAGCCTGCCCTGGGGCTGCCGCATACCGACAACGCCGAGGAAACACGCGATGGACCTGCGAAAGCTCAAGACCCTGATCGACCTGGTGTCGGATTCGAACATCTCCGAACTCGAGATCACCGAAGCCGAGGGCAAGGTGCGCATCGTCAAGGGCGGTGTCGCCGCCGCCGTCTACGTGCCGCCGCCGGCGGTCAGCGCCGCTCCGGCGCCGGCCGCCCCGGTGGCCGCCGCGCCAGCGCCGGCGGCTGAAGCCCCGGCCGCCCCCGCCGGGCGCTTCATCAAGTCGCCGATGGTCGGCACCTTCTACCGCTCCGCCAGCCCGGGCGCCAAAGCCTTCGTCGACGTTGGCGACACCGTGAAGGAAGGCGATCCGGTCTGCATCATCGAAGCGATGAAGATCATGAACGAGATCGAATCCGACGCCGGCGGCAAGGTGCTGCGCATCCTGTGCGAGAACGGGCAGCCGGTCGAGTTCGGCCAGCCGCTGTTCCAGGTCGAATAAGCGGCGCGCACCGTGTTCAAGAAAATCCTCATCGCCAACCGGGGGGAAATCGCCCTCCGCATCCAGCGTGCCTGCCGCGAGATGGGCATCAAGTCCGTCGTCGTGTATTCCG
>JAIXZR010000311.1 GCA_027489455.1 Rubrivivax sp. | reverse complement strand
TGACGCCACCGCCGCGCGGGTTGTTGGGCATCAGCACCAGGTAGCGGCCGGCCAGGCTGATGAAGGTGGTGAGTGCGGCACCCTTGTTGCCGCGTTCTTCCTTTTCCACCTGCACCAGCAGGTTGTCGCCTTCACGCACGGCGTCCTGGATGCGTGCGGTGCGGGCGTCCACGCCTTCGCGGAAATAGTTCTTCGAGATTTCCTTGAACGGCAGGAAGCCGTGGCGGTCTTCGCCGTATTCGACGAAGCAGGCTTCCAGGCTGGGCTCCACGCGGGTGATCACCGCCTTGTAGATGTTGCCCTTGCGCTGTTCGCGGCCTTCGATTTCGGTTTCGAAGTCGAGCAGTTTCTGCCCGTCGACGATGGCCAGGCGCCGCTCTTCCGGCTGCGTGGCATTGATCAGCATGCGTTTCATTTCAACTCCCCCCACTGCAAGGCGCGCTCGTCCGAGCGCGGCTTGCGTCTTCACCACCCATGCACGAGTGACGGCAAAGAACCGGGGTCTCGAAATGCCCTGGACCGGGCTGCGCGCCGCAGGCAGCCCGCTTCAGCGGGCGCCGGTGTCGGGGTCAGCAGCTCGGCGTTGGCGCGTGCGTGCAGGTGGGCCGGGTGGGGGCTGGCGTCGGCCGGGCCGTGCACGCACGCCGCATGTTGCGCGGCGATGCCCCGGCCACATCTGCAGCCACGCCAGCAGCATGCTGGGGCCAGACGGGTGCCGGGAGGGCGTTGAACGGGGGCGACATGGGCCTGCTGCGGTGCCTGACGCGGTCCGCCAGGTTCGGGCCTGTGCCCGGGCCTGGCGGCCCTTGAATTTTCGGTACCGGGTCTTGGCGGGCTGTGACACCGCAGCCTTCACCCGGCGGGGGTTCTTCTTCGACTCTCTGCCGCTTGCCCGGCTGCGCGGCCATGCCACAGGGGTGGCAGCGGCCCGCGCAAAGGGGGCAGGCGGTGCATGACCAACTTTGCGGCTCCGGCGCGCAAACAAAAGCGCGGCAAAGCCGACAAAGACCCACGTTAAGCCGCTTCGTGCCCGGGTAAACTCCGATAAATCAAGCACTTACCGCACAAACGTGGAGCAGCGGAGTATACGGGCCAAAGGCGCAAGCCCCGTGGCCGCCGCGGTGCCGGCAGTGCAGCGCCTGAAGGTCGATGCCGAATCCGACGGGCAGCGCCTGGACAACTTCCTGCTGCGCATCCTCAAGGGCGTGCCCAAGACCCACGTCTACCGCGTCATCCGCTCGGGCGAAGTGCGCGTGAACAGCGGCCGGGCCGCGGCCGATACCCGCGTGGCCACGGGCGACGAGATCCGCGTGCCGCCCGTGCGCCTGCCGGAAAAACGCGCCGACTCGGCCCCCCCGGCGCCGGCGCGGGAGTTCCCGGTGCTGCTGGAAGACGACCACCTGCTGGCCATCGCCAAGCCCGCCGGCGTGGCCGTGCACGGCGGCAGCGGCGTGAGCTCGGGCGTGATCGAGCAACTGCGCCAGGCGCGCCCGCAGGCGCGTTTCCTGGAACTCGTGCACCGGCTCGACAAGGAAACGTCCGGCGTGCTGCTGCTGGCCAAGAAGCGCAGCGCGCTGGTGGCGCTGCAGGACCAGTTCCGCGCCCGTGACACCGGCAAGACCTACGCCGCGCTGGTGTTCGGCGCCTGGCCGGCCAGCCTGAAGGTCATCGACCAGGCCCTGCACAAGACGCTGGATGCCGCCGGCGAGCGCCATGTGCGCGTGGTGCCCGCGGCGCACGAGGACGGCCGGCGCTCGATCACGCTGGTGAAGGCGCAGCGCCCGGCCGGGCCCTGCACGCTGCTGGACGTGTCGATCAAGACCGGCCGCACGCACCAGATCCGCGTGCACCTGGCGCATGCCGGCCATCCGATCGTCGGCGATCCAAAGTACGGCGACTTCGCCCGCAACAAGGCCTTCGCCCGCGCGCAGGGCTTCGCGCGCATGTTCCTGCACGCGCGCGAACTCGCCTTCGACCACCCGGCCACCGGCGAGCGCATCACCCTGCAAGCCCCGCTGCCGGCGGAATGCCAGAAACTCCTGGACCAGCTATGACGCGCAAGAGACGCTTCGACCTCATCGCCTTCGACTGGGACGGCACGCTGTCCGACAGCACTGGGCTGATCGTGCAGTGCATCCAGTCGGCCTGCGGCGACATCGGCGCGCCGGTGCCCAGCCGGGCCGACGCCGCCTACGTCATCGGCCTGGGCCTGCAGGACGCGCTGATGCATGTCGTGCCCGGCCTGCCCGAACAGCGCTACCCCGAGCTGGCGGCACGCTACCGCCATCACTACTTCGCCAGCCAGGACGCGCTGGTGCTGTTCGACGGCACCCTGCCCATGCTGCAGGCGCTGAAGGCCAACAACCACCTGCTGGCCGTGGCCACCGGCAAGAACCGCCGCGGGCTGGACCACGCGCTGCAGCACGCCCAGCTGCAGGGCCTGTTCAACGCCACGCGCACGGCCGACGAGACCGCGAGCAAGCCGCACCCGCTGATGCTGCACGAGCTGATGCGCGAACTGGGCGTGCCGCCCGAGCGCACGCTGATGATCGGCGACACCACGCACGACCTGCAGCTGGCCGCCAATGCCGGTGTCGCCAGCCTGGGCGTCAGCTACGGCGCGCACGAGCCCGAGGCCTTCGCCGACTTCGCGCCCCTGGCCGTGCTGCACAGCACGCGTGAGCTGCACGACTGGCTGCTGGGCCATGGCTGACGCGAAAGACGCGCCCGGCAACGAAGGCTTGCCGCTGTGCCCGGGCAGTGCGCTCGCCGATGGTGGCACCGCGCACGTCTGGGACGTGCTGGAGTACGGCCGCCCGCAGCGCGCCTTCGTCCTGCGCTTTGACGGCCAGGTGCGCGCCTACATCAACCGCTGCCTGCACGTGCCGGTGGAAATGGACTGGCTGCCCGGCGAGTTCTTCGACAGCGACAAGCGCTACATCGTCTGCAGCGTGCACGGTGCGATGTACGAGCCCGAGGACGGCCGCTGCGTCGGCGGCCCCTGCGGCCGCGGCAAGCTCACCACCGTGGCCGTGGCCGAGCAGCGCGGCCAGGTGCATTGGTATCCTTCCCGAGACATCCGGCCCGTGCCGGCAAGCCCTGCCGCCGCGGCCGACGAAAGCGCCCCATGACGCCCCCTGACGACCCCACCGGCCCGAAGCCAGACCACGCCGATCACCCCGGCCCCACCGAACCCGCCGCTGCCCCGACCGACGCGGCATCTGCGGCCAGGCTGCGCCCGCCGGCCCCTGCCGCTGCCGCCCGCCCCGGCGGCATGGAAAGCACGCTGGAGCGCGTGGCGCTGGAACTGCTGAGACAGCAGCGCAGCGACCGGCGCTGGCGCATCTTCTTCCGCCTGGCCTGGCTGGGCCTGGTGCTGGCGCTGGCCTGGAGCCTGACGTCGCGCAACATTGCCCCGGCCGCGCCCAGCACGCCGCACACCGCCCTGGTGGAAGTGCGGGGCGAGATCGCCACCGACACCGAAGCCAGCGCCGAACTGCTGGTGGGCGCGCTGCGCAACGCCTTCCAGGACGCCGGCGCGCAGGCCGTGGTGCTGCGCATCAATTCCGGGGGCGGCAGCCCGGTGCAGAGCGGCATCGTCAACGACGAGATCCAGCGCCTGAAGGCCAAGCACGGCAAGAAGGTCTATGCCGTGGTCGAAGAGATCTGCGCCTCCGGCGCCTACTACATCGCTGCCGCAGCCGACGAGATCTATGTCGACAAGGCCAGCATCGTGGGCAGCATCGGCGTGCTGATGGACGGCTTCGGCTTCACCGGCCTGATGGAAAAGCTGGGCGTGGAGCGGCGGCTCATCACCGCCGGCAACAACAAGGGCATGCTCGATCCCTACAGCCCGCAGGACGAGCGCCAGCGCGCCTATGCCCAGGCGATGCTGGACCAGATCCACCAGCAGTTCATCGCTACCGTGCGCGCCGGCCGCGGCGACCGGCTGAAGGAAACGCCCGAGACCTTCAGCGGCCTGTTCTGGAACGGCGAGGAAGCCGTCAAGCTGGGCCTGGCCGACCACCTGGGCAGCCTGGACTACGTGGCGCGTGAAGTCGTCAAGGCCGAGGAAATCATCGACTACACGCCGCGCGACAACGTGGCCGAGCGGCTGGCCAAGCGCTTCGGCGCAGCCGTCGGGGCCGGCGCGGTGCGCGCGCTGCACGCCATTTCGCCGGTGCGCTGAGCGTGGCCCGCCCTGAAGAGAATGCCCGCGCTGCGGCAGGCGGGGTGACGCTGCCCTTGAGCCCCGACGAAGCCCGCGCTACGCGCCGGGCGGTGCTGCCGCAGTACCTGCTGCCCAAGCTGGCCCTGACGCGCCTGGCTGGCGGTTTTGCCGGCGCCCGGGCCGGCGCGGCCACCACCGCGGTGGTGCGCTGGTTCATCGGCCGCTACGGCGTGGACATGGCCGAGGCCGCCAACCCCGATCCTGCCGCCTACGCCAGCTTCAACGACTTCTTCACCCGCGCGCTCAAGCCCGGTGCGCGCCCGCTGGCCGATGTCGGCCCGGGCGGGCTGCTGTGCCCCGTGGACGGCGCGATCAGCCAGTTCGGCGCAGTGCGGGCCGGGCGCATCTTCCAGGCCAAGGGCCACGACTACACGGCCACCGCGCTGGTGGGCGGCGACGCCGCGCTGGCGGCGCACTTCCAGGGCGGGCAGTTCGCCACGCTGTACTTGAGCCCGCGCGACTACCACCGCATCCACATGCCCTGCGCCGGCCGGCTGCTGCGCATGATCCACGTGCCCGGGGCGCTGTTCTCCGTCAACCCCACCACTGCGCGCGGCGTGCCCGGGCTGTTTGCGCGCAACGAGCGCGTGGTCTGCGTTTTCGACGGCGAGCACGGCCCCTGGGTACTGGTGCTGGTGGGCGCCACGATCGTGGGCAGCATGGCCACGGTCTGGCATGGCGTGGTCAACCCGCCGCGGCCCGGGCAGCTGCGCGACTGGCTCTACACCGATCAGGACATCCGCCTGCCGGCCGGCGCCGAGATGGGGCGCTTCCTGCTGGGCAGCACGGTGGTGATGCTGTTCCCGCCCGGGCCCTGGCAGTGGAACCTGGCCTGGGCGCCCGGCGGCGCCATTCGCATGGGCCAAGCGATGGCCCGGCGCGGCTGATCGGCTCTTCTCAGCCCCACGCGGCGGCGGCTCGCATCACGGCGGCAGCAGCACGACGCTTTGCCAGCCGCTGCCCGTGAGCATGGCCTGCACGAAAGCCCGGTGGCCTTGTGCCACCCAGGCCGGCGTGTTCTTCGTCGTCACCACGTGCGCCAGCGGCGGGCCGAAGCCGGTGGCGCTGTTGTCGGCCAGCAGCGTCTGCGTCTGCGGGTGCGTGCGCAGATCGGCCATCAGCGCCTGCAGCGCCGCATCGAAGGCCGCGGCACTGCGGCCGTTGGCGGTGGTGGCGTCGAAGCGGAACGACAGGAAGGCGTGGCGCGCCTGCGCATCCAGGGCGCGGTTGACGCTGCGGATGTCGCTGATGCTGCTGCAGCCCGCACAGGGCGGCTGCACGCCCCAGAAGGCCCAGCGGGCGTTGTCGTCGGGGTCGTTGAAGCCCGGTGCGGAATCGACCAGCAGGTGCACGCGCGTGCCCAGCGCCTGCCGCACCGCGGCGTAGTGGATGGTGGCACCGGCACCCCCGGCGCTGGTGCCCAGTACCCAGACGGCGTCCAGCGCCGGCCAGGTGGCGGCCAGACGCTGCAGGGCTTTCTCGACGTTGATCGCGCCGACGAAGTGCGTGGCGCGCGGCTGGCCGCCCACCTGCAACGTCTGCACCTGGCGCCCGGCATGCACATCGCCCGTGCAGTAGGGCAGCATCACCAGGTTCATGCGCGCGAAAGGGTTGGCGGTGCCTGTGCTGGCGTCCAGGTAGAGGAAGTCGCGCAGCTTGTTCTCGGCCGCGAATTCGGCGGCGCCATAGCCGCCCAGGTTCACGGCCCCGGGGTTGGCGCCCCAGCAGGTTTCGGCCGTGGTGCAGGCGCCGCCCCCTTCGAAGTAGATGAAAACCTCGCGACTGCCAGTCACCGGCCGCACGCCAATGCCCGTGGCGCTGCCGTTGGCACAACGCGCGCCTTCCACCGGCACGAAGCTCCAGCTGCCGGCCGGGGCCGTGATGGGCCCGGTGCCCGTGGCGGTGGGCGGCGGCGGGGCAGGGGCGGTGGGCACATCGGCGCCACCGCCTCCGCAGGCCAGCAGGGACAGGGTGGCCATGCAGCAGGCCAGCTTGGCGAGGGTTCGGGCAGTCATGCCGCCATGCTGCCCAAGGCCGGGGCCAGCGTGGCGGGATTTACCTGGTCTTCACCGAACAGCAATGCCTGCTGACGTGCCGCCTCAGCCGAACAGCCCAGGCGCGCGCGTGGCGTCTTCGTCGTCGCTGTAGAAGCAGCTGGGGCAGACAGCGCGGTAGCGCTCGTTGCCGCCGATCACCACCTGTTCGCCTTCCTTCACGCGCCGGCCCTGTGCGTCGATGCGCAGGTTCATCGACGCCTTGCGGGCGCAGGCGCAGATGGTCTTCATCTCTTCCAGGTCGTCGGCCAGTGTCAGCAGGGCGGCGGCGCCGGGGAAGGCCTCGCCGCGGAAATCGCTGCGCAGGCCGTAGCAGAGGACGGGCAGCCGATGCGCATGGGCCAGCCGGTGCAGCTGGCGCACCTGCTCGGGTTGCAGGAACTGCGCTTCGTCGATCAGCACGCAGGCCAGCGGCGTGGGGCCGTCCAGCAGCGCCGCGTCGAACACCGTGGCCGGGCCGAAGGTTTCGACGGGCCGCTGCAGGCCCAGGCGCGACCCCACCAGGCCGGTGCCGGCACGGTCGTCGTGCGCCGCCGTGAACAGGCGCACGCGCATGCCGCGCTCTTCGTAGTTGTGGGCCGCCTGCAGCAGGGCCGTGGACTTGCCGGCGTTCATCGCCGCGTAGCGGAAGTAGAGTTTGCTCACCTCCGACACTGTAGCCGCAGCCCCCGCGGGCCTGGGTGGCTTACAGCGGCGGGATGCGCAGCAGCTGCCCCGGGTAGATCTTGTCCGGGTGCTTGAGCATCGGCTGGTTGGCCTCGAAGATCACCGGGTACTTGTTGGCATCGCCGTAGAAGGCCTTGGCGATCTTCGACAGGTTGTCGCCGCTGACGACGGTGTGGTACTTCGCCTCGGGTGCCGGGGCCACCACCACCAGCAGGTCGTTGACCTGGGCCACGCCGGCCACGTTGCCGCAGCACAGCAGCACCTTTTCCTTCGTCGCCTGGTCGTCCACGGTGCCGGCCACGGTGACGGTGGCCGTGGGCGCGTCGAAGCCCACCTCCAGACCGCCCACCTTCAGGCCCTGGGTGTCGATGTAGCTGGCGATGGCATCGCCTGCGGCCTTGCTCAGCGCGGCCACGTTCTCGGGCGTGGGGGCGGTGGCGACGGCGGCGCTGGCGGCCTTGGCCTGGCCGGTGCCGAACAGCTTCTCGCCGGCTTCCTTCATGAAGGACAGGAGTCCCATGGTCGTTTCCTCGTCGGGGTTGGAAACCCGGGACTGTAGGCCTTGCCTTCGCGTGCTGGCCCCGACCAGGGGCCAGGGCGCGATCAGGCCACGAGCAGGCCGCGCTTCTCGATGAAGGCCACCACCTCGGCCAGGCCCTGCTGCGTGCGCAGGTTCGTCATCACGTAGGGTCGCGCGCCCTGCCAGGCCGGGCGCATGCGGCGGGTGTCGGCTTCCATCACGTCCAGGCTGGCGCCCACGTAGGGGGCCAGGTCGGTCTTGTTGATGACGAACAGGTCGCTCTTGGTGATACCCGGGCCGCCCTTGCGCGGGATCTTCTCGCCCGCGGCGACGTCGATGACGTAGATCGTCAGATCGCTCAGCTCGGGGCTGAAGGTGGCGGCCAGGTT
>JAIXZR010000298.1 GCA_027489455.1 Rubrivivax sp. | reverse complement strand
TCGGCAATGATGGGCTTGGTGGCCACGCGGGCGCACCACTTCAGCGCGCTGAGCTGCCAGCCGCCGGTGCCGAAGCCCGTCTTCAGCTTGGTGATGCACACCTTGCCCGGCCCCACGCCCACCTTGGTGGCGTCGGCACCCCAGTTTTCCAGGTCGATCACCGCCTCGGGCGTGGCCACGTTGCCGGCGATGACGAAGGCCTGCGGCAGCCGCGCCTTGATGTGCTCGATCGCGCGCTTGACACTGTCGGCATGGCCGTGCGCGATGTCGATGGTCACGTAGTCCGCGCCCAGCCCGCTGGCCGCGAGCTCGTCGATGACGGCAAAGTCCGCCGGCTTCACGCCTGAAGAGATCGAGACGAACAGCCCCTTCTCGCGCATGCGGCGTGCGTAGGCCACGGCGTCCAGGTCGAAGCGGTGCATGACGTAGAAGTGCCCGCTGGCAGCGAGGAACTCGCTGATCGACTCGTCGATCACGGTCTTCATGTTGGCGGGCACCACGGGCAGCGCGAAGCGCCGGCCGCCGAACAGCACCGAGGTGTCGCACTGGCTGCGGCTGTCGACCACGCACTTGCGCGGCAGCAGCAGGATGTTGTCGTAGTCGAAGATTTCCATGCGCAGGGGCTTTCGATGGCGCGCCGCCAGGGTGGCGACGCGCCAGTCTATCGGCCCGGCCCCCGGGGCCGGCGGCTACTGCGGCCGCAGCTGCGTGGCAGGCACGATGACGAAGCTGCTGGCCCCCGGCAGCTGCCAGCGCAGCCGCACTTCTGCGCTGCCGGTGTTGTCGTAGTACTCCACGCGCACCGGCACGGCCACGCCGGCAGTGAAGCTGAACGCGGCGCTGGTGGTCGTGGTGGCCGCCTGGTCGGCCCAGTTGTCGATCACCAGCATGTTGTTCACCCACACGCGCACTCCGTCGTCGGCGGTGGTTTGCAGCTGGTACGCGCCGCTGGTGGGCGGTATCAGGCTGCCGGTCCAGACCACCGAGAAGTTGTCGGCCGGCAGGCTGGCGGCCGGGGCAGCCGTGCCCCAGCCGAAGTCCACCGCTTCATCTCGCAGCAGCACGGGGGTGCCGGACAGGCTGATGTTGGCGAAGTAGCTGGCGCGCAGGCCTTGGCCTGCCGGCGGCGGGCCGGTCGGCGTGACAGGGGCCTGGGCGCTGCCCATCTCGCGCACGAAGGCGGCCAGCGGCGCGATGTTGGCCGCGGGCAGCGTGAGCGTGGTGTGGGCGCGGATGGCGTCTTCCAGCGTGGCGGCCGAGCCATCGTGCAGGTAGGGCGCGGTGGCCCAGGCATCGCGCAGGGTGGGCACGTCCAGGCCGGTGAGCGGCTGGCCCAGGCGCCGGCCGCTGGCGGGCTTGAGCGTGCCGACGTTGGCCAGCGTGCCGGCACTGCTGTTGCTGAAGGCCTGGCCGCTGTGGCAGCTGGCGCAGCTGGCCGCGAACAGGGCCTGGCCGGTGCTGGCCAGCGGCGACAGCTGCCCGCCCACGCGCCAGGGGCTGGGGTCGAAGCTGTCGAGCGAGTTGATGTAGGCCGCCAGTGCATCCAGATCGGGGCTGAGCCCGGCCTTGGCATCGCCCAGCGGCTGGCTGCGGGTGCCGGCGTTGAACTGGGTGTCGGGCATCAGGCCGGTGCCGCCGGCAAAGGCGCGGATCTGGCCTTCGAAATCCTGCACCTCGTCGAAGTTGCCCGTCCAGTGCAGGCGGCCGTGGTTGCCACCCGCGCCACCGGCCGTGCCGGAGCGCCCGCGCAGCGAGACGGTGTTGCGCAGCCCTTCGCCGAAGCCGGTGAAATCCCAGGTGCGGCCGTCGTGCCCGCCATCGTTGTGGCAGCTGGCGCAGCTCATGTAGCTGTCGCGCGCCAGCCGGGTGTCGCGGGCGTCGTAGAAGAACTGCTTGCCGCGCAGCACCGCGGTGCTCAGGCGTTCGCTGGCCACGCTGGACAGCACTTGCGGCGCGGGCAGGGTGGCTTCACCGCGGTCCAGCAGGGGGCGCAGATCGATGCGGCTGACGCTGCGGTCCATGAAGTTGTGCACGAGCAGGGTGCGCGCGTCGCTCGACAGCGCCAGGCCCTGCGGCGCGCGGCCTACCTCCAGCCGGAACAGCTCACGCCGCCCCACGGCATCGACCACGGCTACCTGGCGGTTGGTCTCCAGCGCCACGAAGAGATAGGCGCCACCCGGGTGGTGCAGCGCTGCGCTGGCCAGGCCGGCGTTGTCGTGGTCCAGGCGGACCGCCGCACTGGCGGTGTTGGCCTGCAGGTCCAGCGGCGACGACACGGCGCGCACGGTGGTCTGGAAGTCCAGCGGCTCGCTGGCGCCACCGCGCAGCGTGCCGCGCTGGATGTTGTCCTGCTTGGACGGCACCCAGGCGCTGCGGCCGTTGGGCGCCACCGCCGCTGCACCCAGGTAGTTGGGCACGCCGCGCGCGCTGAGCGTGGTGTCCGGGCGGGTCGAAAAGCCCAGCGTGAAGCTGCGCACCCGTGCCAGCGTGGCGGGGTCGAGCTCCACCACCTCGGCGCCGCCCGTGCCAGCCACCGTGGCCGTGCCTTCGCCCGCCTGCGGCGCGGTGATGAAGCGCGAGACCAGCAGCCGTGTGCGGTCCGGGCTCAGCGCCAGGTGCCGGGCGCCGGGCACGCTGGCCACGGCCGTCACTTCACCGGCGGTGGTGAAGCGGAAGATCTCGCCCGTGCCTTCCAGGCTGAGGAAGCCCACGCCGTCGTTCTGCAGCACGATGCCCTGGGGCATCGAGCCGGGCACCAGGCTGAAGCTGCTCACCACGGCCAGGCTGCTGGTGTCGATCACGCGCACGGTGGCGCCGCGGCTGCTGGCCACGTAGGCCAGGCCGTTGCCGGCGAGGGCGATGCTGGCCGGCTGCACGCCGACGGCGATCTCGGCCAGCCGGGCATTGCTGCCCAGGTCGAAGACGCTGACGCTGTCGTTGTCGGGGTTCACCACCCACAGCCGGTCGCTGCTGCCGGGGCGCGTCTGCACCGCGATCGGCGTGGACGCGACGGCCCGCGCGCTGCTGTTGCCGCTGGTCTGCACGGCCTGGTAGAAGCGGCGGGTGCTGATGTCGCCGTTGGCGTTGCGCACGCTCAGCGTCACGACGTAGACGCCCGCAGCGGGCCAGCTCTTCGTCACCGTGGCGCTGCTGCTGAAGGTCGTGGCCGGTGTGCCATCACCGAAATCCCAGCTGTACTGCAGCCCGCCGCCCGTGGCGCTGGCGCTGTAGCTGGCACTGCCGCCCTGCGTCACCACGGGGGTGGTGATGGGCGCGATCACGGGCAGCACGGTCTGGATCGTCCACGCGAAGCTGGCACTGGCGCTGACGCCGCGGCTGTCGGTCACCGTCACCTGCACGTTGTAGCCGCCAGCGGTGCTGGGCGTGCCGCTGATGACGCCGCTGCCGGCGTTGATGGCCAGCCCCGGGGGCAGGCCGGCGGCCTGCCAGGTGAGGGCATCGCCGTCGGCGTCGCTGGCTTGCAGCGCCAGGCTCAGCGCGGTGCCGGCAGGGTTTGTCTGAGGCGCCGGCGTGGTCAGCAGCGGCGGGCTGTTGTCGGCGTCGCGGCCGAAGGCTTCCACCTCGGCCAGCTGCAGGAAGTTGCTGCCGGCCAGCTGCACGCGCAGGTAGCGGCCGTTGCCAGCCAGCGGCAGCGTCGTCAGCACACCGGCGGTGCCGGGCAGGGACACGCGGCGCACGGCCGGGTCGGCCAGCAGTTGCGCCAGCGTGCGGCCGGTCATCGGCGTGGGCGAGAGCAGCACATGGAAGTTGGCCAGGCGGTCGCCGCAGCAATCGGTGCGGTTCCACAAGCGAACGGCGTGCAGCGTCTTCTGGCTGCCCAGGTCGACTTCCCACCAGGGCTGCGCGCTGTTGACCGTGTGCGCGACCGAGCCCGCACCGTAGACGCCGTTGGTGTTGCCATCGACGGCACGGCCGGCCACGGCCACGTTGTCCTGCGTGCTGGACTGGCTGGCCGGGCGCGCACGCGCGATGTTCTGCAGGTAGACCGTCTTCTCGGCCGCGGCAGCGCCCAGGGTGTTGAAGTCGCCGCTGCCCAGCAGCGTCCAGGTCTGGCCATCATTGCTGCCCAGGAAGCGCCAGGTGGTGATGGTGCCGTTGGTCCCGCCGGGGCGTGGCAGGTAGCGGAAGCCGCCGATGCGGTACGAGGCGCCCAGGTTGACGCTGAAGGTGTGCGGGTGGCTGGGCGTGCTGCCGGTGTAGCGCGTGTGCCAGAAGGTGCTGACATCGCCGTCCAGGGCGCGGCTGGCGGCGCCGTTCATGGCCGCGGTCTCGGCGCTGGACGCCGTGGCCAGCCAGGCCTGGCGCGGGATGTCGCGCCCGTCGGCATCGAGCACGTTGAACTCGGCCATGCTGGCCCAGGGGTTGCCGTTCACGGCCGCCGTGCTTTCCAGGCGCACCTGGCGCCAGCCGCCGGGCACGGCAGCGGGCTGCACGGTCCAGCGGAAATCCCAGCTGGCCGCCCCCGCGCCATTGCGTGCCGTCACGCTGACGACGAAGCTGCCGGCCCGCGTGGGCGTGCCGGTGATGACGCCAGTGCTGGTGTTCAGGCTCATGCCGGCAGGAAGGCCGGTGGCGCTGAAGCTGGTCGCGCCGGTGGCCTGCAGCGCCAGCGTGCTGGGGGTGTCGACGACGCTGGACGTCTCCGCCGGTACCTGCAGTTGCGGCACGCCCGTGCTGGCCACGTTGATGACGCGCGCTACCGAAGGCACGCCGGCGGCATTGCTGGCAAACAGCATCCAGGCCCCTGGCACGGCCCAGCCGGCGTTGGCCGGGATGTCCACCGCATAGGTGTTGGTGCCGGTGCTGCGGAACTTCAGCGACAGGCGGCGCTGGTCGTTGTTCACTGCGTGCGTGGTGCTGGACATGCGCACGATCGAAAACGCCGTCACGGGCAGGCTGGTGGTGACGGTGATGGTGCTGCCGTGGGTGGCGCTGGCCGGCGCGCTGTTGATGGCCGGGCGCACGGCAGCGCTGCCGTCGGCGTTGAACAGGTAGTAGGGCGAAAGGATCTGGTAGTCCGCATGGTTGGCCGCGCAGCCCGCGCCGCAGAGGCCGCCGCCAGCGACCAGCACGCGCGCATCAGGCAGCAGCAGGGCCAGGCTGTGGTAGGTGCGAGGTATCTCCATGGCCGGCATGACGGTGAAGCTTTCGGTGGCCGGGTCGTACAGCTCGGGCACCATCACCGCGTTGGCATCGCTGAAGGCCACGGCCGTGGTGGCCCCGCCGAGCACTACCACCTGGCCGTTAGGCAGAACTACGGAGTTGTGGAAGGCCCGCTCGTAGGACATCGAGACGATGCGCCGTACTTCGGCGCGCGCGCTGCGCGTGTCGATGATGTAGCTGTTGGCGTTGGCTTCGACACCGCTGTAGGCCGGCGCGCCGCCCGTCTTGAGCGTGAGGCCGGCGTCGTACATCACGGTGTTGCCGTTGACGCTGAACTCGTCGTCGCCGCGCCGGCCGGCGCTTTCCACGCTGCCGTTGCCGCCATTGGCGCGCGTGTCGATCCATTGCATCTCCACGCCCGGGCCGGCATAGAGCACGCGGCCGTTGCCGCTGGGCAGCAGCCAGAAGTGGCTGTCCATGCCGAAGTTGCGGCTCGGGTCCGCCGACAGCATGCTGTCCACGCGCACGCCGCTCAGTTCCTGCCAGCCGCCGGCTTCGGTCCAGCGTTCACCGTGCTTGTTGCCTACGCCGCCGGACCAGCTGCCGCCGATCATGAACACCGAGCCATCGGCCAGCACCGTGTTGGCGTGATAGGCCCGCGCGATCTGCGGTGCTGCCGCTGTCGACCAGGCGCCGGTGACGGGGTTGAAGATGCTGGTACGGTTGTTCGAGGAGCCACCGCTGACCAGGATTCGGCCATCGGGCAGGTTGC
The DNA here is from genome assembly GCA_027489455.1 of Rubrivivax sp. GTDB lineage: Bacteria > Pseudomonadota > Gammaproteobacteria > Burkholderiales > Burkholderiaceae_C > Rubrivivax. The sequence continues at coordinate 5,329 of JAIXZR010000298.1, read as the reverse complement.
TGGTGCCGGGGCAGAACATGTCGTGCTCCGTGGCGGAGACCAGTTGCTCGCTGACCTGGCCCGTCACCGGGTTGAGCAGCGTGGTGTAGGTGCGGCCAGCGTTGCCGCCGAATGCGAACCGATCCCGCGCCGACCACAGCAGCACCCGGCCATCCGGCAGGTTGGCGCCAGCGGCCGGCACGATGGGCAGCGAGACGACGCTGGACCAGCGCGATCGCTCCGGGCCCTGGATGGCCAGGATGCGCTGCCGGCCTTCGTCTTCAGGCGTGCTGGTGCCGATGCCGGCGACACCGCCGTCCGTGGCCCCCGCCACGCTGGCGGTACTGGACGCGCTGCCTTCGCCGCCACCGCAGCCCGAAAGCAGGGCGGCCAGCAGCCCTGCGGCCAGCGCCATCACGCGGCGGCCACCTTGTGCCTGCGCCGCGGGCCGTGGCGTGCTGCCAGCGCTGTCGATGGGGCCCGGTGCTGTGCGGTGGGGGTGGGGCAGGCCGGTGGGCTGGAACATGGCGATACAAAAGGTCAACAACGTTCCAAGAAGTTTCGTCGTCGGCGCGTGGCCTGTCGATGCAGGCGGCCCCCCGGGGCACGGGGGTGGGGGCGTGCAGGTTTGGCAATGCCGGCCTGCGCGCGAAGCGCGCGGCGCGCCGCTTCAGCCCAGGCGCGTGGCCTGCGCCAGCCAGCCCAGCACCTGCGGCGGCGAAGGGAAGTCGGCCGAGCGCAGCAGCAGCTGGCCGCGGCTGCCGAACAGGTAGACCTGTGCGGTGTGCCGATCGGGCTGCGCATTTCGGCCACCCAGGAAATCGAACAGCGCCTCGACCCCAGCCACGCTGGGCACGGCCGCGCGCCACTGCCTGCCGGCGCTGTGCTGGCGCAGCCAGCGCGCCAGGGCACGCGGCTCGTCGCCCAAGGCATCGATGCTCACCGACAGCAGCTGTGCCGTTGGCAGCGGCTGGGGGCGTGCCGGTGTGGCCGGCGGCAGCCCGGCCTGTACCGAGGCGAACAAGGCGCCCTGGATCGGGCAGGTGGCGGTGCAGCCGGTGAACATCAGCTGCAGCGCCGTCACCCGGCCCTGCAGCAAAGCCGGCAGAGAGCTGCGGCGGCCATCGTCCAGCGTCAAGGCCAGCGCCGGGGCCGGCAAAGGGGGATCCACCGGGCCAGCACCGCCATGGGCGCGGGCGGGTGGCCAGCCGGCTGCTGCCGTGGCCAGCAGCGCGGCGCCTTGCAGCAGTTGCCGGCGTGCGTGGCCGGTAGCGGGCAGGGGTGGCGGCGGCATCACAGGTCGCTGGTGAGCAAGGTCCAGAGCTGGCGGCACTGGGCGTCGTCCAGCGTGTAGCGCGGCATCGCGGGCGGCAGCATCACGCCGGCCGGGTCCACCCCTTCACGCAGCAGCCGGCACAGGCGCGGTGCGTCGTAGCGCGATGGCGGCCCGCCCCGCCGGGCCTGGAGCTGCAGCAGCCAGGCCGAATTCAGCGCCGGGCCATAGCTGGCGCTGCCCCCGGGCACCGCGCTGGCCGAAGCCAGGCCAGGCGCGCTGTGGCAGTTGATGCAGCGGCTGGCGGCAGGCGGCAGTGCCGCCGGCTGTGTGGCCAGGCGCGCCGGCAGCGGCTGCTGGCCCAGGAACAGGGCGCGCCCGGCGCTCAAGGCTTCGTTCGCCTGGGCCGGGCCCCAGGCCGACAGCAGCCACCCCAGCAACGCCAGCTTGCCCACTGCGCCGCACACGGCCAGCGCCAGCGCCAGCGGCCGCCAGTGCCGTGCATGCCGGGGCAGGAAAGTCTTCATCGGCCGCGAGTGTCCGCGGGCGCGGTGCCGCTGTCGACCCGTGCCGCCCCCGAAGCCGCGGGGTGGCGCAGGTCGACTCCTAGAATCCCGTGATGAATGAAGCACCGGCCCGACCTGCCGATCTCGATGCCGTCCCCGCCCACGCCGCCACGTCGCCCCTGCTGCGCGGCTTGAACCCCGAGCAACTGGCGGCGGTGACGCTGCCGGCTGTGCCTTCGCTGATCCTGGCCGGCGCCGGATCGGGCAAGACGCGGGTGCTGACCACGCGCATCGCCTGGCTGATGCAGACCGGGCAGGTGTCCCCGGGTGGCGTGCTGGCCGTCACCTTCACGAACAAGGCGGCCAAGGAGATGCTCACGCGGCTGGGCGCGATGCTGCCGGTGCCCGTGCGCGGCATGTGGATCGGCACCTTCCACGGCCTGTGCAACCGCTTCCTGCGTGCGCACTGGAAGATGGCGGCGCTGCCCCAGGGCTTCCAGATCCTGGACAGCAGCGATTCGCAGAGCGCCGTCAAGCGCGTGATCAAGGCGATGAATCTGGACGAAGAGCGTTTCGTCCCCAAGCAGGTGGGCTGGTTCATCGCCGGCAGCAAGGAAGACGGCCTGCGCCCGAAAGACGTGGAAGTGCGCGACGAGCAGACGCGCAAGCTGGTCGAGATCTACCAGGCCTACGAAGACCAGTGCCAGCGCGAAGGCGTGGTGGACTTCGCCGAGCTGCTGCTGCGCACCTACGAGCTGATGCGGGACCACGCCGAGCTGCGCGAGCACTACCAGCGTCGCTTCCGCCATGTGCTGGTCGATGAGTTCCAGGACACCAACAAGCTGCAGTACGCCTGGCTCAAGATGTTCGCCCCGCCGGGCCGCGGCCAGGGCGTGATGGCGGTGGGCGATGACGACCAGAGCATTTATGCCTTCCGCGGCGCGCGGGTCGGCAATATGGCCGATTTCGAGCGCGAGTACCGCGTCAAGAAGGTCATCAAGCTGGAGCAGAACTACCGCAGCTACTCCAACATCCTCGATTCCGCCAACGAGCTGATCAGCCGCAACAGCCGCCGCCTGGGCAAGACCCTGCGCACCGATGCCGGCCCGGGCGAGCCGGTGCGGGTGTATGAAGCCGCCAGCGATTTCGCCGAGGCCCAGTGGCTGATCGAAGAAGCCCAGGCCCTGCACCGCGCCGGCATCGACCGCAAGGAAATCGCCGTGCTTTACCGCAGCAATGCGCAGTCACGGGTGATCGAGTCGGCGCTCTTCAATGCCGGCATTCCCTATCGCGTCTACGGCGGCCTGCGCTTCTTCGAGCGGGCGGAAGTGAAGCACGCGCTCTCGTACTTGCGCCTGCTGGAGAACCCCAACGACGACACCAGTTTCTTGCGCGTGGTCAATTTCCCGACCCGCGGCATCGGCGCGCGCGCCATCGAGCTGCTGCAGGATGCCGCCCGCATGTCCGGCCGCAGCCTCTACCAAAGCGTGGGTGCGGTGGCCGGCAAGGCGGGCAGCAATCTGCAGGCCTTCACCGGCCTGATCGATTCGACCCGCAACCTGACCCAAGGCCACACCCTGCGCGAGATCATCGAGCAGATCCTGGAAATCTCCGGCCTCAACGAGTTCTACCGCAACGACAAGGACGGCGCCGAGCGCCTGGAGAACTTGGGCGAACTGATCAACGCCGCCGAAGCCTTTGTCACGCAAGAGGGTTTTGGCAAGGACGCGGTGGCCCTGCCGGTCGATGAACTCTCGCCCGGCGCCATCTCGGAAGGCTTCCCGGCGGCCGTGGCCCCGGCCAACTTCACACCGGATGCCGAGACCGGCGAGATCATGTCGCCCCTGGCCGCCTTCCTGACCCATGCCTCGCTGGAGGCGGGCGACAACCAGGCGCAGGCCGGCCAGGACGCTGTGCAGCTGATGACGGTGCATTCGAGCAAGGGCCTGTAGTTCGACGCCGTCTTCATCACCGGCCTGGAAGAAGGCCTGTTCCCGCACGAGAACTCCATGTCCGACAGCGACGGCCTGGAGGAAGAGCGCCGCCTGATGTATGTGGCCATCACGCGGGCGCGCCAGCGCCTCTACCTGGCTTTCAGCCAGACCCGCATGCTGCACGGCCAGACCCGCTACAACGTCAAGAGCCGCTTCTTCGACGAGCTGCCCGAGCATGCGCTGAAGTGGCTGACCCCGCGCAACCAGGGCTTCGGCTCCGGCTTCGCCAAGGAATATCAAAGCGCCTGGGAGCGCGGCTCGGGCCTCAAATCGGTGGTCGGCGCCGGCCGGGTGGACAAGCCCGCCTACGACACCGCCCCCGTGCCCAAGAGCATGAAGCAGGCCGCGGCGCAAAAGGTGGCCGACGAGCATGGCGGCCTCAAGGTTGGCAAGGGTGTGTTCCACACCAAGTTCGGCGAGGGTGTCTTGCTAACCCTGGAAGGCAGCGGTGCCGACGCCCGTGCCCAGGTCAACTTCGGCCGCCACGGCATGAAGTGGCTGGCGCTGTCGGTGGCCAAGCTGACGCCGATCGATTGAAAGAATGAATGAATGAATAAATAAGTGATTGATTGAGGATCTGCTTCCATCGATTTGTGCGTAGTCCGGACGAGTCATTGGACTGTCATCTGCTGGTCACGGGGGTTTCACGGCGGCTACATAAGCTCTGGCCGATCCCTCAACCTGAGCTGATGCCAGCTGAAGCAAGCCATGACCAAATCCAACGATGTCTCCGTTCGTGACTTCAACGAAGAAGACTCCAACACCTCCGCCAACCCGACTTTCGACAGCGTGCTCGCCGCACGCCTGAGCCGCCGCAACATCCTGCGCGGCTCCATCGGCAGCGTGGCCACGGCCGTGCTGGGTGGTGCCTCGCTGAGCGCCTGCGGTGGCGGCGACGATCCGGCGCCCGCACCGGCTCCGGCACCTGCCCCCGCGCCAGCTCCTGCCCCTCTGGACAAGCTCGGCTTTGGTGCCGTGGCCAAGTCCCTGGCTGACGCTGTGGTGGTGCCTGCTGGCTACACCGCCACGGTGCTGTTCGCCCTGGGTGACCCGCTGACCGCCACGGCTACTGCTTTCAAGAACGACGGCACCGACGCTGACTTCGACAACCGCGCAGGTGACCACCACGACGGCATGGAATACCTCGGCCTGTCGGCCGACGGCAAACCCAGCCGCACCAGCAGCGACCGCGCACTCCTGGTGATGAACCACGAAGCCACGAGCCACGCCGGCAGCGAGCGTGCCTCGGCCTTTGTTCACGCCAATGGCGGCACCAACACCTTGCCGCGTCCTGCCGCTGAAGTGGACCGCGAAGTGCCGCTGCACGGTCTGTCGGTGGTCGAAGTCAAGAAGTCGGGCGCCACCTTCGCCTACGTCAAGGAATCGGCCTTCAATCGCCGCATCACGCCGCTGACCCCCGTGGTGCTGTCGGGCCCCGCCGCTGGCAACGCGCTGATGAAGACCAAGTACGCCGCCGATGGCAAGACCGCCCGCGGCACGCTGAACAACTGCGGCACCGGCTACACCCCCTGGGGCACCGTGCTGACCGGTGAAGAAAACTGGGCCGGCTACTTCAC
>JAIXZR010000174.1 GCA_027489455.1 Rubrivivax sp. | reverse complement strand
GGCTGCGCAACCCGGGCAAGCTGCCGCTGGAGATCATCGAAGTCCAGTCAGGCAGCTACCTGGGAGAAGACGACATCGTGCGCTTCGAAGACACCTACGGAAGGGTGGCCAAGTGACCATTCTCGTGACCGGCGGGGCCGGCTTCATCGGCAGCAACTTCGTGCTGGACTGGCTGGCGCAGAGCGACGAGCCCGTTGTCAACCTGGACCTGCTGACCTATGCCGGCAACCTGCAGAACCTGGCTTCGCTGCAAGGCGATGCGCGGCACGTCTTCGTGCAGGGCGACATCGGCGACCGGGTCCTGGTCGATGGCCTGCTGGCCACGCACAAGCCGCGCGCGGTGCTGCACTTCGCCGCCGAAAGCCACGTCGACCGCAGCATCCACGGCCCGGGCGCTTTCATCAAGACGAACGTCGAAGGCACCTTCACGCTGCTCGAAGCCACGCGCGCCTACTGGCAGGCCCTGCCAGAAGCCGAGCGCGGGGCCTTCCGCTTCCACCACGTCAGCACCGACGAGGTCTACGGCAGCCTGGCGCCCGACGCACCCGCCTTCACCGAGACCCACCCCTACGAGCCCAACAGCCCCTACAGCGCCAGCAAGGCCGCCAGCGATCACCTGGTGCGCGCCTGGCACCACACCTACGGGCTGCCGGTGGTCACCACCAACTGCAGCAACAACTACGGGCCTTGGCATTTCCCGGAAAAGCTGATCCCTCTGATGATCGTCAACGCCCTGGCCGGCAAGCCGCTGCCGGTGTATGGCGACGGGCGGCAGGTGCGCGATTGGCTGTACGTCAGCGACCACTGCAGCGCCATCCGCGCCGTGCTGGCCGGCGGCCGGCTGGGCGAGACCTACAACATCGGCGGCTGGAACGAGAAGGCCAACATCGAGATCGTGCACACCGTCTGCGCGCTGCTCGACGAACTGCGGCCCAGTGCCGAAGGCCCGTACGCCCGGCTGATCACGCACGTGAAGGACCGCCCGGGCCACGACCGCCGCTACGCCATCGACGCGCGCAAGATCGAGCTTGAGCTGGGCTGGCGCCCGGCCGAGACCTTTGGCACCGGCATCCGCAAGACCGTGCAGTGGTACCTGGACCACGCTGACTGGGTGGCCAACGTGCAAAGCGGCGGCTACCGCGAATGGCTGACCACCAACTACGCGGCCCGCGCATGAACGTCCTGCTTCTGGGCTGCGGCGGCCAGGTGGGCTGGGAGCTGCAGCGTGCACTGGCCCCGCTGGGTGCCGTCACCGCTTGTGATTTCGACAGCCCCGGCGATCTGAAGGCCGACTTCTCGCAGCCGGAATCGCTGCGCGCCCTGTTGGCGCGTGTGCAACCGGGACTGATCGTCAACGCCGCGGCACACACTGCCGTCGACAAAGCCGAGAGCGAGCCCGATCTGGCACGCGCCATCAACGCCACCGCACCCGGCGTGCTGGCCGAAGAGGCCGCGCGCAGCGGCGCGCTGCTGGTGCACTACAGCACCGACTACGTCTTCGACGGCAGCGGCAGCGCGCCGCGCAGCGAAGACGCGCCCACCGGCCCCCTGAGCGTCTACGGCCGCACCAAGCTCGAGGGTGAAGAGCGCATCCGCGCCAGCGGCTGCCGGCATCTGATCTTCCGCACCAGCTGGGTCTATGCAGCGCGCGGCGGCAACTTTGCCAAAACGATGCTGCGCCTGGCGGCCGAACGCGAAGCGCTCAACGTCATCGACGACCAGATCGGCGCGCCCACGGGTGCCGAGTTGCTGGCCGATGTAACGGCCCACGCCGCGCTGCGTACGCTGGCCCAGCCCCTGCTCGCCGGCACCTACCACTGCGCGGCCGGCGGCCAGACCAGCTGGCACGGCTACGCGCAGTTCGTCATCGAGCACGCGCGGGCGGCGGGCGTTGCGCTGAAGGTGGCGCCCGAGGCCGTCAAGCCCATCCCCACCAGCGCCTACCCCACGCCCGCCGCACGGCCGCTGAATTCGCGCCTGGCCACGCACAAGCTGCAGCAGGCCTTTGGCCTGACCCTGCCCGACTGGCAGGCCGGCGTACGCCGCATGCTCACCGAACACCTGAACCGATAGGAGCGCCGCCATGCAACGCAAGGGCATCATCCTGGCCGGCGGCAGCGGCACCCGGCTGCACCCGGCCACGCTGGCCATCAGCAAGCAGCTGCTGCCGGTGTACGACAAGCCGATGGTCTACTACCCGCTGTCCACGCTGATGCTCGGCGGCATGCGGGATGTGCTCGTCATCAGCACCCCGCAGGACACCCCGCGCTTCCAGGCCCTGCTGGGCGACGGCAGCGCCTGGGGCATGAACCTCAGCTACTGCGTGCAGCCCAGCCCCGACGGCTTGGCGCAGGCCTTCGTCCTGGGCCGGCAATTCGTAGGCAATGCGCCCAGCGCGCTGGTGCTGGGCGACAACATCTATTACGGGCATGACCTGGCCGCCCTGCTGCGGCGCGCCGATGAGCGCACCACGGGCGCCTCGGTCTTCGCGTACCACGTGCACGACCCCGAACGCTATGGCGTGGTCGAGTTCGACGACCAGCAACGCGCACTCAGCATCGAGGAAAAGCCCAAGCAGCCGCGCAGCAACTACGCGGTGACGGGCCTGTACTTCTACGACGAACAGGTGTGCGACATCGCCGCCAGCATCCAGCCCAGCGCGCGCGGCGAACTGGAGATCACCGAGGTCAACGCCCAGTATCTGCGCCAGGGCCAACTGGACGTGGAGATCATGGGCCGCGGCTATGCCTGGCTGGACACCGGCACGCACGACAGCCTGCTGGAGGCCGGGCAGTTCATTGCCACGCTGGAAAAGCGCCAGGGCCTGAAGGTGGCCTGCCCGGAAGAGATTGCCTACCGCCGCGGCTGGATCGACGCCGCCCAGCTGGAGCGGCTGGCGCAACCGCTGCTGAAGAATGGCTATGGCCAGTACCTGAAGCAGATCCTGAACGAACGGGTGTTCTGATGCGCATCGAAGCCACCGCCCTGCCGGGCGTCGTCACCATCGAGCCCGCCGTCTTCGGCGACGACCGCGGCTGGTTCATGGAAAGCTTCCACCTCGGCAAGTTCGAGGCCGGCCTGGCCCAGCTGGGCCTGCCGGCGCCGCGGCCCTTCGTGCAGGACAACCACTCGGTCAGCAAGGCCGGCACGTTGCGCGGGCTGCACTACCAGCTGCCGCCGCACCCGCAGGGCAAGCTGGTGCGGGTGACGCAGGGCGCGGCCTTCGATGTGGCCGTGGACATCCGCCGCGGGTCGCCGCATTTCGGACGCTGGGTGGGCGTGGAACTGTCAGCCGCCAACCGGCGGCAGTTGTGGGTGCCGGAAGGCTTTGCGCACGGCTTCCTGGCGCTGCAGGACGATACGCACTTCCTCTACAAGACGACCGACGTCTACGCCAAGGATTGCGAGCGCAGCATCCGCTGGGACGATGCTGCCATCGGTATCCACTGGCCGCTGCCCGCAGGCCTGGCGCAGCCGCTTCTGGCACCCAAGGACGCGGCAGCGCCGCTGTTGGCACAGGCCGATCTGCCCAGCCTTTAGCGCCAGACCAGAGGCGGCCCGCCAAGAAAAAAACGCAGCCGAGGCTGCGTTTTCTTATTGAGGCCCGGGGCCCCACTGGCGCGCTTAGACGCCGCGGATGTTCGAAGCTTGCGGGCCCTTCTGGCCTTGCTTCACTTCGAATTGAACCTTCTGGTTCTCGGCCAGGCTGCGGAAGCCGCCGGTCGACTGGATTTCGCTGAAG
>JAIXZR010000104.1 GCA_027489455.1 Rubrivivax sp. | reverse complement strand
CGGCCGGCCGTGCCGCGGCCAGACGGTGACGTGCGGCCTCGATCGGCGCGACCACGGCCGGGGCGGGCGGCGGCGCGGCCGCCGGCTGGGTGGCGGCAGCTTCCAGCTCGGCCCGGCGGCGGCGCAGCATGCGTTCGCGCACATAGTCCTGGAACGACAGCGTGCTCATCTGCAGCTGGGCCACGTCCTCGGCCACGCCCTGGTTCAGCGCGCTCGGGGCGGCGGCTTCCATGCGCGGCTCCACGCGGTCGGCCAGGCGGCGCGACGCTGCCGGCGCTGCGGCCTGCGGCACCCGTGCAGGCGCTGCGGCGGCGCTCAAGCGTTCGATCTGCTGCAGGCCGTCTGGCGCCATCGCCAGCACCTCCACGCCTTCGGCGCAGGGCTTGTTGGACATCACGATGGCGTCGTTGCCAAAGGCCTCGCGCACCATGGCCAGGGCCTCGCGGGAGGTGCGGGCGGTGAAGCGCTTCATGTTCATGGCAAGGGGCTCGGGTGATGGCGATCAGGTCGGTCAGGCCGCGCCGCCGATGATCGAACCGATGCGGATCGAATGCGTTTCCGGGATCTCGCTGTGCCCCAGCACCTTCAGCCGGGGCGCGGCGCGCCGCAGCAGCCGCGCCATCGGCGCGCGGATGCCGTCGGGCACCAGCAGGCAGGCCGGGTGGCCCAGGTCTTCCTGGCGGCGGGCGTTGTCGGCCGCACTGCGTGCCAGCGTGTCGGCCACGCCCGGGTCCAGGGCGGCGCCGTGCGGGCTGTTCAGGGCCTGCGTCAACAGGCGTTCGAGCTCGGGGTCCAGGGCAATGACGTCCAGTTCCTTCACCGGGCCGTAGATCTGCTGCACGATGGCCGGGGCCAGGTGCACGCGGATGCGGCGCGCCAGTTCCTGCGGGTCGGTGACGGTGCTGGCGTGTTCGGCCAGGCATTCGACGATGCTGCGCATGTCGCGGATGTGCACGCCTTCTTCCAGCAGCAGCTGCAGCACTCTCTGAAGGGTGGCGATACCGACCATCTTGGGGACAACGTCTTCGATCAATTGCGGGGCCAGCTTGGTGACGTGTTCGACGAGCTGCTGGGTCTCCACCCGGCCCAGCAGCCGTGCTGCGTTCACCTGCATCAAGTGTGAAAGGTGGGTCGCCACGACGGTCGCGCAATCAACCACCGTAAACCCGGCCATCTGCGCCGCCTCTTTCTGGCGCTCGTCGATCCAGACCGCGGGCAGGCCGAAGGCCGGATCGGTGGTCTTGATGCCGGGCAACAGCTGCTGCTGCTGCGGGCTGACGCTGCCCGGGTTGATGGCCAGGAACTGCCCCGGGTTGGCCTCGGCCTCGCCCACCACCGCACCGCGCAGCGTGACGCGGTACATGCCGGGCTTGAGCTCCACCAGGTTGTCGCGGATGTGCACCGGCGGCGGCAGGAAGCCGACGTCGGCAGCGAACTTCTTGCGCACGCCCTTGATGCGCGTGAGCAGATCGCCGCCGGCGGGGCTGCGGCTCTTGTCCACCAGGGCAATCAGCCGGTAGCCCACCTCCAGGCCCAGCGTGTCCACGGGCGTCAGGTCGTCCCAGCTGGCTTCGGCGTTGGCCGGGGGCGGGGCGGGCTCGGGCGGGCTGGCGGCGTCCTGCGCGGCCCGCTTCTGCTGCTTGGCCAGTGTCCACGCCAGCCAGCCCAGACCGGCGGCGATGATCAGGAAGACGAGGTGCGGCATGCCCGGCACCAGGCCCAGGCCGCCGATGATGCCGGCCGTGATGCCCAGTGCCTTGGGGCTGGTGAAGACCTGGCCGCGGATCTGGGTGCTGATGTCCTGGTCCTTGCCCACGCGCGACACCACCATCGCCGCGGCCACGCTCACCAGCAGGGCCGGGATCTGCGCCACCAGCGCGTCCCCGACGGCCAGCACGACGTAGCTGTTGGCCGCCGCCCCCGCGCTCATGCCGTGCATCGTGATGCCGATGATGAAGCCGCCGATGAGGGTGATGAACAGGATCAGCAGGCCCGCGATCGCGTCGCCGCGCACGAACTTGCTGGCACCGTCCATGCTGCCGAAGAAGTCGGCTTCCTCGCTCACCTCGGCGCGGCGGCGGCGGGCTTCCTTTTCGTCGATCAGACCAGCGTTCAGATCGGCATCGATGGCCATTTGCTTGCCGGGCATCGCGTCCAGCGCAAAGCGCGCGCCGACTTCGGCGATGCGCTCGGCGCCCTTGGTGACGACGACGAAGTTGATGACCACCAGGATCGCGAAAACGATCAGGCCGACAGCGAAGTTGCCGCCGATCAGGAAGTGGCCGAAGGCCTCGATCACCTGCCCGGCCGCGCCCGGGCCGGTGTGGCCTTCCATCAGCACGACGCGGGTAGAAGCGACGTTCAGGCTCAGCCGCATCAGCGTGGTGACCAGCAGCACCGTGGGCAGGGCCGCAAAATCCAGCGGCCTGACCATCTGCGCGCTGACCATCATCACCATCAACGCGATCGCGATGTTGAAAGTGAACAGCAGGTCCAGCAGGAAGGGCGGCAGCGGCAGCACCATCATCGCCAGCATCATCACGACGAAGGCCGGCAGCAGCAGGGCCTTCACCGCGGCGCTGCGGTCGCCGCCGAGCAGCCCGTTGAGCGACTTCATCAGGTTCTGCGCACCGTTCACAGCTCAGGCTCCTGGCGGGTGGCGGCGGGGTTCAGCGGGTCCATGTCGGGCGGCACATCGGGCACCGGCGGCTCGCCGGGTGCAGCGCGGCCGGCGGCCACGGCATCGCGCAGCTGGTAGACCCAGGCCAGCACCTGCGCCACGGCGGCAAACAGCCGGGCCGGGATCTCCTGGTCCAGCTCGCAATGCGCGTACAGCGCCCGCGCCAGCGGCGGTGCCTGCAGCACGGGCACGCGGGCATCGCGCGCGAGATCGCGGATGCGCAGGGCCAGCAGGTCGGCGCCCTTGGCCACCACGCGCGGCGCACCGCCGCGCACTTCGTCGTACTTCAGCGCCACGGCGTAGTGCGTGGGGTTCATCACTACCAGGTCGGCGGTGGCCACCTTGCCCAGCATGCGGCGGTTGGCGGCTTCGCGCATCAGGCTGCGGCGGCGCTGCTTGATCTCCGCGTTGCCTTCGACTTCCTTGAACTCCTGCTTCATGTCCTGCACGCTCATGCGCAGGCGGCGCAGCAGCAGCTGGCGCTGCAGGGGCACGTCCACGAGCGCAAACAGCGCCAGCACGCCGCACAGCAGCAGCAGGCCGTTGCGCAGCAGCGTGCCGCTGGTGGCCAGGGCCTCGGGCAGCGGCAGCGCCAGCAGCTGCGCATGCTGGGCCCACTGCAGCCACAGCAGGCCGCCACCCACGGCGCCCAGCACCAGCGCCAGCAGGCAGGCCTTGAGCGTGTTGGACAGCTGCTCCAGGCTGAACAGGCGCTTGATGCCGGCCAGCGGGCTGATCTTCTCGAACGTGGGCTCCAGCGGCTTCCAGCTGAAGATCCAGCCGCCCGACAGCACCGTGCCGGCCAGCGCTGCCAGCCCCGTCACCACGCCGATGGGCAGCAGCACCATGAACATCGGCGTGGCCAGGGCCTCCAGCCGGTCGCCCATGCTGGCGGGCGCGGCCACGGTGGCCGCGTCGAAGCGCAGGCCGTGGGCCAGCAGCTCCTGCAGCCAGCCCGTGATCCGCGGGCCGAAGGCGGCCAGCAGCCCGATGCCGGTGGCCAGCACAGCCAGGTGGCCGAGATCCCGCGATCGCGCCACCTGCCCTTCTTCCCGCGCCTTCTCGATGCGGCGCGGGGTGGCGGGTAAGTTGCGGTCCTGGGCGGAATCGGGGCTGGCCATGGGCTTTCAGGCTCTGGAGCGAGCCCAGCCATGGTGCCGGCGCGGCGCACGCGGCGCCGGGGGAGAAGCGGGGGAAACGGGCGGGTGTTCGCCCCATCCCGCCCGTGCCGGGTCAGGCGCTGCGGCGGCGCGCGACAGCGGCGGTGGCCGCCAGGCCAGCCAGCATCAGGGCCCAGGTTCCGGGCTCGGGCACGGCCGTCAGGAACACGCCCGAATCCGAGGTGTAGGTGACATTGGCCGGCAGGTCCACGAAGCGGAAGCTGGTGCTGAAGAGGCAGGTCGCGAAGGTGCAGGTGTTGCTCAGCGTCAGCGTCGGGTTCAGGGTGACGCTGCTGCCGATGAGGTCGAAGCTGCCGACGAACACCATGCGCGTGGCAGTGCTGCCGGCCCAGCTGCCGGCACCGTTGACGTCGCCTGTGCCGTAGGCGGGGCCGGCGCCCGTGAAGCCGTCCTGCGTGCCGATGAGCGTCGGCACTGCGGTGGCCGGCTGGCTCACGGTCCACTGCGCAAACGCCGCGGCGTTGAGGAAGGCTTGGGCACTGTTCGGGTTGTTCATCGACAGACGGGCTTCAACGTTGGCGGCCGGCCCGTTGCCGAAGACGTCTCGCCCTGATTCGGCCCAGCTGCCCTCGGCGATGAACTCCACTGTGACGCGGGTGCGCGTGGTGGCCGTCGCGCCAGCGATGCTGAAGTTCAGGATGTCGTGGGCCTGCGCCAGGGCCCGACCGTTCACGAACCCGCCGGTACCAACGCTGGTGACCGACGCGCCCAGGCTGCCGGTGGCCAGGTCCACCGTGGCGATGCTGCGGGTGGACTCGCTTAGCCCCGTGGTGAAGACGGTGGAAACGGCGGCTTTCAAGCGCCCCGTCGTGTCGGTGGAGCTGCCCGCGCTGGAGGACGTGGCACCGAGCGTGGACTGCGCGCCCGGCAGCGCAGAAATGAGCGAGGAGGCCGCGTTGTAGGTGTGGGTCCCGTCCAGCGCGCCGCCGCCACCGGCCTGCGCTTCGGTGGTGACGAAGTACTTGTCGTACGTGCCGATCACGGCCTGCGCCGGTGTGGCCAGACACAGGGTCAACAGGCTGGCGGCCGCGACGGGCAGCATTTTGAAGACGGACATCAGAACTCTCCTGGGGTGGTGACAGCGAAACATGGGCGTCCCAGCTGGATGTGGCGCGGGGTGGCGGCACGGGGCGCCGGGGAAAAACGGGCGAAACCGGCAAGACGGGCGGGTGTTCCCCCTTCCCGCCCGTGCCGGGTCAGGCGCTGCGGCGGCGCGCGACAGCGGCAGTGGCCGCCAGGCCGGCCAGCATCAGGGCCCAGGTGCCGGGCTCAGGGATCGGCAGGCTGACCAGGGTGACGCTGACGTTGTCCAGCCCCAGGTAGGGCAGCGCGCCGTTGTTCCGGTTGCCGCTGCCACCGAAGGTGATGGCCGTGGCCGCGCCGGTGGCGACGAAGTCCAGCCCCAGCAGCTGCCAGCTGCCCGAAGTGGGCGCCCCGGCGCCGGGCAGGGCCCAGCTTTGGGAGGTGCTGCCAGCGGTAGCCACGATCGACGGCGTGCTGGCGTTGAAGGCGTAGGTGCCGGCGTAGAAGTTCAGCCGATAGGTGGCGCCCGCCACGGTCGGCAGGGTCTGCGTCACCGCCCCGAAGACGTTCTGCGCACCACAGGCCAGGCCCAGGTCACAGAAGCCGGTGAGATCCAGCGCGTAGCTGCCGTTTTGCGAGGGGATGCCGGCCTGGCCGCTCTGGAACCAGGCGATCTCGGCACCCACCACCGTCCAGCCTGGCATCGTCGTGCTGCCGGGAAACAGCTGCTGGGCCAGCGGAAAGCCGAATGACCCCCCTGTGAACGTCCCGGCGTCGAAGCTGCCGTTCGTCAGGAGATTGGCCTGCGCAGGCGCTGGCGTCACCAATGCGGCGGTCAGGGCCAGCGGGAGAAGAAGGGCAATGGGCTTCATGACGTGGACTCCGTTCGGGTGGGAAGACAAACCGGGTGATGCAAAGACTCAGGGGCTGCGCCGGCGCGCCAGCAGGCCCACCCCGGCCAGACCGGCCAGCATCAGGGCCAGGCTGCCGGGTTCGGGGATGGGCGCCGTGGGCGTGAAGATCACGGTCTCGGTCAGGCCCGAGATGGTGCCGAAGGGCTGGCCCACGGACGTGCGGAACTCGAAGGACAGCACCGTGCCGGCGCTCACCGGCAGGGCCGAGCCTGCAAACGTCACCGCGTTGCTGCGCCCGATGGTGTTGGTCAGGTTGGCCGACCCGAGGACCGTGCTGCCCAGCGTCACGAACACGTCGACCGCGCGGTCCAGCGGGCGCTGGGCGTACCAGGTCGAGGCGCTGAAGTCGATGCTGCCAGCCGCAGGTGCCGTCCAGCGCACGAACACCGATGCCCCGGCAGAGAAGTTCGTGCTGTGGATGATGATGTCGCCGGCCAGGAAATCGTTGTTCGTCGAAGGCGGCGCCGCGGCGCCGTTGACGGCCGCACGCGCGACCCAGGGGGTGTCGCTGGCCAGGTTGTTGCCCACGCCCCAGTAGCCGTCGGCCAGCACGGGGCTGGGCGTGCTGGGGGTGAAGCGGCCCAGTGCCGTGTTGCCTTGGGTGAAGGACCACGCGCCGTTGGGGTTGGTGGTCTGGCTGAAGTCGCCGGCCAGGCTGTAGGTGGTGGCCGCGACGGCAGGCGAAGCCAGACACAGGGCCAGCAGGCCGGGGGCCGCGAGCGGTAGCCATTTCGAAAGCGACATCAGAACTCTCCTAGGGGTGATGACAGCGAAGCAAGCAGGTGGCCTCGTGGCGGCCCCAGAACGCAATGGCCGCAGCGGCCATGTCCTCCTTCCTGGCTTCACGCAGCCCCGGGCGCCAAACCGGACACGCCGGCAGCGCCAGCCCACCCCGCAAGCGGGGGGTCGGGGTTGGTAGCCACCGCAGACCGGCACCCAAGCGGGTGGCAATGGCAGGCACGCGCGCCCGACGCTTGCTAGATTCAGCGCATGTCGGAACTCACCGCCCTGTTCGCCGCCGCCGGCGCCGGCGACGCCCAGGCCTTCGACCGCCTGTTCGCCGTGCTCTACGACGACCTGGCCGCGATGGCCCGCGCCCGGCTGCGCCGCGGCCAGCGCGTGACGATGGCCGACACCGGCGCCCTGGTGCACGAAAGCTGGCTGCGGCTGCAGGGCGCCGGGCAGCTGGGCTTCGAAAACCGCGGCCACTTCCTGGCCCATGCGGCGCGGGTGATGCGATCGGTGATCGTCGACATGGCGCGCCGCAGCCAGGCCGAGCGCCGTGGCGGCGCGGCCGTGTTCGTCACGCTGGACACGCAGGTGGGCGAATCGGTGGCTGCAGACGAAGCCGACGTGCTGCAAGTGGCCGAAGCCCTGGAAGAACTGGCCCAGCTGGACCCGCGCCTGGCCCGGGTGGTGGAGATGCGCTACTTCGCCGGCCTGACGGAAACCGAGATCGCCGCCGCCCTGGGCGTGACCGACCGCACCGTGCGGCGCGACTGGGAAAAGGCCCGCGCCTTCCTGGTGCTGGCGCTGAAACCCTGAGCGCATGAGCGGCCGATGTCCGGAACGCGCCCAGCCACTGCGTGAACCGGTTCGATGACGCCGACGCTTTCCCCCGCCGACTGGGCCCGCCTCTCGCCGCTGTTCGACCAGGCGCTGGACCTGCCCGAGCGCGCCCGCGGCCCCTGGCTGGCCGGCGTGGAAGCGCAGGACCCCGCCACCGCCGCGCAGCTGCGCGCCCTGCTGGCCGCCCATGCCGACCAGGCCGCCGCCGCGCGGCTGGAGCGCGGCCCGCAGCTCACCCTGCCCACCGGGGGTGATGCCGGCGGCCTGGCACCCGGCCAGCGCATCGGCCCCTGGCGGCTGCTGGCCCCGCTGGGCAGCGGCGGCATGGCCACGGTCTGGCGCGCCGCACGGGCCGACGGCGCCTACCAGCGCGAAGTGGCACTGAAGCTGCCGCTGCACCGCCTGCCCGACGCCGCCGCGGCGCTGCGCTTCGAGCGCGAATGCGACATCCTGGCGCGGCTGGAACACCCGAACATCGCCCGGCTGTACGACGCCGACCTGGGCGGGACCCCCCTGCCCTGGCTGGCGATCGAGCAGGTGCAGGGCCTGCCGCTGGACCAGTGGTGCCGCCAGCAGCGGCTAGCGCTGCCGCAGCGCCTGGCGCTGTTCATCCAGGTGCTGCAGGCCGTGCAGTACGCGCACAGCCACCTGGTG
>JAIXZR010000086.1 GCA_027489455.1 Rubrivivax sp. | reverse complement strand
CGCCTGCTGGACGGCATTTCCACCATCGAGCAGGTCTACATCAACGGCGACATGGAACGCCGCGTGCCGCACAACGTCAATGCCAGCTTCAACTTCGTCGAAGGCGAATCGCTGATCATGGGCGTGAAGGGCATCGCCGTCAGCAGCGGCAGCGCCTGCACCAGCGCCAGCCTGGAACCCAGCTACGTGCTGCGCGCCCTGGGCCGCAGCGACGAACTGGCGCATTCCAGCCTGCGCATGACGATCGGCCGCTACACCACGGTCGAGGAAATCGACTACGCGGTCAGCACGCTGCAAGACCGCGTGGCCAAGCTGCGCGAGCTTTCGCCGCTGTGGGAGATGTTCAAGGACGGCATCGACATCAGCACCATCCAATGGGCGGCGCACTGAGCCCCCGGAACCAGGAGTAAGCACCATGGCATACAGCGACAAGGTCGTCGACCACTACGAGAACCCCCGCAACGTCGGCAGCTTCGACAAGGGCGACGACACCGTGGGCACCGGCATGGTGGGTGCGCCGGCCTGCGGCGACGTGATGAAGCTGCAGATCAAGGTCAACCCCGAAACCGGGCTGATCGAAGACGCGCGTTTCAAGACCTACGGCTGCGGCTCGGCGATAGCCAGCAGTTCGCTCGTCACCGAATGGGTCAAGGGCAAGAGCCTGGACGAAGCCGCGACGATCAAGAACACGCAGATCGCCGAAGAACTGGCCCTGCCGCCGGTGAAGATCCACTGCAGCATCCTGGCCGAGGACGCCATCAAGGCAGCGGTGCAGGACTACAAGGCCCGCCACGCGGCCAAGGCCACGGCGGCCAGCGAAACGCACTGAGGCTGGCAGTTCCCATGTCCGTCACCCTGACCGAAGCCGCCGCCCGGCACGTCACGCGCTACATCGGCCGCCGCGGCAAGGGCGTGGGCGTGCGCCTGGGCGTCAAGACCACGGGCTGCTCCGGCCTGGCCTACAAGCTGGAATACGCCGACGATGTCGCGCCCGAAGATGTGGTGTTCGAAGACCACGGCGTGAAGGTGCTGGTGGATCCGAAAAGCCTGCCCTACATCGACGGCACCGAACTCGACTTCGTGCGCGAAGGCCTGAACGAGGGCTTCAAGTTCCGCAACCCGCGCGAGAAAGACCGCTGCGGCTGCGGCGAATCCTTCCGCGTCTAGCGGCCATTGGCCGACTTGCTGGCGCGGCTCCGTCCGCGCCTTGCTTTTTCCACCTGCCGATGCCACCCGCCCTGCGCCTGGACAGCGACGACTTCACGCTCTTCGGCCTGCCGCCTCAGTTTGCACTGGACCGCGCAGCGCTGGATGTGCAATGGCGCCGCCTGCAGTCGGCCACACACCCCGACCGCTTTGCCAGCGAAGGTGCTGCCAGCCAGCGCGTGGCAATGCAGTGGGCCGTTCGCGTGAATGAGGCCTACCAACGCTTGAAGGACCCGGTACGCCGTGCCGCTTACCTGTGCGAACTGCGCGGCGCTGCCGTGCAGGCTGAGCGCCACACGGCCATGCCGCCGCAGTTCCTGATGCAGCAGATGGCCTGGCGGGAAGCCCTGGAAGACGCGCAGGCCGCCGCCGACGTGGGCGCTCTGCAATCCGAGCTGGATGCCGAGGAAAGCCGGGCACTGGCCGAAGCCGGCCGCCTGCTGGACGAGGCTGGCGATGCGCCGGCAGCGGCACAGCAGGTGCGCGCTCTGATGTTCATGCAACGTTTCCGCCAGGACATCGAGCGCCGCCTCGACGCCCTGGACCCCACCCGCTGACCTGGCCACCATGGCACTGCTGCAAATCTCCGAGCCCGGCGCTGCGCCCGATCCCCACCAGCGCCGCATCGCCATCGGCATCGATCTGGGCACGACCCATTCGCTGGTCGCCGCTTTGCGCCACGGCATCGCCGAATGCCTGCCCGACGAGGCCGGCCGGGTGCTGCTGCCTTCAGCGGTGCGCTACCTGGAAGGCGGCCGCCGGCAGATCGGTCATGAAGCCCTGGCGGCGCAGGCCGACGATGCCGAGAACACCCTGGTTTCCGTCAAGCGCTTCATGGGTCGGCGGTTGGCCGACGTCGAAGGGGCAGGCCGGCTGCCGTACCGCTTCGTCGACCGCCCCGGCATGCTGGCCATCGCCACGCGCGAAGGCGAAAAGACGCCGGTGGAAGTCTCGGCCGAGATCCTGGCCAGCCTGCGGCAGCGGGCCGAAGACAGCTTCGATACGGACGAGATCTTCGGCGCCGTCATCACCGTGCCCGCCTACTTCGACGATGCCCAGCGCCAGGCCACCAAGGACGCGGCGCAGCTGGCGGGGCTGAACGTGCTGCGCCTGATCAGCGAGCCCACCGCTGCCGCCGTCGCCTACGGCCTGGACCACGGCAGCGAAGGTCTCTATGCCGTCTACGATCTGGGCGGCGGCACGTTCGACATCAGTCTGCTGCGGCTGACGGCAGGCGTCTTCGAAGTCGTGGCCACGGGCGGCGACGCCGCGCTGGGCGGCGACGACATCGACCATGCACTGGCCGACTGGGCACTGTCGCAGGCCGGCGTGCCCCAGGGCCGCGAAGGCCTGAGCCCGCACGACAAGCGTGCCGCACTGGTGGCCGCGCGGGCAGTGAAGGAAGCACTGAGCAGCAGCGACATCAGCCCCTGGCGTGCCACCCTGGCCCAAGGCGTGGCGGAAGTCACGGTGACGCGTGCGCAGCTGGAAGCGCTGGCCCGGCCTCTGCTGGAGCGCACGCTGACGGCGGTGCGCAAGGTATTGCGCGATGCCCGCGTGACGCGCGAAGACGTCAAGGGCGTGGTGATGGTGGGCGGCAGCACGCGCATGCCGCTGGTGCGCAGCCTGGTGAGCGAGCTCTTCGGGCAGCCGGTGCTCACCGACGTCAACCCCGACGAGGTGGTGGCCATCGGCGCTGCCCGTCAGGCCAACGCCCTGGCGGGCAACAGCCAGGACGGCGAATTGCTGCTGCTGGACGTGATTGCCCTCAGCCTGGGGCTGGAAACCATGGGCGGCCTGGTCGAGCGCGTGATCGAGCGCAACAGCACGATCCCCGTGGCCAAGGCGCAGGAATTCACCACCTTCAAGGACGGCCAGACGGCGATGGCGATCCACGTCGTCCAGGGCGAGCGTGACCTGGTCAGCGACTGCCGCAGCCTGGCGCGTTTCGAACTGCGCGGCATCCCGCCCATGGTGGCGGGCGCGGCGCGCATCCGCGTGACGTTCCAGGTCGATGCCGACGGGCTGCTCAGCGTCAGCGCACGCGAACAGGGCTCGGGCGTGGAAGCGATGGTGACCGTCAAGCCCAGCTATGGCCTGGCCGAGACGCAGATCGCGCAGATGCTGAAGGACGGCTTCGCGCATGCGCAGGACGACATGGCGGCGCGCTCGCTGCGTGAAGCCCAGGTCGACGCCCAGCGCATGCTGCTGGCCACGCGCGCGGCGCTGGCCGCCGATGCCCAGCTGCTGGCAGAAGGCGAGCAGCAGACCATCGACCAGCTGCTGGCGGCGCTGCAAGCCGCCATGGCGGGCAACGACGCGCACGCCATCGAAGCAGCAGTGACCGCAGTGGCCGAAGGTACCGAGGCCTTCGCCGCGGCGCGCATGAACCAGGGCATCCGGCAGGCGCTGTCGGGCCGCAAGCTCGACGAGATCTGACCCCCACCATGCCCATCATCCGCATCCTGCCCCACGCCGAACTCTGCCCCCAGGGCGACACGCTGGACGTGCCCAGCGGCACGTCGCTGTGCGAAGCCTTGCTCGAAAACGGCATCGCCATCGAGCACGCCTGCGAGATGAGCTGTGCCTGCACCACCTGCCACGTGGTGGTGAAGCAGGGCTTTGCCTCGCTGGGAGAGATGGACGAAAGCGAGGAAGACCTGCTGGACCGTGCCTGGGGCCTGACGCCGACGTCGCGCCTGAGCTGCCAGGCCATCGTCTCCAACGAAGACGTGACGATCGAGATCCCGAAGTACACGATCAACCACGCTCGCGAGAACCACTAGCCACGGCCCAGGGCGCCCCGAAGCGGTGCCTGCAGGTGCGGGGGCCCAGGAAAAAACGGCCTCCCCACGCACTGGCGGGGAGGCCGAAGAGGGCCAGGGCCCTGCTGAGGAGACAGACAGACACCGAACCCGGCGTCGAGTTCCGTCTTGCAAGCGGCATGCCCGTATCGCCCGGAACACCCGGAACACCCGGTCCTACACTGAGCAGATGAACGTCCTGGGTTTCGAATCTTCCTGTGACGAGACCGGCGTGGCCCTGGTGGCCCTGGAAGCCGGTGGCCGGCCGCGGCTGCTGGGCGACGCGCTGCACAGCCAGATCGAGATGCACCAGGCCTACGGCGGCGTGGTGCCGGAGCTGGCATCGCGCGATCACATCCGGCGCGTCCTGCCGCTGGCGCGCCAGGTGCTTGCGCAGGCCGGCGCCACGCTGGCCAGCGTGGACGTGGTGGTCTACACGCGTGGCCCCGGTCTGGCCGGAGCCCTGCTGGTGGGCGCGGGCGTGGCCGTGGCCCTGGGGGCCGCGCTGGGGCGCCCCACGCTGGGGGTGCACCACCTGGAAGGGCATCTGCTGTCGCCCTTCCTGGCCGGTGATGCGCCGGAATTCCCGTTCATCGCGCTGCTGGTCTCGGGTGGCCACACGCAGCTGATGCGGGTGGACGATGTCGGCCAGTACGCCCTGCTAGGCGAAACCATCGACGATGCTGCCGGCGAGGCTTTCGACAAGAGTGCCAAGCTGCTGGGCCTGGGCTACCCTGGCGGCCCGGCGCTGGCCCGGCTGGCCGAGCAAGGCAACCCGCGCGCCTTTGCGCTGCCGCGCCCGCTGCTGCACAGCGGCGATCTGGATTTCTCTTTCGCCGGCCTGAAGACGGCCGTGCTCACCGCCCATCGCAAGCTCGGCAGCCGGCCTGGTGACGATGCCCTGGCCGATCTGGCCGCCAGCACGCAGGCGGCGATCGTCGACGTGCTCGCGGCCAAGACACTGCGCGCGCTGCAGCAAAGCGGCCTGCGCCGGCTGGTGGTGGCCGGCGGGGTGGGCGCCAACCTGCAGCTGCGCCAGGCGCTGACGGCCGGCGCCGCCCGGCTGGGGGCCCGCGTGCACTATCCGCCGCTGCATCTGTGCACCGACAACGGCGCCATGATCGCGCTGGCCGCAGCCCTGCGCCTGCAGCGCGGCCTGGCCAGCCTGCGCAGCGACGGGGCCTTCGACGTCCGGCCGCGCTGGCCGCTGGCCGATGAAGCCACCGCGAGCCTTCCGACCCGCCCCGCCAGCGCCGTCAGCCCGCCGCTGGGCTGAGCCAAACACCCACCCGCAACCATCCCCCGTCCGAACATGCAACCCATCCGCCGCGCGCTGCTGGCAGCGCCTCTCGCTCTGGGCGCGACCCACGCCCTGGCCCAGGTTTTCCAGACGGCCCAGGCCAGCCCGGCCGCCACGCCGTCGCCGGCGTCGACATCGGCACCGGCATCGCCACCCACCCGGGCCGACAGCGACGCCATCGCCCTGGCGATGATCGAAGGCCTGTCGGGCCCTTTCGCCAACGCCGGCGAGGCGGTCTTCCGCAACCTGCTGTGGGCCGTGGAGCGCATCAACGCCCAGGGCGGCGTGCGGCTGCCCGGCGGTGCCCGGCCGCTGGCGCTGCTGCGCTTTGACAGCAAGGGCGCGACCGAGGAAGCGTTGTCGATGCTCAAGGGCGTGCTGGACCAGCGCATCGGCTTCGTCCTGCAAGGCAACAGCAGCGCCACGGCGGCGGCCATCATCGACGCGCTGGACAAGCACAACGCGCGCGAGCCCCAGCGCCGGGCGCTGTTCCTCAACTATTCGGCCGTCGACCCGGCGTTGACGAACGAACGCTGCAGCTTCTGGCATTTCCGGTTCGATGCCCATGCCGACATGCGCCTGGCGGCACTGACCGATGCGCTGCGCGACGACCTCACGGTCAACCGGCTGTACCTGTTCGGCCAGGACTACAGCTTCGGGCAGCAGGTGGCGCGCAAGGCGCGCGAGATGGTGACGGCCAAGCGGCCGGACATCGACATCGTCGGGGACGAGCTGCACCCGCTGGGGCGCGTGAAGGACTTCCTGCCCTACGCGGCCAAGATCAAGGCCAGCGGCGCGCAGGCGGTGCTCACCGGCAACTGGGGCAACGATCTCACCTTGCTGGTGCGGGCGCTGCGCGAAGTCGGTTCGGAGGCGCGCCTCTACACCTTTTACGGCAACGCGCTGGGCGTACCCGCAGCCATCGGCGAAGCCGGCATCGGCCGCGTGCTGGCGGTGGCCGAATGGCACCCCAACCTGGGCGGTGCGGCTTCCGACAACTTCTACGCCGCCTTCCGGCAGCGCTTCCCCGAACCCAAGGACGATTACGTGCACGTGCGCATGCACGCGCTGGTGGAAATGCTGGTGCGCGCCATCGAGCGCGCCGGCAGCGTCGAAGCGGCAGCGGTGGCACGCGCGCTGGAAGGCGCGCAACTGGCCCCCCAGTGGCTGGGCGGTCTGCACAGCGCGCAGATGCGCGCCGCCGATCACCAGTTGCAGCAGCCGCTGGTGGTCAGCGTCATGGAGCGCGTCGGCAGCCCCGGCGTCAAGCACGACGTCGAAGGTTCCGGCTTCGGCTTCCGCACCCTGCGCCGGTTCGACGCCAGCGCAGCCGCCCAGCCACACAGCTGCCAGATGGCACGCGTCGCCTGAGGCCGCGGCGCATGACCGCCCTGAGCACCCCGGCCCCCCTGCAGGCCCCCTTCATGCGCCCCGGCATGGCTGCGCTGCCAGGGTCGAAGATCCGGGAAGTGGCCAACGCCGCGCTGGGCCGCAGCGACGTCCTGGCCTTCTGGTTCGGCGAGAGCGACGAAGTCACCCCCGCGGCTGTGCGGGACGCAGCAGCACAGGCCCTGCAGCGAGGCGAGACCTTCTATTCCCACAACCTGGGGCTGCCCGATCTGCGGCAGGCCATCGCCAGCTACTGCAGCGCGCTGCATCGCCCGCTGGCCGCAGACCGCGTGGCCGTCACGTCATCGGGCGTGAACGGGCTGATGGTGGCCATGCAGCTGTTGCTGTCGGCCGGCGATGAACTGGTGGCCGTGGTGCCCGTGTGGCCGAACCTGACGGCGCAGCCGGCGATCCTGGGGGCGAAGGTTCGACGTGTGGCGCTGCGCCCGCAGGCCGGCGCCTGGCGGCTGGACATGGCCGAGCTGCTGGCGGCCGTCACCCCCGCCACGCGGGTGCTGCTGCTGAACGCGCCGAACAACCCGACCGGCTGGACGCTGACCCGCGCTGAACAGCAGCTGCTGCTGGACCACTGCCGCCGTACCGGCACCTGGATCGTCTCCGACGAGGTCTACGAGCGGGTCTACTTCGACGCCCCGTGCGCGCCCAGCTTCCTGGACATCGCCGAGCCCGACGACCGGGTGATCGTGGCGCAGAGCTTCAGCAAGAGCTTCCTGATGACGGGCTGGCGGCTGGGCTGGCTGGTGCTGCCGCCAGCGGCCTTGCCTGCGGTGGGGGTGCTGCTGGAATACAACAGCTCGTGCGCACCTGTGTTCGTCCAGCGCGGCGCCATGGCGGCGCTGGCCTCGGCCGACGACTTCGTGCCGGGCCTCACGCAGAGGCTGAAGGCCGGGCGCGACCGGCTGCTGGCCGGTCTGACGGCGCTGCCTGGGGTGGAAGCGGCGGTGCCCCGCGGCGGCATGTATGCCTTCTTCCGCGTCCACGGGCAGCCTGATTCCGACGATTCGCTGGCGCTGGCGCAGCGCCTGGTGGCCCGGCATGGTCTGGGCCTGGCCCCGGGGGCCGCCTTCGGGCCGGAAGGCGAAGGCTGGCTGCGCTGGTGTTTCGCTTCGCAGGATCTCGCCCGGCTGGATCGCGGCCTGGCCCGCCTGGCGGAAGCGCTGCGCTCGTGATCGGCTAGAATCGTGGGTTCTTTGCGCCGGCGGCTTGCTGGAGCGAAGAGCAAGCACGGCACCGGTTGGTTTCACTGGTGTTCGCAAGTCAACACAGGAACCGCACAGCTCCCGGCGCGCCCGGGTGGCCGGGCGGCACCCTGACAACAAGGAAACGCCATGACCCTGGCCACCGCCACCAAGGCAGAGATCGTCAAGAGCAACGCACGCAGCGCCACCGACACCGGCAGCCCTGAAGTGCAGGTCGCGCTGCTGACCGCGCGCATCAACGAACTCACGCCGCACTTCAAGCAGCACCTGAAAGACCACCACGGCCGCCGCGGCCTGCTGAAGATGGTCAACCAGCGCAAGCGCCTGCTGTCCTACCTGAAGGACGCCGACGCCGAGCGCTACACCGCGCTGATCGCCAAGCTCGGCCTGCGCAAGTAAGCCCGGCCTGACCTGGGGGCGGCCTCCGGCCGCCCCGTGCATCACCCACACATGGTCCGCATTGCTGTGTCATTCCACCGAAGCCCGCCGGGCCGCGCTGGAATGGCATTGCGCTGACCCCCACAACGGAGAGACATCGCATGAGCCTGTTCAACAAAGTCACCAAGACCTTCCAATGGGGCCCCCACAGCGTCACGCTGGAAACGGGCGAGATCGCTCGCCAGTCCAGCGGCGCCGTCATCGTCAACATCGAAGACACCGTGGTGCTGGCCACCGTGGTGGCGAAGAACGAGGCCAAGCCCGGCCAGGACTTCTTCCCGCTGACGGTGGACTACACCGAGAAGACCTACGCCGCGGGCAAGATCCCCGGCAGCTTCTTCAAGCGTGAAGGCCGCCCCAGCGAACACGAAACGCTGACCTGCCGCCTGATCGACCGGCCGATCCGCCCGCTTTTCCCTGAAGGCTTCCTGAACGAAGTCCAGGTCATCGTGCATGTGCTCAGCCTGAACCCGGAGGTGCAGGCTGACATCGCCGCCATGATCGGTACCAGCGCTGCTCTGGCCATCAGCGGCATCCCGTTTGCCGGCCCGATTGGCGCGGCGCGCGTGGGCTATGTCAACGGCGAATACGTGCTGAACCCCGGCCAGACCCAGCTGAAGGACAGCCAGCTCGACCTGGTGGTGGCCGGCACCGAGGCCGCCGTGCTGATGGTGGAATCCGAAGCCGACCAGCTGAGCGAAGAAGTGATGCTGGGCGCCGTCGTTTACGGCCACGACATGGGCAAGATCGCAATTGCGGCCATCAACGACCTGGTGCGCGATGCCGGCAAGCCTGAATGGAACTGGCAAGCCCCGGCCAAGGACGAAGCCTTCATCGCCAAGGTCACGGCCCTGGCCGAAGGCCCGCTGCGCGCGGCCTACCAGATCCGCAGCAAGCAAGCCCGCACCACGGCCACACGCGAAGCCTACGCCGCCGTGTCGGCCGCGCTCAAGGCCGAGGCCTACGAACACGATTCGGGCAAGCTGAGCGAACTGCTGTTCGAAATCGAAAGCCGCATCGTGCGCAGCCAGATCCTGGCCGGGGAACCGCGCATCGACGGCCGCGACACCCGCACCGTGCGCCCGATCGAGATCCGCAGCGGCGTGCTGCCCCGCACCCACGGCTCGGCCCTGTTCACGCGCGGCGAAACGCAAGCTCTGGTGGTGGCCACCCTGGGCACGGACCGCGACGCGCAGCGCATCGACGCGCTGGCCGGTGAGTTCACCGACTACTTCATGCTGCACTACAACATGCCGCCTTTCGCCACGGGCGAAGCCGGCCGCTTCGGCACGCCCAAGCGCCGCGAGATCGGCCACGGCCGGCTGGCCAAGCGCGCGCTGGCCGCGGTGCTGCCGAAGAAGGAAGACTTCCCGTACACGATCCGCATCGTGTCGGAGATCACCGAAAGCAATGGCTCGTCGTCGATGGCCAGCGTCTGCGGTGGCTGCCTGAGCATGCTGGACGCCGGCGTGCCGCTGAAGGCGCACGTGGCCGGCATCGCCATGGGCCTGATCAAGGAAGGCAACCGCTTCGCGGTGCTGACCGACATCCTGGGCGACGAAGATCACCTGGGCGACATGGACTTCAAGGTCGCTGGCAGCAACAGCGGCATCACCGCGCTGCAGATGGACATCAAGATCCAGGGCATCACCAAGGAAATCATGCAGGTGGCACTGGCGCAGGCCAAGGAAGCCCGCCTGCACATCCTGGGCAAGATGGTCGACGCCGTGGGCGGCGCGAAGGAAGAAGTCAGCCAGTTCGCACCGCGCCTGTACACCATGAAGATCAACACGGAAAAGATCCGTGACGTGATCGGCAAGGGCGGCGCCACCATCCGCGCGCTGACGGAAGAGACCGGCTGCACGATCGACATCGGCGAAGACGGCACCATCACCGTGGCGTCGACCGATGCCGAGAAGGCCGCATTCGCCTTGAAGCGCATTGGCGAGATCACGGCTGAAGCCGAAGTGGGCAAGGTCTACGAAGGCCCGGTCACCAAGATCCTGGACTTCGGCGCCCTGGTCAACATCCTGCCGGGCAAGGACGGCCTGCTGCACATCAGCCAGATCGCGCACCAGCGCGTGGAGAACGTCAGCGACTTCCTGACCGAAGGCCAGGTCATCAAGGTCAAGGTCATGGAAACCGACGAGAAGGGCCGCATCAAGCTGAGCCTGAAGGCCCTGCTGGAGCGCCCGGAGGGCTACGTCGAGGAAGAACGCCCGCGCCGTGAGTTCAACGACCGCGGTGGCCGTGGTGGCGACCGTGGCGACCGCCCGCGCCGCGAGCCGCGTGAGCCCCGCGAGCCGCGTGAAGCGCGGGACAACCGTGGCGATGCCCCGGCCGCCGAAGGCGCCGCCGGCGATCACGACGCTCCCCCGCGCTCGCCCCAAGAGTGACGGCAGCGGTGAGCCAGCCCATGCGCGCGATCGAGATCGCCGGTTTCGGCGGGCCGGAGGTGCTGCGCGAAACGCAGCGGCCCGCGCCCGTGCCCGGGCCTGGCGAGCTGTTGATTGCGGTGCAGGCCAGCGGCGTCAATCGCCCTGACGTCCTGCAGCGCAAGGGGCTGTATCCGATGCCGCCGGGTGTATCCGACCTGCCGGGCCTGGAAGTGGCGGGCACGGTCGCTGGCGGGTCGGCCGCCGACCTGGCAGCGGCAGGCCTGAAGCTGGGGGATGCGGTTTGCGCGCTGGTGGCGGGCGGCGGCTATGCCCAGTTCTGCGTCGCGCCTGCAGGCCAGTGCCTGCCCGTGCCGCAGGGGCTGAACATGATCGAAGCGGCCAGCCTGCCCGAGACCTTCTTCACCGTCTGGCAGAACCTGTTCCACATCGCTGGCCTGAAGCCTGGCGAGACGCTGCTGGTGCAGGGCGGCAGCAGTGGCATCGGGGTGACGGCCATCCAGCTGGCCAAGGCCTTGGGTGCCACGGTGATCGTCACCGCCGGCAGCGACGAGAAATGCGCTGCCTGTGTGGCGCTGGGCGCTGACCATGCCGTCAACTACCGCAGCCAGGATTTCGTCGCCGAAACCCTGCGCTTCACGGCTGGCCGCGGTGCCGACGTCGTGCTCGACATGGTGGCCGGGGGCTACCTGGGGCGCGAGCTGCAATGTCTGGCCGAAGACGGGCGTCTGGCCCTGATTGCCGTGCAGGGTGGCGTGAAATGCGAGATCGATGCTGGCCTGCTGCTGCGCAAGCGCCTTTCCATCGTTGGCAGCACCCTGCGCCCGCGCACGGTGGCCTACAAGACGGTGCTGGCCCAGGCCCTGAAGGCGACGGTGTGGCCGCTGCTCGAAGTGGGCAAGGTCAAGCCGGTGATTCACCAGGTCTTCCCGGCGGCGCAGGCTGCGCAGGCCCACGCCTTGATGGAATCGAGCACGCACGTCGGCAAGATCGTCCTGACCTGGACGCCCTGAAACCAGGGCCCGAATACAGCCATGCGCAAGAAACTCGTGATCGGCAACTGGAAGATGCACGGCAGCCGCCCGGCCAATGCCGAGCTCCTGGCGGGCTTGCTGGCGGCGCGCCCCTATGCGGCCGACGTGGCGGTGTGCGTGCCTTTCGTCTTCATGTCCGAAACCGCTGCGACGTTGGCAGGGAGCGATGTCCGCTGGGGCGCACAGGATGTGTCCTCGCATGCGCAGGGCGCGTACACCGGCGAGATCTCGGCCGGCATGCTGGCCGAGCTGGGCTGCCGCTACGCGATCGTGGGGCATTCCGAGCGCCGGGCTTACCACGCCGAAAGCGATGAACTCGTGGCGGGCAAGGCCCAGGCCGCGCTGGCGCGTGGCGTTACTCCCGTGGTCTGCGTGGGTGAGACGCTGGCCGAGCATGAAGCCGGGCAGACCGAGGCCGTCGTCAAGCGCCAGCTGTCGGCCGTGATCCACACGCTGGCGCACTGCGCAGCCGAGATGGTGGTGGCCTACGAGCCCGTGTGGGCCATCGGCACCGGCCGGACGGCAAGCCCCGAGCAGGCGCAGGCGGTACATGCCGTTCTGCGTGCGCAGCTGCAGGCGGCCACGGGGCGCGGCGCATCGATGCGCATCCTGTACGGCGGCAGCGTCAAGCCTGACAACGCGGCCAGCCTGTTTGCCCAGCCCGACATCGATGGCGGCCTGATCGGCGGCGCGGCGCTGAAGGCCGCCGACTTTGTTGCCATCTGCCGTGCCTGACGCCCCTTGGCGGGCAGGCGGGCACAACTGAATCTGTGGAGCGAAAGAAATGCAAATCTGGATGACCGTGGTCCTGGCAGTGCAACTGCTGTCAGCGCTGGTAATGATCGGCCTGGTGCTGATCCAGCATGGCAAGGGCGCCGACATGGGTGCGTCTTTCGGCGGTGGGTCGTCGGGCAGCCTGTTCGGCGCCACCGGCAGCGCCAACTTCCTGTCGCGGTCCACTGCCGCCTGTGCGACCGTGTTCTTTCTTTGCACGCTGGCGCTGGCCGGCGGCGCGCAGGTCGGCCCCTCGCGCAGCGAAGCCGGGTCGGTGCTGGACCGCGCGGCACCGGCGGCATCGGCCGTGATCCCCGGGGCCATCCCGGGTGCCGCACCGGCCCCGGCCACCCCTGCAGCCCCGGCCGCCAGTGGTGCGGGCGCAGCGGCCGCACCGGCAGCTGCCGCGAGCCCGGCAGCGTCCGGGGTCGCGCGCTAGCCCCTGGCCCGGGGCGGCCCGCAGCCCCGGGAAAGCCCTTGCTTTGGGGCTAGAATCCGAGGCTGTCCGGAGCGCAAATTTCCTCGCGAATCCGGGTGGCGCGCGGGCTTTCGGGCCGGCCGTCCTGAACGTCTTGCCGACGTGGTGAAACTGGTAGACACGCTATCTTGAGGGGGTAGTGGCGAAAGCTGTGCGAGTTCGAGTCTCGCCGTCGGCACCAAGACAGACGACCTGCCCAACCTGGGCAGGCCGAGTGACCTCAGATGTTGTGAGCTGCCATGGACCTGCAACCCTACCTGCCCGTGATCCTGTTCATCCTGGTGGGCATCGCGGTTGGCGTGGCGCCACAGGTGTTGGGCTTCATCTTCGGCCCCAACCGCCCTGACGTCGAAAAGAACAGCCCGTACGAATGCGGCTTCGAAGCCTTCGAAGACGCCCGCATGAAGTTCGACGTGCGCTACTACCTGGTGGCCATCCTGTTCATCCTGTTCGACCTGGAAATCGCCTTTCTCTTTCCATGGGCGGTGGCTCTGCACGACATCGGGGCGTCAGGCTTCTGGGCCATGATGATGTTCCTCGCCATCCTGGTGGTGGGTTTCGTCTACGAATGGAAGAAGGGCGCTCTCGATTGGGAGTGAACGCAGTATGGGCATCGAAGGCGTTCTGAAGGAAGGCTTCGTCACCACCTCGGTGGACAAGCTGGTCAACTGGTCCAAGACAGGCTCGCTGTGGCCGATGACCTTCGGCCTGGCTTGCTGCGCCGTGGAGATGATGCACGCCGGTGCGGCACGCTACGACATCGACCGCTTCGGCATGCTGTTCCGCCCCAGCCCGCGCCAGAGTGATCTGATGATCGTCGCCGGGACACTGTGCAACAAGATGGCGCCGGCCCTGCGCAAGGTCTACGACCAGATGGCAGAACCGCGCTGGGTGCTGAGCATGGGCAGCTGCGCCAACGGTGGCGGCTACTACCATTACAGCTACAGCGTGGTGCGCGGCTGTGACCGCATCGTGCCGGTCGACGTCTACGTGCCCGGCTGCCCGCCCACGGCGGAGGCGCTGCTCTACGGCATCCTGCAATTGCAGGCCAAGATCCGACGCGAGAACACCATCGCGCGCTGAGCGCGGATCGCCTGCCTGCGTTGATCGTGCTGTTCCAAGCTGTATGACCCAGAAACTCGACACCCTGCAAGCCGCCCTGCAATCCGTGCTGGGCGAGAAGCTCCAGAAACTGGATCGCGCCCGCGGCGAGATCAGCATCACCGTCAAGGCGAGCGACTATCTGGCCGTGGCCACCACGCTGCGAGACCATCCCCAGCTGAAGTTCGAGCAGCTGATGGATCTCTGTGGCCTGGACTTTTCGGACTACAGGAACGAGCCCTGGGAGGGCGCGCGCTACTGCGTCGTCAGCCATCTGCTGTCCATCAGCCTGAACTGGCGTGTGCGACTGCAGGTCTTCGCGCCAGACGACGACATGCCGCAGCTGGCTTCGGTCACGCCCATCTGGTCTTCGGCGAACTGGTTCGAGCGCGAGGCCTTCGACCTGTACGGCATCATCTTCGACGGGCACCTGGACCTGCGCCGCATCCTCACCGACTACGGCTTCATCGGGCACCCGATGCGCAAGGATTTCCCGGTCAGCGGCAACGTGGAAATGCGCTACGACGCCGAGAAGAAGCGCGTGATCTACCAGCCGGTGAGCATCGAACCCCGCGAAGTGGTGCCGCGCGTCGTGCGCGAGGACAACTACGGCGGTTTGCACTAGGCGCACCCCATGGCTGACATCAAGAACTACACCTTGAACTTCGGGCCGCAACACCCGGCCGCACACGGCGTGCTGCGCCTGGTGCTGGAACTGGACGGTGAGGTCATCCAGCGCGCCGACCCGCACATCGGTCTCTTGCACCGCGCCACCGAAAAGCTGGCTGAGAGCAAGACCTTCATCCAGAACCTGCCCTACATGGACCGGCTGGATTACGTGTCGATGATGTGCAACGAGCACGCCTACTGCCTGGCCATCGAAAAGCTGACGGGCGTGGACGTGCCTGTGCGCGCGCAGTACATCCGCGTGATGTTCAGCGAGATCACGCGCCTCTTGAACCACCTGATGTGGCTGGGCGCGCACGGGCTGGACTGCGGTGCGATGAACATCTTCATCTACTGCTTCCGCGAACGCGAAGACCTGTTCGACATGTACGAAGCCGTGAGCGGTGCGCGCATGCACGCGGCCTACTTCCGGCCCGGTGGCGTGTACCGCGACCTGCCGGACAGCATGCCGCAGTACAAGGTCAGCCGCATCAAGAACGAAGCCGCCATCAAGGCGCTGAACGAGAACCGCCAGGGTTCGCTGCTGGACTTCGTCGACGACTTTTGCCGTCGTTTCCCGAAGATGGTCGACGAGTACGAGACCCTGCTGACGGACAACCGCATCTGGAAGCAGCGCACGGTCGGCATCGGCGTTGTCAGCCCCGAACGCGCGCTGAACCTGGGCTTTTCGGGCCCGATGCTGCGTGGCAGCGGCTTCGCCTGGGACCTGCGCAAGACCCAGCCTTACGACGTCTACGACAAGATGGACTTCGACGTGCCCGTGGGCGTGAACGGCGACACCTACGACCGCTACCTGGTGCGCGTGGAAGAGATGCGCCAGAGCAACCGCATCATCCAGCAGTGCGTGGCCTGGCTGCGCGCCAACCCGGGCCCGGTGATCACGGAAAACCACAAGGTGGCGCCGCCTTCGCGCGTGGACATGAAGTCCAACATGGAAGAGCTGATCCACCACTTCAAGCTCTTCACCGAAGGCATGCACGTGCCCGAGGGCCAGGCTTATGCGGCCGTGGAACACCCCAAGGGCGAGTTCGGCATCTACCTGGTGAGCGACGGAGCGAACAAGCCGTACCGGCTGAAGATCCGCGCCCCGGGCTTCCCGCACCTGGCGGCACTGGACGAGATGGCGCGCGGCCACATGATTGCCGACGCCGTGGCCATCATCGGGACGATGGACATCGTGTTCGGCGAGATTGATAGATGAGTGCAGCTGTGCAAGCGATGAACTTCAGTGACCAGACCCTGGCCCGCTTCGCCAGGGAAGTGGCGAAGTACCCGGCGGACCAGAAGGTGTCGGCTGTGATGGCCTGCCTGGCCATCGTGCAGCAGTGCGTGCAGTGGCTCAAGGCCAACCCCGGCCCGGTCATCACCGACAACCACAAAGTGGCGCCGCCGGCCCGTGTGGACATGAAGTCCAACATGGAAGAGCTGATCCACCACTTCAAGCTCTTCACCGAAGGCTTCCACGTGCCCGAAGGCGAGGCCTATGCCGCCGTCGAGCACCCCAAGGGCGAATTCGGCATCTACATGGTCAGCGACGGCGCGAACAAGCCCTACCGCCTCAAGATCCGCGCGCCGGGCTTCGCCCACCTCGCGGCCCTGGACGAAATGGGCAAGGGCCACATGATCGCGGACGCGGTGGCCATCATCGGCACGATGGACATCGTGTTCGGCGAAATCGATCGTTGACAGGCAAGCGATGACGAGCAGCACCGACTACACCCTGAGCGACGCCACCCGCGCTCGCTTCGACCGCGAGGTCGCCAAGTACCCCGACGCGCAGCGCCAGTCCGCCGTGATGGCCTGCCTGTCCATCGTCCAGCAGGAACTGGGCTACGTCTCCCGCGCCGCGGAAGACGCGATCGCCGCCTACCTCCGCATGCCGCCCATCGCGGTCTACGAGGTGACGACGTTCTACAACATGTACAACCAGCGTCCGGTGGGCAAGTTCAAGCTCAACGTGTGCGCGAACCTGCCGTGCCAGCTGCGCGACGGGCAAAAGGCCATCGACCACCTGTGCAGCAAGCTCGGCATCGAGCAGGGCGGCACCACGGCGGACGGCCTCTTCACCGTGCAGAAGAGCGAGTGCCTGGGCGCCTGCGCCGACTCGCCCGTGATGCTGGTCAACGACCGCCAGATGTGCAGCTTCATGACGAACGAGCGTCTCGACGAGCTGATCGACGTGCTGC
Source organism: Rubrivivax sp. (assembly GCA_027489455.1). Lineage (GTDB taxonomy): Bacteria > Pseudomonadota > Gammaproteobacteria > Burkholderiales > Burkholderiaceae_C > Rubrivivax. The sequence continues at coordinate 543 of JAIXZR010000086.1, read as the reverse complement.
GCGCTGAAAGCACGAAGGCCTGAGGACAACCATGCTGGACCTCTCCAAGTTTCAAAGCACCGGCGCCGAGACCTGCTTCCACGGCCGCCACATCAGCCCGCAGATCTATGCGGACCTGAACGGCAACAACTGGTCGATCAAGGACTACGAAGACCGCGGCGGCTATGCGGCCCTGCGCAAGATCCTGGGCAAGGACGGCGGCGAAGGCCTGACGCCTGACCAGGTGATCGCCGAGGTCAAGACGTCTGCGCTGCGCGGCCGCGGCGGCGCCGGCTTCCCGACTGGCCTGAAGTGGAGCTTCATGCCCCGCCAGTTCCCGGGCCAGAAGTACCTCGTCTGCAATTCCGACGAAGGCGAACCCGGCACCTGCAAGGACCGCGAGATCCTGATGCACAACCCGCACCAGGTCATCGAGGGCATGGCCATCGCCGCCTACGCGATGGGCATCACGGTCGGCTACAACTACATCCACGGCGAGATCTTCGAGGTCTACGAGCGCTTCGAGGCCGCCCTGGAAGAAGCCCGCGCCGCCGGCTACCTCGG
>JAIXZR010000245.1 GCA_027489455.1 Rubrivivax sp. | reverse complement strand
GCCCCGATGCCGCCTACATCGATGCCGTGCAGGCCGCCATCGACCGGCTGCTGCCCGAGATGCCGCGCGCCGACATCATCCGCGCGTCGCTGGAAGGGCGGGGCGCGCTCATCCACACGCGCACGATGGAAGAGGCCTGCGAGATCAGCAACCGCCTGGCGCCCGAGCACCTGGAAGTGATGTCGGCCGAGCCCGGCCGCTGGGAGCCGCTGCTGCGCCATGCCGGCGCCATCTTCCTGGGCGGCTTCACCAGCGAAAGCCTGGGCGACTACTGCGCCGGGCCCAACCACGTGCTGCCCACCAGCGGCACGGCGCGCTTTTCTTCGCCGCTGGGCGTCTACGACTTCGTCAAGCGCAGCAGCCTGATCCAGGTGACGCAGGCCGGCGCCAACCTGCTGGGCCCGGTGGCGGCCGAGCTGGCCTACGGCGAAGGCCTGCAGGCGCATGCCCGCGCGGCTGAAATGCGCGTGCAGCCGGCCGCGCCCACGTTGGCCCAGGCCGTGGCCTTCAGCGTGCGACCGGTGGATGGCGTCAACCTGGAAGCCGTCATGAAGCTGGAAGTGGCTGCGGGCCAGCGCCAGTTCGTGGCCACCGTGCCGGTCTCGCTGGCCCAGGTGGCGTATTCACCGGCTGGCCGCGCCGTGGCGATGTTCGACGGCGAAGAGGCCGTGGGCATGATGCTGCTCTACGACATGCGGCAGGACAAAGACCAGCCGGCCGAGCAGCTCTACGTCTGGCGCTTGCTCGTTGACGCGCGCCACCAGCGTCGCGGCTACGGCCGTCTGGCGATCCAGTGGGTGGTCGACGAAGCCCGGCGTCTGGGCCTGCAGAGCGTGGGCCTGTCGCACCGCGACCTGCCGGGCGGCCCGGCCGGCTTCTATGCCAAGCTGGGCTTCCGCTACACCGGCGAAGTGGACGAGGGCGAGCTGAAGATGGTGCTGCCGCTCGATTGACACGAACTTCGTGGAACACTACATTCGTGCAACACGAAATCAGTGTCATGCCATCAGCGTCTCACAGCGCCCCGCGATGAAAAACGTCACCGTCACCATGGAAGAAAGCGTTGCCGACTGGGCGCGCATGGAAGCCGCGCGTCGCAACACCAGCGTTTCGCGCCTGGTGGGCGAGTTGCTGGCCGAGAAGATGCGCCACGACGACGCCTACGAGCGCGCCCGGCGCGAGGCGCTGGAGTTCCGCAGCTACGGCACGTCGAACGGCCTTTACCTGAGCGATGACGAGATGTACGGCCGGGGCCAGCCGCGGTGAGCCTGGTCTTTGTCGACACCAATGTTCTGCTGTACGGCGTGGATGACCGCGATCCCGCCAAGCGCGACCGTGCCCGCCAATGGCTGGCGGTTTGCTGGGACCGCCGCTGCGGGCGCCTGAGCACCCAGGTGCTCAACGAGTTCTATGCCAACGTGCGCAGGAAGTTCACCACCGCTTTGTCAGCCGGCGACGCGCGCTCGGACGTCCGCCGCTACCAGAACTGGAAGCCCTGGGTGATCGATCAGCCCACCATCGAATCGGCCTGGGCCGCCGAAAGCCGCTATGGCCTGAGCTACTGGGACGCCCTGATGGTGGCCGCGGCCCAGCACCAGGGCTGCCGCTGGCTGCTGACCGAAGACCTGCAGCACGACCAGCAGATCGACGGCGTGCGCGTCGTCAACCCCTTCCTGGCCAGCCCCGAGATCCTGGACACCCCCGCATGAACGCCCCTACTCTGGCCGACCGCATCGCCCGCACCATCCGCCAGGACGTGCAGTCGACCCACGGCTACGCCATCCAGCCCAGCGCCGGCTTCGTCAAGCTCGACGCGATGGAGAACCCCTTCCGCTTGCCGCCGGAACTGCAGCGCGAGCTGGGCGAACGCCTGGGCCGCGTCGCCGTCAACCGCTACCCGGTGCAGAGCACGGTGGATCTCGTGGCCGCGCTGGCGCGGCACGGGGGCCTGCCGCAGGGCTGCAAGCTCATCCTGGGCAACGGCTCGGACGAGCTCATCGACCTGCTCTCGGTGGCCTGCAACGTGCCGGGCGCGGTGATGCTGGCGCCGTTGCCGGGCTTCGTGATGTACGAGATGAGCGCGCGGCTGCGCGGGCTGAAGTTCGTCGGCGTGCCGCTGCAGCCCGACTTCGATCTCGACGAAGCCGCGATGCTGGCCGCTATCGAGCAGCACCGCCCGGCGCTGACCTACATCGCCTACCCGAACAACCCCACCGCCAACCTCTTCAGCGAAGTGGCCATTGACCGCATCGTTGCCGCCGTCGGCCGCCAGCACGGCCTCGTGGTGATGGACGAGGCCTACCAGCCCTTTTCCAGCCGCACCTGGCTGCAGCGCATGGCCCAGCACCCGCATGTGCTGGTGATGCGCACGCTCTCCAAGTTCGGCCTGGCCGGGGTGCGGTTGGGTTATCTGTGCGGGCACGCCGCGCTGATCGACGAGGTCGACAAGGTGCGCCCGCCGTACAACGTGAGCGTGCTCAATGCTGAGGCGGCGATGTTCGCGCTGGACCACGCCGACGAATACGCCCGCCAGGCCGGCCTGCTGAAGGCCGAGCGCACGCGGCTGCAGGCGGCGCTGCGCGCCATGCCCGGCGTGCAGCCCTTCCCGAGCGAAGCCAACATGATCCTGGTGCGCGTGCCCGATTCGAAACAGGCCTTCGAGGGCCTGAAGGCCCGCGGCGTGCTCGTCAAGCACATCGCTGGCCTGCACCCGCTGCTGGCCAACTGCCTGCGCCTGACCGTGGGCACCCCGGAAGAGAACGACCAGATGATTGCTGCGCTCTCTGCCAGCCTTTGAAACGAGCCTGTGAGATGAACCACCGCACTGCCACCGTCGAGCGCAACACCAAGGAAACGCAGATCCGCGTGCAGATCGACCTGGACGGCACCGGCCAGGCCCATCTGTCCACCGGCATCGGCTTCTTCGACCACATGCTCGACCAGATCGCCCGCCACGGTCTCATCGACCTGCACATCCAGGCCCAGGGCGACCTGCACATCGACGGCCACCACACGGTGGAAGACGTGGGCATCACGCTGGGCATGGCCTTCGCCCAGGCGGTGGGCGACAAGCGCGGCATCACGCGCTACGGCCACAGCTACGTGCCGCTGGACGAGGCGCTGTCGCGCGTGGTGGTCGATTTTTCGGGCCGCCCGGGGCTGCACATGCACGTGCCGTTCAAGGCCGGGGCCATCGGCGGCTTCGATACCCAGCTCACCTACGAGTTCTTCCAGGGCTTCGTCAACCACGCGCTCGTCACGTTGCACATCGACAATCTCAAGGGTGAAAACGCCCACCACCAGTGCGAGACCGTGTTCAAGGCTTTCGCGCGAGCGTTGCGCATGGCGCTGACGGCCGATCCGCGCTCGGCCGGCGTCATCCCTTCGACCAAGGGCAGCTTGTGACGGCCACGGTCGCGGTCGTCGACTACGGCATGGGCAACCTGCGCTCGGTGTCGCAGGCGGTGGCGCATGTCGCCAGAGACAGCGACGTGCGCGTGATCGTGACCGCCAACCCGGAAGACGTCTTCGCCGCCGATCGCGTGGTGCTGCCCGGCCAGGGCGCGATGCGCGACTGCATGCGCGAGTTGCGCGAATCCGGCCTGCATTCCGCCGTGCTGCACGCCGCCGCGCACAAGCCGCTGATGGGCGTGTGCGTGGGCATGCAGATGCTGCTGGACCACAGCGAAGAGCAGGACACGCCCGGCCTGGGCCTGCTGCCAGGGCGGGTGCTGCGCTTCCAGCTGGCCGGCCGCCTGCAGCCCGACGGCAGCCGCTACAAGGTGCCGCAGATGGGCTGGAACCGCGTGTTCCAGACCCCGCATCCGCTGTGGGCCGGCGTGCCCGATGGCGCCTGGTTCTACTTCGTGCACAGCTACTACGCCCAGCCGGAGCTGGCGGCCCACAGCGTGGGCCAGGCTGACTACGGCGCGCGCTTTACCTGTGCACTGGCGCGGGATAACATTTTCGCGACCCAGTTCCACCCGGAAAAGAGCGCCGCGCACGGCCTGGCGCTGTACCGCAACTTCCTGCGCTGGCAGCCCTGAGGGGCCACCGCGCCCGCCGCCATCTCCCGCGCCCCCCATCCTGCAAGCTCCACCCAGCTCCCACGAGCCATGTTGCTGATTCCTGCCATCGATCTCAAGGACGGCCACTGCGTGCGCCTGGAACAGGGCGACATGTCCGTCGCCACGCAATTCGGCGATGACCCCGCCGCCATGGCCCGCCGCTGGCTGGATGCCGGCGCGCGCCGGCTGCATCTGGTCGATCTGAACGGCGCCTTCGCCGGCAAGCCCGTCAATGAAGGCGCGGTGAAGGCGATCCTGCGCGCGGTAGGCGACAAGATCCCCGTGCAGCTGGGCGGGGGCATCCGCGATCTGGACACGATCGAACGCTACCTGGACGACGGCCTGAGCTACGTGATCATCGGCACCGCGGCCGTGAAGAGCCCGGGCTTCCTGAAGGACGCCTGCAGCGCCTTCGGCGGCCACATCATCGTGGGCCTGGACGCGCGGGACGGCAAGGTCGCCACCGATGGCTGGAGCAAGCTCACCGGCCACGAGGTCGTGGACCTGGCGAAGAAGTTCGAGGACTACGGCGTCGAAGGCGTGATCTACACCGACATCGGCCGCGACGGCATGCTCACTGGCATCAATATCGATGCCACCGTGAAGCTGGCACGGGCGCTGACGATCCCGGTGTTCGCCTCCGGCGGCCTGGCGGGCATGGCCGACATCGACGCGCTGTGCGCCGTCGAAGACGAAGGCATCGAAGGTGTGATCTGCGGGCGCAGCATCTACACCGGCGCGCTGGATTTTGCGTCGGCCCAGGCCCGGGCCGACGAGCTTCAGCAGGCTTAGGCCACAGCCTGGCGGCGGCGCACCCAGGCGCCCAGCCCTGCCAGGCCCAGCGCCATCAGGCCGTAGGTCGCCGGCTCGGGCACCGCGGTCACAAAGGCGCGAATCTCGCCGCCCGTGAAGGTGCTGCTGTGGATGTTGAAGTAGGCATTGCCACTGCTCAGGTTGGAGATTAGTCGCTGCTCTGCGCCCAGCGTCGTGTTGCCGCTGTTGGACAAGAAGGTGGCGTTGTACTGGTTGGTCTGCGACAGATCGATCAGCCGGCTGTAGGTGCCGCTGGTCGCGCCGGTCGGAAAGCCCGGCAGGATGCCGCCTTGTGCCAGTGCCACGCCGGATGTCCCGGTGAGCGGGGTCAGGTTGCAGCAGTGGATGTGGGCTGTCGTGGTGTTGCCCGACAGGCCGGACCAGCTGGCCTGGATGTCCAGCGTGCGCGCCACGGCGTTGTAGGTCATGAACAGGCTGCCAGTCCCGGTGGCACCCGATGCCTCTGGCGCAAAGGTGCCAGTGAAAAAGGTGGTCTGGGCCTGGGCGCCGCCGGCAAGGGCCAGCAAGGCAAGGGCGGTCAAGGGCTTCATCATGAGTCTCTCCTGGTGGTGTGGGATGGTGTCGCCGCCTCGCAGCGGGTTCAGGCGGGCTTCCTGATGGCCCAGAGCGCCGGCCGTTTGACGGCAGCGCAGAGCCCTTGCGAATCTCGGCGTCGATAATCTTGCGCTATGTTGGCCAAACGCATCATCCCTTGCCTCGATGTCACTGACGGCCGTGTCGTCAAAGGCGTCAACTTCGAAGCCCTGCGCGATGCCGGTGATCCGGTGGAGATCGCCGCCCGGTACAACGAGCAGGGCGCCGACGAGCTGACCTTCCTCGACATCACTGCGACCAGCGACGGGCGCGATCTCATCCTGCACATCATCGAGGCCGTGGCCTCGCAGGTCTTCATCCCGCTGACAGTGGGCGGCGGCGTGCGCAGCGTCGATGACGTGCGGCGGCTGCTGAACGCCGGTGCCGACAAGGTGAGCTTCAATTCGGCCGCCGTGGCGCGGCCTGAGCTGATCGGTGAGGCTTCGGACAGGTATGGCGCGCAGTGCATCGTCGTGGCCATCGACGCCAAACGCCGGCCCGAGGGCGATGCGCGCGGCGCAGGCTGGGATGTCCACACCCACGGTGGCCGCAAGAACACCGGCCTGGACGCCGTGGCGTGGGCGCAGCAGATGGTGCGGCAAGGCGCGGGCGAGATCCTGCTGACCAGCATGGACCGCGACGGCACCAAGGCCGGCTTCGACCTGGCGCTCACGCGCGCCGTGAGCGACGCCGTCCCGGTGCCGGTAATCGCCTCCGGTGGCGTCGGTCACCTCGGCCATCTCGTCGAAGGCATCCGCCAGGGCGGTGCCGACGCGGTGCTGGCCGCCAGCATCTTCCACTACGGCGAGTACACCGTGGGCCAGGCCAAGGCGCTGATGGCTGCGCACGGCATCCCGGTGCGCCAATGACGGCGCGGCGGGCGCCGGGGGAAGTCCGGCTGATCGGCGGCCAGTGGCGCCGCAGCAAGCTGCCGGTGGCTGACCGGCCTGGCCTGCGCCCCACGCCCGACCGTGTGCGCGAGACGCTGTTCAACTGGCTGGGACAGGACCTGAGCGGCTGGCGTGTGCTGGACGCCTTTGCCGGCAGTGGCGCGCTGGGGTTCGAGGCCGCTTCGCGCGGTGCTGCCGCGGTGCAGCTGCTGGAAGCCGATGCTGCCCTGGTGGCCAGCCTGCAGGCCAGCCGCCTGCGCCTGGGCGCGCAGGCGGCCCTGCAGGTGCACAAGGCCGACGCGCTGGGATGGATGGCCCGTGCCGAGCCTGCGAGCTTCGACCTGGTGCTGCTCGATCCGCCCTTCGACAGCGATCTGGCCGCCCCGGCCCTGCTGCAGGCCGCGCGCCTGGCGGGCGCGGGCGGCTTTGTCTACCTGGAAACCGCAGCCGCCATCCATGACTGGCCCGCGGTGCTGCGGCCCTACCGGCAGTTGAAGGCGGGCGCGGTGCACGCCCAGTTGTTCGTCCGCGCCGACGCGTGAGCGCGGCGCGGCGGCGCACACCGCCGCGGCTACACTGCCGCGGCAATCCGGCGTCGCGCCGGCCGGACCGAAGCAGGAGCAAGACGCCGTGACCACCGCCACCCCGTTGACTGCGGTCTATCCAGGCACCTTCGACCCCATCACGCTGGGCCACGAGGATTTGATGCGGCGCGCTTCACGGCTGTTCGACCGCCTGATCCTGGCCGTGGCGGCAGGCCACCACAAGCGCACGATGTTCACGATTGCCGAGCGGCTGGATGTGGCGCGCGAGATCGCTGCGCCCTACGCGAATGTCGAGGTCGTGCCCTTCCGCGGCCTGCTGCGCGATTTCGTGGTCGCGAACAACGGCAAGGTCGTGGTGCGTGGCCTGCGTGCCGTCAGCGACTTCGAATACGAGTTCCAGATGGCGGGCATGAACCGGCAGCTGATGCCCGAGGTCGAGACCGTGTTCATGACGCCTTCGGACCAGTACCAGTTCGTCAGCAGCACCTTTGTGCGCGAAATTGCCAGCCTGGGCGGTGATGTTTCCAAGTTCGTGGCACCTTCGGTGTTGCGGCGCCTGAAGGAACGCGTCTCCCAGAGCGAGAGCTGAAGCCCCGCACCCCTGTCAACGCTTTGCCCGACACCCCCGATGGCCCTCTGGATCACCGACGAATGCATCAACTGTGATGTCTGCGAGCCCGAGTGTCCGAACCAGGCGATCTCGATGGGTGCAGAGATCTACGAGATCGATCCCCAGCGCTGCACGGAATGCGTCGGGCACTTCGCCGAGCCGCAGTGCGTGCAGGTGTGCCCGGTCAGCTGCATTCCGGTGAACCCGGAGCACGTGGAGACACGCGAACAGCTGCTGCTCAAGTACCAGCGCCTGACCAGCGGCGCGCTGGCGCCCGCTGTCGCTGGGCCTTCTGGCGCTTGACCTCGCGCGCGCGCTCGCGTGCTTCGCGCTCGGCCTGCAGCGGGCCGATGCCGCTGAGACCGCTGCCCACGGCCTGGGCATGCCGTTCTTCCCGTTCTGCGGCCAGGCTGCGCGCCAGGCGCTGTTCGCGCTCGGCCAGCGCCTGAGCGGCCTGGATCTCATCGCTGCTGCGGGTGTCGCTGACGGCGTAGACGCTGCCGTCGCTGCAGGGGCGGTCGGAAAACACCCGGCCATCCGGTCCGCAGCGCCAAACGGGTGGTGCGGCCAGCGCATGGCCGGCCAGGGTGCACAGGCACAGGCCGGCGATCCAGGCGGGCCAGCGGGCAGGGGGTGTCGGCCTCATGTCGTTTCCTTGGGGGCAGGGCTGCCCTGATCGGCCGCCGGGGCCGCAGGCGGCAGGCTGGCCGGCCGCGGGGGCTTGGGGCGTTGCGGGCCGGCGTGGATGAGTGCCAGGGCGCGGTCCATGTCGCCGGCCATCAGGGGCTGGCTGGCACCCAGGCTGCGCTCGATGGCACGCTCGATCGCGTCGCGGTCGTCGGGCGAGGGTTTCTTCAGGACGTAGTTCGCCACCTCGGCCTTCACCCCTGGGTGCCCGATGCCCAGGCGCAGCCGCCAGTAGTCGGGCGTACCCAGCATCTGGTGGATGTCCTTCAGGCCGTTGTGGCCGGCAGCACTGCCGCCGAACTTGAGCTTGGTCTGGCCGGGCGCGATGTCGAGCTCGTCATGCACCACCAGCACCTGCGCCGGTTCGATCTTGAAGAAGCGCGCCAGCGTGCCCACTGAGACGCCACTGCGGTTCATGAAGGTCATGGGCTGCAGCAGCCACACCGGCCCCTGCGGGCCCACGGCACGGGCCAGGTGGCCCTGGTAGGCACGCTCGCTGGCCAGCCGCACGCCCAGCTTGGCGGCCAGCGCGTCTACCCACCAGAAGCCGGCGTTGTGGCGCGTGGCTTCGTAATCCGGGCCCGGGTTGCCCAGGCCGACGAAGAGTCGAATCATGGCTTCATTATGGAAGTGGCCCGGGCATGAAAAAGGCCCCTGCGCGAGGGGCCCTGGCGGGTGATGTGCCGGGTGCGCGGTGGCACACCCAGGCGGGGGGCATCACTTCTTGTTCTGCTTCTCGTCCTTCTTGGGCTTGCCCTTGCCCTTGTCGGCGGCCACCACCACGGGGGCGGCGACTTCTTCTTCGACCTTGGGCGTGGTCACGGCCACGATCACCGGGTTCAGCGTGCCGCGCTTCACGGCCTTGATGCCCGGGGGCAGCTTCAGGTCGCTGGCGTGCAGGCTGGTGTTACGGGCCAGGTTCGACAGGTCGATGGTCACGAACTCCGGCAGCTGCGAGGCCAGGCATTCGATCTCGAGCTCGGTCTGCACGTGGCTGACCAGGCACTTGTCGGTCTTCACGGCCGGCGAGTTCTCTTCGCCTTCGAAGTGCAGCGGCACCTTCTTGCGCAGGCGCGTGGCTTCGTCGACGCGCTGGAAGTCCACGTGCATGACGATGGGCTTGTAGGCGTGCATCTGGAAGTCGCGCAGCAGCACCTTCTCGGTCTTGCCGGCCAGATCCATCTCGAGGATGGACGAGTGGAAGGCTTCCTTCTTCAGCGCGAAGAACAGGGCGTTGTGATCGAGCTCGATCATCTTGGGTTCGCCCGCACCGTAGACGATGCCCGGCACCTTGGAAGCGTTGCGCAGGCGGCGGCTCGCTCCGGTCCCCTGCAGTGAACGCTCGTAAGCAGTGAATTTCATTTCAGCTCCAGTTGAAAAAAGCCCCGCGACCAGGGCTTGAGGTCGAGGCGATTGCCTCAGAAAAGTCCGCTTGAAGGGCCTGTCGGGGCCCGCCATCGTGACTAAAAGTTATTGTTTTGCTCGGCGAACAGCGAAGTGACCGATTCGCCATCGCTGATGCGGCGGATGGTCTCGGCAAAAAGGAAGGCCACGCTGAGCTGGCGGATCTTCGGGCAGGCCTTGGCTTCGGCCGACAGCGGGATGGTGTTGCTGATGACGACTTCGTCGATCTGCGAGGCGGCGATGCGTTGCACCGCCGGGCCCGAGAACACCGGGTGCGTGCAGTAGGCATAGACGCTGCGCGCGCCGCGGGTCTTCAGCACCTCGGCCGCCTTCACCAGGGTGCCGGCGGTGTCGATCATGTCGTCCATGATCACGCAGTTGCGGCCTTCGATCTCGCCGATCACATGCATCACTTCGGCGATGCCGGCGGCCGGACGGCGCTTGTCGATGATGGCCAGATCGCAGCCCAGCTGCTTGGCCATGGCACGCGCGCGCACCACGCCGCCGACGTCGGGCGAGATCACGACCAGATCGGAATAGGCCTTGCCCTTCAGATCGGCCAGCAGCACCGGGCTGGCGTAGATGTTGTCGACCGGGATGTCGAAGAAGCCCTGGATCTGGTCGGCGTGCAGGTCCATCGTCAGCAGGCGTTCCACGCCCACCGTTTCGAGCATGTTGGCCACGACCTTGGCGCTGATGGGCACGCGCATGCTGCGCGGCCGGCGGTCCATGCGGGCATAGCCGAAGTACGGGATGACGGCGGTGATGCGGCGGGCACTGGCGCGCTTCAAGGCGTCGACCATGATGCACAGCTCCATCACGTGCTCGTTCGTGGGCGCGCAGGTGGGCTGCACCACGAAGACGTCGCGGGCGCGGACGTTCTGCTGGATCTCGACGGTGGTCTCGCCGTCGGAAAACCGGCCCACTTCGGCGTGGCCCAGTTCGGTGCCCAGGTGGCTGGCCATTTCCTGCGCCAGCACCGGGTTGGCGTTGCCGGTGAACAGCACGGTATTGAACAGCACGATGGGCCTCCGGTGGTTGCCGGCCTGCAGGCGGTGGCGGGCAAAGGCCGCCCGGCGCAGGCTTCAGCAGAAGTTTTGGCAGGGGAGGAAGGACTCGAACCCTCGCATGTCGGAATCAAAATCCGATGCCTTAACCAACTTGGCGACTCCCCTACACAGGAAGCGGCTCATCGCCGCCACCCTTCAATCTTCTCAGCCGGCCCAGTCCTTCAGCGGATGCCGGGCGAGGCTTCGACAATGTTTCCCCACCCAGCCCGGCGGCAGATCCGCCAGGTGTGTCGCCATGGGAAGGTGGCCATTGTCGACCCTTGCAAAGACCGCACTGCCTGAACCCGACATCCGGCTGTTGCCGAACCGTTCCTGCAACCATCCTGCAGCCTGCGTGACGTCAGGGCATCGATCTTCGGCCGGGGCTTGCAAATCATTGCGGCCAAAACTGCCATGCCCCGGGGTCCAACGTCTGCCTTGAGGGGTCAACGGCTCAGAAAGCTGTGCAACCTCTTCAAGAGAGCCCACGAGTATAACTGGTTCGGTGTCGCGGACCAGCGCAGGGTGCCGAAAGATGTCGGGCGTGGGCAACGACGCCGGGGGCTTGATGACCACGTAGTCGGCTGGCGGCAGGTCAATCGGGCGCAGCCGCTCGCCGATGCCTTCGACGAAGGCGTTGTCGCCTCCGATGAAGAACGGCACGTCGGCGCCCAGGGGCAGGGCCAGCTCGGCCAGCTTCTGGCGCGGCCAGTGCAGGCCCCATAGCCGGTTGAGCGCGAGCAGGGTGCTGGCGGCGTCGGAGCTGCCGCCGCCCAGCCCTGCGCCCCAGGGCAGCTGCTTGTCGACATGGATGTCGGCGCCCAGCCGCGTACCGCTGGCGGCCTGCAGCGCGCGCGCGGCGCGCAGGCTCAGGTCGTCGGCGGGCAGCGGCGGGCCCAGGTCGTGCCGGCGCAGCAGCCCGTCGCCGCGGCGTTCGAAGTGCAGCCGGTCCGCCCAATCCAGCAGCACGAAGGGCGATTGCAGCAGGTGGTAGCCGTCGGCCCGCCGCCCGATGACGTGCAGGAACAGGTTGATCTTCGCCGGTGCCGGGACGTCATACAGCGCTTGCAGAGCCATGATGCATTGTCGCTGCCGGGGCGTGCGGGGCCGGCAGCCCGCCGGCCCTCAGGATGGCGGGTCCAGCCGCACGCGCAGGACGACGGCCGGCGGCGCCAGGCGGCGCGCCTCGATCACGCCTTCGGCCTGGCGTGCCAGCAGCACCTGCCAGCCGGCCTGGTCGAAGCCCTGAGCCGTGGGCTGGTACGGCCATTCGGGCCAGGGCTTGCCGGCCAGCCAGCTGGGCAGGGCGGCCAGGGGCAGGCTTTCGCCCAGCGCCTGCTGCGACAGTTCGTCAAGGTTGTCGAAACGGCGCAGGCCTTCGCTGGTCTGCAGTTCGGCCCGGCCCGGGGACCAGCGCGCGGCGGCCAGCTGAGATCCCAGCGGCGACATCAGGCGCAGTTCACCGGCCCGGGCGTCGCCTTGCAGCTCGAAACTCGCACCCAGGCTTTGGGCACGCCGTTCGGCGTCGGCGGCCACCTGCAGGTTCAACCGGCCGGTGATCCAGCGCTCAGGCACGGCGGCTGGCGGCGCCGTGCTGCACCCGCTCAGCAGCGCGCCCAGGCACAGCAGCGCCGCAGCGGGCCGCGCGGGGCGGCGGCCGGGCGGCGCGGTGATCACGGATCGGCGCGCAGCCGGGCCAGGGTCTCGCGCAGCACTTCGTTGCTGCCGTCGCGCGTGCGTGCCTCGCGCCAGATCTTGCGGGCTTCTTCCTTTTCGCCCAGCGACCACAGCACTTCGCCCAGGTGGGCGCCGATCTCGGCGTCAGGCCGCGCCTGGTAGGCCTGGCGTAGCAGGCGCAGGGCTTCCTGGGGCCGGCCGAGCTTGAATTCCACCCAGCCCAGGCTGTCGGTGATGAAGGGGTCGCCGGGCGCCAGGGCCAGCGCCTTGGCGATCAGGTCGCGCGCCTCGGTCAGCCGCAGGCCGCGGTCGGCCAGCGAATAGCCCAGTGCATTGAAGGCATGCGGGCTCTCGGGCTTGAGCACCATCACCCGCCGCAGCAGTTGCTCCATCTCGGGCAGGCGCGACGTCTTCTCGGCCATCATGGCCTGTTCGTACAGCAGATCGGGGTCGTCCGGGAAGCGCTGGCTGGCGCTGGCCAGCACATCGAAGGCTTCCTTCCAGCGCTTGACCTCGCGCAGCACGCTGGCTTCGGTTAGCACCTTGTTGCGCGCGTCCTCGGGGCTGCGCTCCGGCACGCGGCGGATGGTCTCCCGTGCCTGGGCCAATTGGCCCTGCCGGGCCAGGATCATCGCCCGCCGGGCCTGCACGTCGAGCGCGCGCCGGGGGTCGTCCACCTTGGCCAGCCAGGTTTCGGCGGCGGTGTAGTCGCCGCGCTGCTCGGCCAGCTGGGCCAGGCTCAGCCAGGCCTGCACCAGGCCCCGGTCGGGCTGCCGCGGGTCGTCGGTCTCGTCATCGTCGTTGTCCGCAGCGCGTGCGGTGGCCGGCGGCACGGCGCCCGGGGTGGCCGCGGCGCTGCCTGCGGGCTGCTGTGCCTGGACCAGTTCCACGTAGCGCAGCAGTGCAGCCTCGGCTTCCCGCGGGTGCTTCAGTTCGAGTTCGATCACGCCCAGGGTCAGATAGGGCCCTGGCTCATCGGGCTGTGCCTGGGTGGCCGCGCGCAGTTCGCGGGCGGCGTCGACATAGCGCTGCACGCCCGTCAGCACCCGCACGTAGGCCAGGCGCAGCGGCGTGCTGGCCTGCGGGCGCGCCAGGTGCGCGGTGACCAGCTCTTCGGCGGCCGGCCGGCTGGCCATCAGTTCCAGTGCCAGCAGCGCCGGGCCGGGCGCGTCGGCATCCAGCTTGTGCGCATCGCGGGCCAGGGCCAGGGCGATGTCCGGGTCGTCGGCCGTGAGCCAGGCGCGGCCGATCGCCACCCGCGCGGCGATCCGCGTTTCCGGCTGCTCCGCGTAAGGCCTGAGCACATCGGACAGCACCGAAGCAATCGCGCGCGGCTCGCCGCTGCGTTCAAGGAAGCGCGGCAATGCCGCAATCAAGCCCGGGCGTTCGGCCGCCGGGGTCAGCCGCAGCAGCGCACGCAGCGGCTCGGTCATCTCGCTGGCACGCCCACCGGCGCCGAGGATCTGCACCTCCAGCCGCAGGGCGTCCAGCGAATCCGGCAGCGCCGTGCGCCAGGCGCGCACCGCGCCCAGGGCCTGTTCCAGGGCGCGGCCCTGGATCGCGATGTCCACGGCCCGGCGGAACAAGGCCGGCTCCCGCGTGCGGCGCGCAGCGTCCAGGATCACCTGGTAGGCGGTGGCGGCTTCGCCACCCCGCAGCTCCATCTCGCCGATCAGCAGCTGATAGAAAAGCGGCGCGTCCAGCGCCGATGGCAAGGGCGGGGCAGGCGGCGGCGACGGCGCTTCGGTTGCAGGCGTCGCCGCCGGCTTGACCGGCGTCGCGGGCGCCGGGGAACCCTGTGCGAAGGCCGGGGCGGCCACTGCGTTGCCCCACATCAGCGCCAGCAGCAGCACCCTGGCCGCCAATGGGGCGCGCCGGGAAGGCGCGGCGCGGGCGGACGTGCAAGGCCGGCGCACGGGTGCAGGCATGTGGGCTCCAGAACAGTTGAAATTCATTCTCACATAATGGTTCATGCCTGAACTACCCGAGGTCGAGGTCACGCGGCGCGGCATCGATTTGCCCTTGCGCGATGCGCTCGTCCTGGGCCTGCGCCTGGGCAAGCCCCTGCGCTGGCCACTGGGCTGCGACCCAGCGAAGGTGCAAGGCCAGCGCATCGGCCCTGTGCTGCGCCGAGGCAAGTACCTCTGGGTGCCGCTGCACCCGGAAAGTTCCGGTGGCGGGCCGGCGGGCGGGCTGCTGCTGCACCTGGGGATGTCGGGTTCGCTGGCCCTGCTGGCGCAGGCCCCGCCGCCCGGGCCGCACGATCACTTCGACCTGCTCACCACCCAGGGCACGCTGCGCCTGAACGACCCGCGGCGGTTCGGCGCGGTGGTGTGGTCGCCGGCCCTGGACCAGCCGCCTGCCGCCGCCCTGCTGGCGCGGCTGGGGCCGGAGCCCTTCGACCCCGAGCTCACGCCACAGCGCTTTCACGCCGCGCTGCAGCGCCACCGAGCGCCGATCAAGAGCGTGCTGCTGGCTGGCGGTGCCGTGGTCGGGGCCGGCAACATCTACGCCTGCGAGGCACTTTTCCAGGCCGGCATCCACCCCGGTCTGCGCAGCGATCGCCTCAGCCGGCCGCGTGCCGAGAAACTGCTGGCCGCCGTGCGCGCCACGCTGGCACGGGCGCTCACGCTGGGCGGCAGCACCTTGCGTGACTTTTCCGACGTGCACGGGATGAGCGGTGCCTTCCAGACCGAAGCCGCCGTCTACGGCCGCGCCGGGCAGGCCTGCGGGCGCTGCGGCGCGGCCATCCGGCGCATCGTGCAGTTGCAGCGCAGCACGTACTACTGCGCGCAATGCCAGAAACGCTGATGCGCAGCCGGGCCCTGTGGCATGCCGCGCTGGGCTAGCATGGCACGCAGGGCGCTGGGCCCACTTTCAACCCTTCCGCACCGCCCCACAGCCTGCCGATGGCGCAAGAACCTGCCGCACCCGCACCCACCGCCGTGACCGCCGGCCAGCCCTTCGCGCAGCGCCTGGACGACCTGGCTGCCTGGCGCGCCGGGCTGGACGCCGCGCTGGCGCAGCTCGGCCGTGCGATGAACGAACAGGAATTGCTCGACGCCCCGGATGCCACCGTGCTGTCGGCGCTGCGCGAACGCCTGGCCTCGGACAAGCTGGTGCTGGCCTTCGTGGCCGAGTTCTCGCGCGGCAAGTCCGAGCTGATCAACGCGCTCTTCTTCGCCGATACCGGCCGCCGCGTACTGCCGGCCACGCCAGGGCGCACCACCATGTGCCCGGTGGAACTGCGCTTCGACGCCGGCGTGCCTTCGCGCCTGTCGCTGCTGCCGATCGAAACCCGGGTCCAGGGGCTGTCACTCGGTGAATTGCGGGTGCGTGACGCTGCCTGGCATCACCTGCCGCTGGACACGAAGGACCCGGCGGCCCTGGCCCGGTCGCTGGCGGCCGTCACGCGCACCCAGTGGGTGCCCGTGGACCAGGCGCGTGCGCTGGGCCTGTGGAGCGACAGCCAGCCCGAGGACAACCCGCCGCAGCGTGACGACGGCAAGGTCGAGGTGCCGGCCTGGCGCCACGCGCTGATCAACTACCCCCACCCGCTGCTGCAGCGCGGCCTCGTGGTGGTGGACACGCCCGGCCTCAACGCCATCGGCGCCGAGCCCGAGCTCACCCTGGGCCTGCTGCCCACGGCGCACGCGATCGTGTTCGTGCTGGCAGCCGATACCGGCGTCACGCGCTCTGACCTGGCGATCTGGAAGGACCATCTCAGCCAGGCCGCGCTGGAGCGCTTCGTCGTACTGAACAAGATCGACACCCTGGCCGACCCGCTGGCCACGCCACGTGAGGTGGAAGCCCAGGTCGAACGCCAGCGCCAGCAGACCGCGCGCACCCTGGGCATGCCGCTGCAGCGCGTGTTCGCGGTCTCCGCGCGCGATGCCCTGGCCGCACGCGTGGAAGGCGACGTGCCGGCCCTGGCCGCCAGCCGTGTGGCGCCGCTGGAGCAAGCCCTGGCCGGGCAGTTGCTGCCCCGCCAGACCGAGCTGCTGCTGCAGGCCGCGCACAGCGTGGTGCAGCAGCTGCGGCAGGGCGCCGCGCGGCGCCTGGCCGACCGGCGGCGCCAGCATGCCGAGCAATTGATGGAGCTGCGCGGCCTGCGCGGCAAGAGCAGCGGGAAGCTGCGCATGCTGGCGCAGCGCATCGACATCGAGATGGCCGATTTCGAACGCTGCAGCGGTCACCTCACGGCACTGCGCAACGTGCAGCAGCGGCTGCTTCGCGATCTGATGGCCAGGCTGTCCAGCGATGCGCTGGCCACCGAAGTCTCCGCCATGCAGGCGGCCGCGGGTGCCAAGTTCCTGGGGCTGGGTGCCAAGTCGGCCTTTGACGCCTTGTTCACCCGCCTGCGCGGCGTGCTGGAGCATGTGGAAAGGCAGGGCGAGGAAATGCGCCAGATGCTGGACGGCAGCTTCCGCCGCATGAACACCGAATTCGGCTTCGCCTTCGTGCTGGGCCCGCCGCCAGGGCTGGCCAACTACCTGCAGGACCTGGCCCTGATCGAGAGCAGCTACGGCCGCTATTTCAGCCTGGGGCAGGCCTGGCGCATGGGCACGCCGGGTTTTGCCGAGCAGTTCAGGCGCCTGTTGCTTTCCAAGCTGCGCGTGGTGTTCGAAAACGCCGCCAGCGAAATCGAGCTCTGGAGCAAGAGCGCCGCGGCGCAGGTGGACGCGCAGCTGGGCGAGCGCCGCCGTGCCTTCGCGCGCCGGCGGGAGGCGCTGGACCGCGTGCAGTCGGCTTCGGGCGATCTCGAAGCCAGGATCGAAGAAGTCCAGCGCACCGACGAACAGATCAACGCCCTGCAGCTGCGCATGGAAGCGTTGGCCGAGCGTGCCCTGAAAGCCGCCAGGGGCCTGGCGCCCCCGCCCGACACGGCATCGCGCCGAGACGCGGCTTGACGCCGCCGGGCCTGCCGCCGCTGGCCGATCGCGTGCTGGCCTGGCAGCCCCGCCACGGGCGCCAGGGCCTGCCCTGGCAGCACACGCGGGATCCTTACCGGGTCTGGCTGTCCGAAGTCATGCTGCAGCAGACGCAGGTGGCCACGGTGCTGGACTACTACCCGCGTTTTCTGGCCCGCTTTCCCGATGTGCAGGCCCTGGCCGCTGCCGCGCTGGACGACGTGCTGGCACTGTGGAGCGGCCTGGGCTACTACAGCCGGGCGCGCAACCTGCACCGCTGCGCGCAGAAGGTGGTGGCCGAGCACGGCGGCCACTTTCCGGGCGACAGCCAGGCGCTGGCCCGGCTGCCCGGCATCGGCCGCAGCACCGCCAGCGCGATCGCCGCGTTCTGCTACGGCGAACGGGCGGCGATCCTCGACGGCAACGTCAAGCGCGTGCTCACCCGCGCCCTGGGTTTCGACGGCGATCTGGCCCATGCCGCGCAGGAGCAGCGCCTGTGGCAGCTGGCGCAGGCCCTGCTGCCGGACGCCGCGGCCATGCCCACCTACACACAGGGGCTGATGGACCTGGGCGCCACCGTCTGCCTGACGCGGCGCCCGGCCTGCCTGCTGTGCCCGCTGGCGGCCGACTGCCTTGCTCGCGCCCAGGGCACGCCCGAGCGCTATCCCGTGAAGACGAAGAAGCTCAAGCGCGGCCAGCGCCACCACGCGCTGCTGTGGCTGGAGCAGGAAGGGCGGTTGTGGCTGGTGCAGCGGCCGGCCGAAGGCGTCTGGGCCGGCCTGTGGAGCCTGCCGCAGTACGACAGTGTCGAAGCCCTGCAGGCCCAGGTGGCGGCCTGGCCGGGGCAGGGCGAATGGCTGCCACCGCTGCGCCACGTGCTGACGCACTTCGACTGGCACCTGCAGGTGCTGCGCTGGCGGCACCCGCCGGGTGTCGCCGAGCCTGCGCCCGGTGGCCGCTGGTTCAGCCTGCAGGAAGCCCTGGCCCTGGGCTTGCCTGCGCCTGTGCGCAAGCTGCTGCAGCCGCCAACGGCTTGACCGCGGGGTCTGGCGCTGGCGGCCTCGGCCGGCTAGCCCACCACCACCTTCTTGTCGCGCAGGAAGCCATCCACCAGCGACAGCCGGATCACCGGGTCGTCCAGCTCCATCAGTTTCTGCTTGGCGGCCAGCGACACCGGCAGCAGCTCGCACCAGCGGTTGGCCACCCAGCCGGCGTCGTCCAGCCGGTAGGGTGAGGCAAAGGGCACGCGCTCGTGCTCCTGCAGCTTGCGGATGGCTTCGGCCAGGGCAGACACCGTCTGCAGCATGGCTGGGCCGGGCGTGCGCGCCGGGTCGTCCGGCAGGGTCTCGACCCGGCCCCACCACAGGCCGTTGCCGCCCTGCACGGGTGCTTCGCGCAGCCTGAAGCGCTGCTGCCCGGTGCAGCGCAGGTGCAGGATGCCGGGCTGCTCGGCGTCGACCTCGTCGATGTGCGCGGCTACGCCGATGGCTTCCATCTTCACGCGGGCGGTGCCGCTGCGGCGGGCCTCGCGCTCGACTTCGTCGCCCTGCTGCAGGCACACCACGCCGAAGGGGCTCTGCTTGCGCAGGCAATCGGTGACCATGTCCAGGTAGCGCGCCTCGAACACGTTCAGGGCCAGCTGGGCGCCGGGGAACAGCACCATCTGCAGCGGGAACAGCGGCAGCGGATCGGGCAGGGCAGGGCGGGGGTTGGCCGTTGCCGGGCTGCGCGCGCTGCCGGGTTCGGGGTCGGCTTCAGGCGACATTCGGGTCATGGAGATTGCCTCGGGCGGGGGCCGGCCGGCTCAGGCGCGGCCGTCGAGTTCGCGGTGCCGCACCAGGGTGGCGTAGCGGCTGGCGAAACGGCGTGCCAGCCATTCCACGCCGTACACCGAGCGATGCTGCCCGCCAGTGCAGCCCACGGCCACCGTGAGGTAGCTGCGCTGGTCTTCCTGGAAGGCCGGCAGCCAGCGCTGCAGGAAGGTGTCGATCTGCTGCAGCATCTCGTGCACTTCGGGCTGCTGCATCAGGTAGTCGGCCACGGGTGCGTCGCGGCCCGTCAGCGGGCGCAGTTCGCGCACATAGTGCGGGTTGGGCAGCACGCGCACGTCGAACACGTAGTCGGCGTCCAGCGGTACGCCGTGCTTGAAGGCGAACGATTCGAACACCAGCGTCAGCGCCGTGGCGCGCGCGCCCACCAGCGACCGCACCCAGCTGCGCAGCAGCGCCGGGCGCAGCTGGCTGGTGTCGATGACGGTGGACGCCTCGCGCAAGTCCGACAGCAGGTCGCGTTCCAGCCGGATGGCGTCGAGCAGCGCGCGCGTGGCGTCACCGCCGGCCGGCCCGCTGCTCAGGGGATGGGGCCGCCGGGTTTCGGAAAACCGCCGTACCAGGGCGTCGTCGTTCGCGTCCAGGAACAGGCTGCGGATGCGCACGCCTTCGCTGCGCAGCTCGCTGATGAGTGGCAGCAGGTGCGGCAGCGAAGCCGCGGTGCGCACGTCCACTGCCACCGCCACGCGGTGCGTGAAGCGCTGGTGCTCCAGGCGCAGGAAGTCGCGCAGCAGCTCGGGCGGCAGGTTGTCGACGCAGAAGTAGCCCGCGTCTTCCAGCGCATGCAGGGCCACCGATTTACCCGAGCCCGAGATGCCGGTGATGAGGATGACCTCGTCTTCCCCCGGACCCGGTGCGGCAGGCAGCGTGGTCACGCGGCACCCCGGGGCGGCGGGCCTTCAGGTGCGCCCAGCAGGGCCAGCGCATGGGCGCGGCTGGTGCCTGCCAGCCTTTCGCCGCCCAGCATGCGGGCGATCTCGGCCACGCGCGTTTCGCCGCTGACGGCCTGCACGTCGCTCACCGTCTGGCGGCCCTTCTTCGCCTTGGCCACCAGCAGGTGGCCGTCGGCGCAGGCGGCCACCTGGGCCAGGTGCGTGACGGCCAGCACCTGGCAGCTGCGGCCGAGCTGCTTCATCAGCCGGCCCACGCTGTCGGCCACCGTGCCGCCGACACCGGCGTCGATCTCGTCGAAGATGAGCGTGCCCACCGCGTCGGCCGCTTCGGCGGCCGGGGCCGCCTGGCCCTGGGCGGTGGTGACGGCGATGGCCAGCGCCAGCCGCGACAGCTCGCCGCCGGAAGCCACCTTGGCCAGCGGCCGCGGGGTGCTGCCGGCATGCCCGGCGACGCGGAATTCCACGTTTTCCAGCCCGTGGGCCTGCGGCTCTTCCTGCGGCAGCAAGGCCACTTCGAAGCGGCCTCCGGCCATCCCCAGCTGCTGCATGGCCTGGGTCACGGCCAGGCCCAGCGGGCCGGCGGCGCGCTGGCGCTGGCGGCTGATGGCCTGCGCAGCCTTGCGCCAGGCGGCTTCGGCAGCGCTGGCGCGGGCTTCCAGGGCCTGCAGGTCGGCGGCGGCGTCCAGGCTGGCCAGTTCCTGCCGCCAGCCTTGCACCAGGGCGGGCAGTTCGGCCGGGCTGCGGCGATAGCGGCGCGCCAGGCTGATCCACGCGCCCAGCCGGGTGTCGAGGTCGGCCAGGCGTTCGGGGTCGGGCTCGCTGCGGCCCAGGTAGGCATGCAGGCTGTGGGCTGCGTCTTCCAGCTGGGCCGCTGCGCCTTGCAGCACCTCGGCCACGGCGCGCAGCTGGGGGTCGTAATCGGCCACCGCCTGCAGGGCATCGATGGCGCGGTGCACCTGGCTGTCTGCCGGCTGCTCGCCTTCGGCGATGGCGTCCAGCGCTGCGCGGCTGCCGTCCAGCAGCGCCTGCGCATGTGCCAGGCGCTGGTGTTCGCCGTTGAGCTGCTCCCACTCGCCTTCGGCCGGGTTCAGCTTGTCCAGCTCGGCCAGCTGCCAGGCCAGGCGTTCGCGTTCGCGTTCCAGCGTGTCGCGGCGCGCCCGGGCGTCCGCCAGCGCGGCCAGGGCTTGACGCCAGGCCTGCCAGCCGGCGGCCATCGGCTGCGCGTCGACGCCGGCCTGGCTGTCCAGCAGGGCGCGCACCGCGGCGGGCCGCGTCAGGCTTTGCCAGGCATGCTGGCCGTGGATGTCGACCAGGTGCTCGGCCACTTCGCGCAGTTGGGTCACGGTGGCCGTGCTGCCATTGATCCAGGCGCGGCTCTTGCCCTGCGCGTCCACCGTGCGGCGCAGCAGCAGCCCGCCGTCTTCGGCCGTGAAGCCGGCTTCGTCGAGCCAGGCCTGCAGGCTGGCGGGCAGGTCGAATTCCGCCGTCACCTCGGTGCGTGCCGCGCCTTCGCGCACGACGGCGCTGTCGGCGCGCTGGCCCAGGGCCAGCTGCAGCGCGTCGATCAGGATGGATTTGCCTGCGCCCGTCTCGCCCGTGAGCACGGTGAAGCCGGCGCCGAGCTCGATGTCGAGTTCGTCGACGATGACGAAGTCGCGCAGGTGCAGCCGCTTCAGCATGTCTGCCCTGGCTTCATGCCGCGCCGTCGTACCAGCGCAGCTTGCGCCGCAGCGTGGCGTAGTACGTCCAGCCGCGTGGGTGCAGGAAGCGCACCTGGAAGGCAGAACGCCGCATCTGCACCTGGTCGCCCACCATCAGGCTGGTGACGCTGTGCATGTCGAAGTTGGCCGAGACATCGCGCCCGGCCACGATGCCGATGCGCACGGTCTGGGTGTCTGGCAACACGATGGGGCGGTTGCTCAGCGTGTGCGAAGCGATCGGCACCAGCACCCAGCCGCCGATGCCCGGGTGCAGGATGGGCCCGCCGGCCGACAGCGCATAGGCCGTGCTGCCGGTGGGCGTGGCCACGATCAGGCCGTCGGCGCGGATGTTGGCGACGAAGTCGTCGCCGACGTCGACGCTGAGCTCCACCATGCTGGCGCTGGCACCGCGGCTGACGACGACGTCGTTCACCGACAGGCCGTTGAAGATGATCTCGCCATCGCGCCAGACTTCGCCTTCCAGCATGGTGCGGCGCTCTTCGTCGTACTGGCCGTCCAGCATGGGCGCCAGGGCTTCCTGGTAGGCGCCCATCGGCAGATCGGTGATGAAGCCCAGGCGGCCCTGGTTGATGCCTACCAGCGGCAGGCCGTGGCGGGCCAGTTCGCGGGCGATGCCCAGCATCGTGCCGTCGCCGCCGACCACCACGGCCAGGTCGCAGCGCTGGCCCATTTCGGTGGGCGTGAGGGCGTCGAAATCGACCACGCCCGTGGCGTGCGCCGTCTCGCGCTCGAACGAGACTTCCAGACCGCGCGCAACCAGGAAGTGGGCGATCTCCTCCAGCACCGGGCGTATGCCCCGCGCTTGGTACTTGCCCACGATGGCAGCATGTCGAAAGCCAGACGGCATGAAAAGCATTACACCATAGGGCACCCGTTCAGGCGGGGCCCGCCCCAGGCACGGCAGGGGTGCATCCGTACAATCGGCCCATGCTGGACGACCGCGCCAAAACCCTGCTGAAGACCTTGGTGGAGCGCTACATCGCCGATGGCACGCCCGTGGGGTCACGCACCCTGTCTCGCGCCTCCGGTCTGGACCTGTCGCCCGCCACCATCCGCAACGTGATGGCCGATCTGGAAGAGCTGGGTCTGATCGCCAGCCCGCACACCAGCGCCGGCCGCATCCCCACCGCCCGCGGCTACCGGTTGTTCGTCGACACCATGCTCACCGCGCGGCCACTGGACCTGGAATCCCGCGCCGATGACCTGGCGGTGGCCCGCGGCCAGTTGCACCCGGACCAGCCGCAGCGCGTGATCGCCCAGGCAGCGTCGCTGCTGTCCAGCCTGTCCAGCTACGTCGGCGTGGTGACGGCGCCGCGCAAGGCCAGCGTGTTCCATCACATCGAATTCCTGCGCCTGGGCGACAAGCGGGTGCTGGTGATCATCGTGGCACCCGACGGCGATGTGCAGAACCGCGTGATCTTCACCGCGCGCGATTTCCCGCAGGCCGAACTGATCGAGGCGACCAATTACCTGAACACGCATTACGCCGGGCTCACGATCGAGGAAGTGCGCGAACGCCTGAAGCACGAGGTGGAAGCCTTGCGCGGCGAGATCGCCAGCCTGATGCAGGCCGCCGTGCAGGCCGGCGAAGCGCTGGTGGGGCAGGACAACGTGGTTGTGTCTGGCGAGCGCAACCTGATCGGCGTGCAGGACTTCGGCAACGACATGGGCAGCCTGCGCCGCCTGTTCGACGTCTTCGAGCAGAAGACCGAACTCATGCGCCTGCTGGACGTGAGCAGCCGCGCCGAAGGTGTGCGCATCTACATCGGCGGCGAAAGCCAGGTCGTGCCCTTCGAAGAGCTGTCGGTCGTGACCGCGCCTTACGAAGTCAACGGCCGCATCGTCGGCACCCTGGGCGTGATCGGCCCCACGCGCATGCCCTACGAACGCATGATCCAGATCGTCGACATCACCGCCCGGCTGGTGGGCAACGCGCTGTCGGCGAAGTAGGGCCCTGGGCCGTTCGGCCGGCGCGCCACTCGCACCTACACTCCGGCCCGCGGGCCGTTAGCTCAGTTGGTTAGAGCAGAGGACTCATAATCCTTTGGTCGTTGGTTCAAGTCCAACACGGCCTACCACCCCTGCCCCGGCGACTGAATCTCCGCGATCAGCGGCCGGTTGCGCATGGCGGCTCGATGGACCCGCTGCCAGAGGGTTGCTGGCCGTGACAGCATTGCAGCCCAGCGCCTTGCCTGCCTTGCCTTGATCCACCGCCACCATGAGACCACGTGCCTACCTTGCCGGGTTCGGCAACCAGTTCGTCACTGAAGCCTGCCCTGGCGCGCTGCCCCACGGCCGCAACAGCCCCCAGCGTGCGCCGCTGGGGCTGTATGCCGAGCTGATCTCCGGCAGCGCGTTCACGGCGCCGCGCCACGTCAATCAGCGCAGCTGGGTCTACCGGCGGCAGCCTTCGGTGGTCACGGGCGCGCATCGGCCCTACGAGCAGCCTTTCTGGCAGACCGGCGCCGCGGCTGGCGAGCACGCCCCGCCGGATCCGTTGCGCTGGCATCCGGTGCCCATCCCGTCGGAGCCGCTCGACTTCATCGACGGCCTGCGCACCGTCGTCGTCAACGGCGATCCGGAAGCGCAGACCGGCATGGCGGCGCACCTGGCCTTGTTCAACCGGTCGATGGACGGCCGGGCACTCGTCAATGCCGACGGCGAGATGTTGCTGGTGCCCCAGCAGGGCGCCTTGACCGTGGTGACCGAACTCGGCGTGCTGGACGCCGTGCCGGGCGAAGTGCTGCTGCTGCCGCGGGGCATCGCCTTCAGCGTGCAGGTGCAGGGCCCGACCCGCGTGTACGTGTGCGAAAACCACGGCGCGCCCTTCCGTCTGCCCGAGCTGGGGCCGATCGGCAGCAACGGCCTGGCCAATCCGCGCGATTTCCTGGCCCCCGTGGCGGCCTTCGAGCAGCAACAAGACCGCCCCTACGAGATCATCCGCCGCGTGGGCGGCCGGCTGTGGCAGACGCACCAGCCGCGCACGCCCTTCGACGTCGTGGCCTGGCACGGCAACCTGGCGCCGCTGAAGTACGACACCGCGCACTTCATGGCCATCGGCTCGATCAGCTTCGATCATCCTGACCCCAGCATCTTCACCGTGCTGACCAGCCCCAGCGACACCCCGGGCACGGCGAACTGCGATTTCGTGATCTTCCCGCCGCGCTGGATGGTGACGGAAGACACCTTTCGCCCGCCCTGGTACCACCGCAATGTGATGAGCGAATTCATGGGCCTGGTGACGGGCCAGTACGACGCCAAGCCCGAGGGCTTCCGCCCCGGCGGCATGAGCCTGCACAACTGCATGGTGCCGCACGGCCCCGACGCGCAGGCCTTCGACAAGGCCAGCCAGGCCGACCTGGCCCCGCACAAGCTGGCCGACACGCTGGCCTTCATGTTCGAAAGCCGCTGGCGCCTGCGGCCCACGGCCTTCGCCCTGCACAGCGCATCGCTGGACAGCGCTTATGCCGATTGCTGGCAGGGGCTGGCAGACCGCTTCGTGGCGCCGCCGCCCGCACCGCGCTGAGCCCATGACCGCCTTCGCAGACCCAGGGGCCGTGGCATGAGCCTGGTCTATTCCACCGATGCCGGTCGCATGTGCCCGGCCTGCCGCCGCCCGGTGGCCGATTGCCAGTGCAAGGCCCGGCCGGTGGCCCCGGCGGGCGACGGCATCGTGCGCGTCAGCCGCGAGAAGCAGGGGCGTGCGGGCAAGCTGGTGACCCTCGTCCGCGGCCTGCCGGGGGATGCCGAAGCGCTGGCCGCCTGGGGCAAGCGCCTGCGCACGTCATGCGGCGCCGGTGGCACGGTGAAGGACGGTGTGGTGGAAGTGCAGGGGGACCACGCCGACCGGGTGGTGGCCCTGCTGCAGCAGGCGGGCCTGAAGGCCAGGCGCGCCGGCGGCTGACGCTGTGCTGCCCGCGGCCGGGGGCCCGGGCAGCCGCAGCGTCAGGGCGTCTTGACGGGGGCGCCCGGGGCGCCTGGCGCGCGCGTGACGCGCACCTTGCCGCCGGTGGTGACGATGATCACGGCCTCGCCCGGGGTGAACTGCTCGTTGCCGCGCGCCTGCACCACCGCCCGGCGTTCGCCGCTCTTGAGCTGCAACATGATCTCGACGGCTTCTTCGCGGGTGGTGTTGCGCTCGATGGCGTTGCCGATCACGGCGCCGGCGACTGCGCCGATCACGCCCACCGCCACGCCCTCACGCCGGCCGCCCACCGAACTGCCGGCCACGCCCCCCACCACCGCGCCAGCGGTGCCGCCAATGCCGCTCTGCGAGCCTTCCACCACCACGGGGCGGGTGGAAAGCACGGTGGCATCGACGACGGTGGACATCCGCTGCGCGTCGTTGCGGCTGATGACGTCCGGGCTGGTGGTGCTGCAAGCAGCCAGAAGGCTGGCCAGAGCCAGGGCGGCGATGTTGCGGAAGGTGTGTGTGGTCATGAGGATGAGTGTGGAAGTGCGTGGCGCGGGTTCGTTCGCGTTCGATCGGCTTCGAGCGGGCATCAAGCGGGCATCAAGCGGGCATCAGCCCGATAACGCCGGCCGCAGCCCGCCCGCCGACCGGTCTGCGCGCGGGGGATGTAAAGAAAAGCTGCCGGCCGTCCCGCAGGCCAGTTGAGGGCTTGCGCCTTCCGGCCGCCCAGCCGTCTAGCCGTGCAGCCGCGAATGCCGCGGCACGCTGGCCAGCAGAAACTCCATCTGGTCGGACAGGATACGCCTGCCCCGCAGGATCATGTCTTCGTGCAGGCTGGGCACGTAAGGCAGGTACAGCAGCGTCATGCCGGCTTCCTCGGGCAGACGGTTGCCTTTCTGCCCGTTGCAGGCACGGCAGGCGGTGATGCAGTTCATCCAGCTGTCGTCGCCGCCGCGGGACACGGGCACGATGTGTTCGCGCGTCAGATCGTCAAAGTGGAAATGCCCGCCGCAATAGGCGCAGATCCCGCGGTCGCGCGCAAACAGCTTCGGGTTGGCCAGCGTGGGCGCCTGGCGCCAGGCCCGCGTGGGGATGGCCCCGCGCACCGCCACGATGGGATGCACTTCGATGCGGCTCTGCAGCCCGGTGCTGCGCTGCATGCCGCCGCGCAGCACATGGAAGGCGTCGCCCAGTGTCCAGGCGATGCTGTCGCTGGCATAGAGCACGGCCGCTTCGCGTGGCGTGATCCACGACTGGGGGCGGCCCGAGATGTCGAGCTGCAGAACGTCCATGAAGGCGAAGAGTAGCTGATTCGCGTGACGGGCTTCAATCCGCAGCTCTTTAAGGGCCGCACCCTAAAAAAAGCGGGCTTTGTCACAGCTCGTTGCGGGCGAACTCTGCAAAATAGAACGACCGTTCGATTTTCGGATCTCAACGCCAATCTCCCCCCGATCGCCTGTGCCCCTTCTGCCCATCGCCTCTTGCCTGGTCCCGTGACGCCGCCCACCCCACCGCAGCCTTCGGAAGCATCGCGCGCGCTGGCGCGCCCGATGCACAAAGGGCAGCAGACGCGTGCCGCCATCCTGGAAGCGGCGCTGGGCCTGGCGTCGCACATGGGGCTGGAAGGCCTGTCGATCGGTGCGCTGGCCGAGCTGATGCAGATGTCCAAGAGCGGCGTGTTCGCCCACTTCGGATCGCGCGAGGAACTCCAGATCTCCGTCGTCCGCGAATACCACGCCCGCTTCGAGGAAGAGGTCTTCTTCCCCGCCATCGCCGAACCGCGCGGCCTGCCGCGGCTACAGGCGCTTTTCGAGCGCTGGGTGCGCCGCGTGTCGGTGGAGCTCGACAGCGGCTGCATCTACATCAGCGGTGCCGTCGAATTCGACGACCGCCCTGGCCCCGTGCGCGACGCGCTGGCCGAAATGGTGCGCGCCTGGCATGCCGCGCTGGAACGTGCCATCCGCATGGCCATCGCCGAAGGCCAGCTGCGCGCCGACACCGACCCTGCCCAGATGCTGTTCGAGATCCACGGCCTGATCCTGGCCCTGCACCACGACGCGCGCTTCCTGCGCAACCCAGGCGTGCTCGACCGCGCCCGCGCCGGCTTCGCGCGGGTTCTGGCTGACCACCGAACCGAACCCGCCCACCTTGTTTCCCAACGCCATCCGGAGTAAGCCATGGCCACCTACACCCCGCCCCTGCGCGACATGCAGTTCGTGATGCACGAGCTGTTGAACGTCACCGACGAGCTGAAGCTGCTGCCACGGCACGCCGACATCGACGCCGACACCCTGAACGCCGTGCTGGAAGAAGGCGGCAAGTTCGCGTCTGAAGTGCTGGCCCCGCTGAACCTGAGCGGCGACATGGAAGGCTGCACCCTGGACAAGGCCACGCACCAGGTGCACACGCCGCAAGGCTTCAAGGACGCCTACGCCCAGTACGTGCAGGGCGGCTGGCCGGCGCTTTCGGGCGACCCGGCCTACGGCGGCCAGGGCCTGCCCCTGGTGGTGAACCAGTGCTTCTACGAGATGCTGAACAGCGCCAACCAGGCCTGGACGATGTACCCCGGCCTGAGCCACGGCGCCTACGAATGCCTGCACGCGCATGGCACCGACGCGCAGAAGGCGATGTACCTGCCCAAGCTGACCAGCGGCGAATGGACCGGCACCATGTGCCTGACCGAACCGCACTGCGGCACCGATCTGGGCATGCTGCGCACCAAGGCCGAACCGCAGGCCGACGGCAGCTACAAGCTGACCGGCCAGAAGATCTTCATCAGCGCCGGTGAACACGACCTGGCCGCCAACATCGTGCATCTGGTGCTGGCGCGCCTGCCGGACGCACCGGCCGGCAGCAAGGGCATCAGCCTGTTCGTGGTGCCCAAGTTCAAGGTGAACGCCGACGGCAGCCTGGGCGAGCGCAACCCCATCTTCTGCAGCGCGCTGGAACACAAGATGGGCATCCACGGCAACGCCACCTGTCAGATGATGCTGGACGGCGCCACGGGCAGCCTGGTGGGCCAGCCGCACAAGGGCCTGGCCGCGATGTTCGTGATGATGAACGCCGCCCGCCTGGGCGTGGGCAACCAGAGCCTGGGCCTGACGGAGATGGCCTACCAGAAGGCCGTGGCCTACGCCAAGGACCGCATCCAGATGCGCAGCCTGTCAGGCGTGAAGGCGCCCGAGAAGGCGGCCGACCCCATCATCGTGCACCCCGACGTGCGCAAGATGCTGCTGACCGCGCGCGCCTACGCCGAAGGCGGCCGCGCGCTGGCCATCT
>JAIXZR010000112.1 GCA_027489455.1 Rubrivivax sp. | reverse complement strand
GGTCCTGCTGTGCAGGCTGCAGCGCCGGGAACAGCGGCAACGACAGCGCCCCGGCGTACCAGGCTTCGGCCTGCGGAAACTGGCCCCGCCGGAAGCCGCGTGCCGCCCAGTAGGGCTGGGTGTGGATGGGGATGTAGTGCACGTTGACGCCGATGCCGGCCGCGCGCAAGGCCGAGAAGGTGGCAGCGCGCTGCGCGGCCGGCGCCTCGACGGCGTACAGGTGCCAGGAACTGCTGCGGTCACCCTGCCGCGCCGGCAGGCGCAGCGGCAGGCTGGCCAGCAGCATGTCGTAGCGCGCGGCCAGCGCCTCGCGCAGCGCCTGCATGGCGTCCAGCCGGCGCAGCTGCGCCAAGCCCAGCGCCGCCTGCACGTCGGTCAGCCGCAGGTTGTGGCCCAGGGCCTGCTGCTCGTAGACCCAGGCGCCTTCGGGTGGCTGCTGCAGGCGGCCTGGTTCACGCACCATGCCGTGCGATCGCAGCAGCCGCAGCCTTTCGGCGACGTCGGCGCGCCGGGTCGTCACCATGCCGCCTTCGGCCGTCGTCACCACCTTCACGGCGTGGAAGCTGAAGACGCTGGCATCGGCCCAGGCGCTGCCCACGGGCGCGCCCAGGTAGGCAGCGCCGGTGGCGTGGGACGCATCCTGCAGGATCGCGAAGCCATAGCGATCCGCCAGTGCGCGCATCTCGCGCAGGTCGGCCGGCAGGCCGGCGAAGTCCACGGGGATCAGCACATCGGGCAGCGTCCCCGCGCGCTCGGCCTCGTGCAGCCGGGCCGCCAGGGCCTGCACGCACAGGTTGCGCGTGGCCCGGTCGATGTCGACGAAGTCCACCGTCGCGCCGCAGTACAGGCCGCAGTTGGCCGAAGCCAGGAAGCTGTTCGGGCTGGTCCAGACGCGGCTGCCCGGCCCCACGCCCAGCGCCAGGCAGGCCAGGTGCAGGCCGGCAGTGGCGTTGCACACCGCCACGGCATGCGGCACCGCATGGCGCTCGGCAAAGGCCTGCTCGAAGCCGGCCACCGCCGGGCCTTGCGTGAGGAAGGGCGAGCGCAGCGCCGCGACGACGGCAGCGATGTCCTCGTCGTCGATCTGCTGCGTGCTGTAGGGGATGCTGTCCACGGCGGGCCGGCGCTGTCAGTGGCGGCGCAGTTCGGCTGCGGCGCTGCGTGCTGCCGCGGCCACCGCAGCGCCGTCGCCGCCGGCGTGCTGGTCGATCAGCTCGCGCAGCTGGGGCACGCTCAGGAAATCGCTGTTGCTGCCACTGTTGTAGCTGAAGCCCGGATGCACGGGGCTGGCGCCCATGCGTTCGCAGTAGTCCTGCACGCTGTAGTCGCCGCCGCTGGGCAGGATGGCGTAGTAGTTCCCCAGGTCGACGGTGTGCGGGCTGTCGCTGGCGGTGATCATCTCCTCGTGCAGCTTCTCGCCCGGGCGCACACCCACCACCAGCTTTTCGCATTCCGGGGCCACGGCCTCGGCGACATCGGTGATGCGGTACGAAGGGATCTTGGGCACCAGGATCTCGCCGCCCCAGGCGTGCTCGATCGACCACAGCACCATGTCGATGCCCTCGCGCAACGAGATGTTGAAGCGCGTCATGCCCGGGTCGGTGATCGGCAGCTGGCCGCTGGCCCGCCGGCTGGCAAAGAAGGGGATGACGCTGCCCCGGCTGCCCATGACGTTGCCGTAGCGCACGACCGAAAAGCGCAGGTCGCGCGCGCCGCGGATGTTGTTGGCGGCCACGAACAGCTTGTCCGAGCACAGCTTGGTGGCGCCATACAGATTGATCGGCGCGGCGGCCTTGTCGGTGGACAGCGCCACCACGCGCTGCACGCCGCTGTCCAGGCAGGCCTCGATCACGTTCTGTGCCCCCAGCACATTGGTCTTGATGGCCTCGAAAGGGTTGTACTCCGCCGCCGGCACCTGCTTCAGCGCTGCCGCGTGCACCACCACGTCGATGCCTTCGAAGGCGCGCTTGAGCCGCGCGGCATCACGCACGTCGCCGATGAAGTAGCGCAGCGCGGGGAACTCACGCGTCGACAGTTCCTGCTGCATCTCGAACTGCTTGAGCTCGTCGCGCGACAGCACCACCAGGCGGCCGACATCGGGCCAGCGCCGCAGCACCATCTTCACGAAGGCCTTGCCGAAGGAACCGGTACCACCGGTGATGAGGACGTTCTTCTTGTTCAGCATGCCCTGGAGCTCCAGAAAGCGCGGAGGAATGGGACGCAGGTTCGGCACATGGGCTGCAGTCTGTAGCGTGAGGCGGCTGGCCGATCAGCGGATGTCGGGTGCGGATTGGGCCCTTTTCCCAGCCCCGCAGCGCGCGCGGAGCCGGCGTGCAGGATCAGGCGCGGATCTCTGCCAGCCACTGCTCGCGGCTCCAGGCCGGGAACTCGCCGAGTTCGCCTTCCTTCTGCGCCACGGCGATCCAGCCCACGGGCATGGGGTTGGCGGCGTCGATGTAGTCATCGGTGATGCTGTTGGCGGTGTCCAGGCAGAACTTCAGCACCGGGGCCAGATCGGCAAAGCGCTGGCCGGCGCCGCGCACGGCCAGCTCTTGACGCAAGGCGTTGAGCACGTACCAACTGGCGCCATAGACCGAGTTTGACGACGGCAGCACACTCACTTGCCGGAAGCCGGCATCGTTCAACCAGGCCTGCAGGCCGTAACGCGTGGGGCGCTGGAAGTCATAGGGCTGCTCGTGCTCGCAGTAGGCGAAGGGCACCTGGATGTAGATGCGGCCGCCGGCGTGCAGCGTGCGGTGCGCTTCGGCCAGGAAGGCCTCGGGCCGCCGCACATGCTCCAGCACCGAGGTGCTGACGATGCAGGCCAGCGTGCCGTCCTTCAAGGGGATGCGCTCGTCGATGGGGCTGATCAGGTCGTACTGCATGCCCTGCATCTGCTTGGCCTCGATGCCGGCCGGGTGCTCTTGCGACAGGTAGACCGCTTCGTCAAAGAAAGGGCGGTAGCGCTGGTGGCCGGCGCCGGCGTCCAGCACCGTCTTGCCACGGCAAAAAACCATCGCGTCGGCCAGGCACTCGAAGGACATGCGCGAGTGGATCGACGAGTCCCAGCCCAGCTTCTGGGTGAAGTAGGCCCACATCGCAGCCATCCGGGGCGGCATGCCTTCGTGCGGGTAGCGGGGCACGATACGGGGCCCGCTGTACAGGGGTGCAAACGCTTCGGACATGGATGGCCTCGGTGGGTGGGGGTTCGGGCGGTGCTGAGGGCCGGGCGGACGGCGCGTTCAATCCGGCACAAGGACGGCGCTGCGTTCGGGCTGCAGGCAGGGGTCGAACAATCGATCGCTCGCGCCCTGGGCCCGTTGCGCCAAGGCCGCCGCCTGGCGCGCTGCCAGGTCGGCCAGGGCCTCCGGTTGCTGTGCCAGGGTCTGGATGCGCTGGAGTGCCTCGTTCAGGCCCAGCACGGGTACCACGCCGCCGGCCAGCAGTGCCGGGTAGGCCGGCAGGCCTACAGGCATGCTTTCGTGCACTGCATTCACCACGGCGCATCCGGCTTCGATGAAGTTCAGCAGCGCGCTACTGGCTTCGCCGAACAGCACACACAGGTCGCTGGCCTGCGCGGCCTCGTCCAGCGGCTGCTGCACGTCGGCGGCCAGGCGTGCCGGGTCCAGCCCCAGCACGCTGGCCAGCACCACCAGGGCATGCGAAGCGGGCTTGGGCCGCAGCCGCAAATCGATGCCTGCGGCCTGACACCAGGCCTGCAGCGGGCGGAAGAAGGCCGCCAGCGCCAGCAGATCGGGCTGGGACAGACCGTCGGTGTGCGCCGCATTGAGCAGCAGACACAGCCGCCCCAAGCGGGTGCGGGTTCGAGCTGCGGGCGTTGCGGCGCCGGGCGCGGTCGCCTGGCGAACAGGGTTCAACGGGCGTACGGGGCGCATCGTCACCACCTGGCCCAGCACCGTCATCGCGCGCTGGCCATAGCCGGCGCGCTCGACGGCCGTGACGCGGCGTGCATGCGGAAGCTGAAAGCTCGGGTAACCGGAATGTGGCAGTACGGTGATGGGGGCGTCCAGCGCGGCAGCCGCCGAGAACAGCGGGCCGTTGCGGCCCGTGTCGTGGTCGCACAGCACGAAGCGCGGCTGGGTGCCGGCCAGGGCGCTGCGCAGGGCCAGAAAGTCCAGCGCCTGGGCTTCGCAGCGCCGGGCCCAGTCGTCCAGCTGCGGCTCGCGCGAGGCCGGCAGCGGCAGCAAGTCGGCTACCAACTCGGCCAGCCTGGCGCGTGCACGCTGGCCATAGGCGACGGCACGCGCATCCGGCGCCGGCAAGGCCGCGCGCGGCGCGGTGACCCGGTGCAGACGCCGCACGGGCTGGTCCCAGAAGGCGCTGGGGATGTCGATGGTTGAACGATAGGCGGCGGCCACCTCGGCCTCGATGCGCTGGCGGTCGTAGAAGCAGGTGGGCACATGCGTCACGGCGTCGATGCCGTGTTGCTGCACCACGGCCCGCACGGCCTCGGCATCGACCAGCTCGCCATAGGCACTGGGGCGATGGCGCTGCACCGTCGCATAGTGGTCGACGACGATCCAGCGCGTCGGATCGTTGGCGACGAAGAGATCGGCCCCGGCCGCTGATTCGAAGTAGCACTGCTGCGCCACCTGCGGCCGCAGCACGCCGATGCGGCCTTCGGGAAATCGATCTGCCGCTGCAGCCACCGTGCGGACGAACAGCAGGCGCAGCAGTGCCACCTGGAAAAGGCTGATGTCCCAGCCATCAAAGACACCGGGCCCGAACAGCTGGCGCCGCAAGGTGGCGAGCTCGCTGTCGATCAGGCTGCCGTGGACGTAGGACTGGGCAACGGCACGGGCGCTGTCGTCGGGCCCCAGCTCGGGCCGGCGCAGCGTGACGTTGCGAAGGCCCAGGGCCAGGGCCTCGCTCCAGAGGCCATGGTCCAGCACCAGAAGGCGCAGACCTTCGTAGCGCTCGCGCTGCGCCGCGACGTGGGCCAGATCGGCGCGCGAAGCCACCAGCAGGCCATCGACCAGTGCGCGCGGGTCACTCATGGCGATGGCTTTCGGGCCAGGCTCACTTCAGCCATTGCTGCACCCCCCGCCCCAGGAACAGCAGGCTGGCATTGAGCTGCTGGCCATCGGTGAGGGCGTTGATGTAGCTGATGCGCAAGTTGTAGTGCTCGGCCTCGGCGCCCATGACGTCGAACAGGCTGCGCCGCCCCAGCTGCTGCCACTGCTGCAGGGTGAAGTTACGCAGCTGCTCGCTTTCGCGCAGCACGGCGCTGACGCGGCGTACGCGGTCGAAGCTGGCGACGGTCTGCTCATGCACTTCCACGACGCGGTAGCGGCGTGCTTCAAGGGCTTCGGTGCG
>JAIXZR010000079.1 GCA_027489455.1 Rubrivivax sp. | reverse complement strand
GCCTTCGCTCAGCCACACCTTCTTCAATTTCGAAGACCCGCTGGTGGGCGGCCTGGCACCGCACAAGGTGGCCCTGCGCCGCGCCATCGCGCTGGCGCACGACAACCTGGAACAGGTGCGCAGCGTGATCCGCGACCAGGCCGTGCCGGCGCAGAGCAGCATCCCGCCGCATTGCTATGGCTACGACCCGCAGTTCAAGAGCGAGCTCACCTCGCCTTCGTACGCCCGCGCCCGCGCGCTGCTGGACGTGCACGGCTACGCTGACCGCGACGGTGATGGCTGGCGCGAAACGCCCGACGGCCAGCCGCTGCTGCTGCGCATTGCCTTCCCGCCCGACCGGCGCTCGCGCGCGCTCAGCGAACTCTGGTTCAAGCACCTGAAGGCGGTGGGCCTGCGCGTGCAGTTCGAATTCGGCAGCTTCGGTGAACTCATCAAGCGTTCGCTGGCCGGGCAGATCATGATGTGGGGCTTCATCTGGGCTGCCAGCAGCCCCGACGGCGACTTCTTCCTGGGCCTGACCTACGGCCCCAACGCCGGGCAGAGCAGCGACAGCCGCTTCAAGCTGCCGGATTTCGACCGCCTCTACGAACGCCAGCGCGTGCTGCCCGACGGCCCCGAGCGCCAGGCCCTGATGCGCCAGGCCCAGCGCCTGCAGCTGGCCTACATGCCCATCATCCCGCACTACCACCCCATCGACACCGAACTGCTGCAGCCGGGCGTGCAAGGGCCCATCCGTCACCCGTTCAACACCGATTGGTACCGCTGGGCCGACATCGACCACGCAGCCGCCTGATGCCTGTGCCCAGCCTGAGAAAGCCACGCCCATGACACCCACCCGCATGGCGCAGTTCGAAGCCTGGCTAACCACCGAGTGTGGCCTGCATTTTGAAAGTTATGACGCGCTGTGGCGCTGGTCTGTCACCGACATCGGCGCCTTCTGGCAAGCGCTGTGGGACCACTTCGACCTGGACAGCCCCACGCCGCACACGGCGGTGTGCCTGCCGCCCGCCCACGGCCGCGCCATGCCCGGGGCGCGTTGGTTCCCCGGGGCGCAGGTGAACTACGCCCAGCAAGTGCTTCGGCATGCCGATGCCGCCCACGCCGCTGGCCACCCAGCGATCGTCTACCAGGACGAGACGCGTCAGGCGCAAGGCCTGCCACCTCAGGCGATGAGCTGGCCCGAACTGCAGCGCCAGGTGGCCGTGCTGGCGACAAAGCTGCAGCAGCTGGGCGTGCAGCGCGGCGACCGCGTCTGCGCCTACCTGCCCAACACGCCGGCCACCATCGTCGCCTTCCTGGCCTGCGCCAGCGTGGGTGCGCTGTGGAGCGTGTGCAGCCCCGACATGGGCCCGGTGGCGGTGCTGGACCGCTTCCGCCAGATCGAGCCCCGGCTGCTGCTGGCCACCGACGGCCAGGCCTGGGGCGGCACGGCACACGACCGCCGCCCCGTGCTGCGCGAGGTGCTGGCCGGCCTGCCCAGCCTGCAGCACCTGGTGCTGGTGCCCGGGCTGGACCCATCGGCCCGCGCTGCCGACCTGGCCGCGCCCGGCGCCGGCTACGCCACGCACGACTGGGCCGACCTGCTGCAAGGCAGCGCCCCGGCCCGCTGGGCGCCCGAATGGCTGCCGTTCGAGCACCCGCTGTGGATCGTCTATTCCAGCGGCACCACCGGCCTGCCCAAGCCCATCGTGCACGGGCATGGCGGCATCCTGCTGGAAGCGCTGAAGGGCAGCCTGCACAACGACGTGCACCCCAGCACCGCACCCGGCCGGGCGCACCCCGAACGCTTCTTCTGGTTCAGCAGCACAGGCTGGATCATGTGGAACGCGCAGGTCTCGGCCCTGCTGGGCGGCACCACCATCTGTTTGTTCGACGGCAACCCGGGCGGCCCTGCGAAGGCGCCGGACTGGGGCACGCTCTGGCGCTTTGCGGCCGAGGCTGGTGTCACCTGGTTCGGTGCCGGCGCGGCCTTCTATGCCAGCTGCCTGAAGGCCGGTGTGGAGCCGATGCAGGTGGCCGATCTATCGCGCCTGCAGGCCGTGGGCAGCACGGGCAGCCCGCTGTCCGACGAGTGCTACGACTGGATCTGGCAGCAGCTGCCACGCCCCGGTGGGCAGCCGATCTGGCTGAACCCCATCAGCGGCGGCACCGACTTCGCCGGCGCCTTCGTGGCCGGCCACCGCGGCCTGCCGGTGGTGAAGGGCGAGATGCAATGCCGCTGCCTGGGCGCGGCCATCGAGGCTTGGTCCGAAGACGGCCTGCCCCTGATCGACGCCGTGGGCGAATTGGTCTGCACCCAGCCCATGCCGTCGATGCCGCTGTACTTCTGGAACGACGCTGGCCATGCACGCTACGAGGCCAGCTACTTCGACATGTTCCCCGGCGTCTGGCGCCATGGCGACTGGATCCGCATCACCCCGCACCCCGAAAGCGGTAGCCATGGCGCAGTGATCTACGGCCGCAGCGACGCCACCATCAACCGCCACGGCATCCGCATGGGCACGTCCGAGCTCTACCGGGCCGTGGAAGCCCTGCCCGAGGTGCTGGACAGCCTGGTGGTGGACCTGGAATACCTGGGCCGCGAGAGCTGGATGCCGCTGTTCGTGGTGCTGCGCGAAGGCCAGGTGCTGGACGACACGCTGCAGCAGCGCCTGCGCAGCGCCATTCGGCAGGCGCTGTCGGCCCGGCATGTGCCCAACGACATCTTCCAGGTCGCGGCCATCCCGCGCACGCTTTCGGGCAAGAAGATGGAACTGCCGGTGAAGAAGCTGCTGATGGGCGCCGCGCCTGAAGCGGTGTTCAAGCGCGACGCGATGGCCAACGCCGATGCGGTGGACTGGTTCGTGGCCCTTGCGCAGCGCCGGGCGGCGGCTTAGCCCAGCGCGAAGTTGACGATGGCCGACGCCGGCTGCGCGCCACTGCTGCGCGCGGCCTCGCGGCCGGCCTGCAGCTTCACGAGCGTGGGGATGCTGCGGATCGCAAAGCGTGCCGCCAGGCGCGGGCTGTCGTCGCTGTTCACCTTCACCAGCAGGGCGCGCCCGGCCAGTTGCTGTGCCGCCTGCTTGTAGGCCGGCGCCATCGCCTGGCAGGGGCCGCACCAGGCGGCCCAGAAGTCCACCACCACGGGCAGCTGCGTGGCCGCCACCAGGGCGTCGAAGTTGCTGTCGTCCAGGTCCAGCGGCTGGCCTGCCAGCAGGGGCTGGCCGCAGCGGCCGCAGTTGGGCGCCTCGTCGATGCGCGCCGGCGGCAGCCGGTTGGTGGCGCCGCAGTGGGGGCAGGGCAGGTGCAGGGGGGTGACGGCGGTGTTCATGGCCAGCAGCTGTGGGCCGATGGGCCGGCTTTCAAGCGCGTTGCACCAGGCTGGCCGTGAGCCGCTTCAGCCAGCATGGCGCCGCGCGGCCCAGAACTGCGCGCCCTGGGGGCCGTAGCGTTCGGCGTGCGGCTCGTCGCGCGCCAGCTCGAAGCGGTCGCCGGGCTGCAGGTGGCGGGTCTGGCCGCCGCAGGTCAGCCACAGGTCGCCCTGCGTCATCAGCGCGCTCACGGCAAAGGGGTGGGTGTGCGTGTCCAGCGCCAGCCCGGGCGCCCATTCGCGCTGCAGCACTTCGTCGAAGCCGGCGGCGCGGGCCTGGGCTTCGAATTCGGCGAAGCTGGGCAGAGGCGGTTGCGGCGTGGTCGGCTCTGGCATGCGGGGGCCCCGGTGTGAAACGCTGCCGCGCAGCGATGGCCGGACTGTAGCCCTGCACGCAGGCCCGCCGATAAACTGCGGCTCATGGCCCAAGCCCTTGCCGCCCCGGTGCACCTTTTCGATTACCTGGCGTTCGAAGACGCCAGCGCGCAGCGCCACGAATACGTGGGCGGGCGCATCCACGCCATGACGGGCGGCACGATGCGGCACAACCGCATCGCCGGCAACGCCTATGCCTGGCTGTTGCGCCGCCTGGCCGGGACCCCCTGCAACGTCTTCATCAACGACATGAAGCTCCACGTGCAGGCCGCCGACAGCGTCTACTACCCCGACGTCTTCGTGCACTGCCACGGCGGCCTGGCCGGCAGCCAGAAGGTGGTGTTCGACGCGGTGCTCATCATCGAAGTGCTGTCCGAAAGCACGGCCGAGATCGACCGGCGCGAGAAGCTCACCGCCTACCAGAAGCTGCCCGGCCTGCAGGCCTACTGGATCGTCCACCAGGACGAACGCCGCGTGGAGGTACACGCCCGCAGCGCGGCTAGCGGCTGGACAGCCATGGCCTACGGCGTTGGCGAAATGCTGCCCGCTGCCGCACTGGGCCTGGAACCCTTCGCGCTGGATGCACTCTATGCCGGCACCGACCTCGCGCCATGAACCACGACACCGCTGGCACCCCCGCCCCGACCCCCGCCCCGACCCCTGCCGCTCACGCCCGCGCCTGCCTGTGTGAACTGCACGGCCGCCGCCTGTTCACCGGCCTGCTGCTGGCCGGTAGCGCCAGCGCGCTGGCCGGTGTGGCCCAGGCCCAGCAGGGTGAAGCCGGCAGCGATGGCCTGCGCGGCGACGTCGGCCGCGAATCGCGCTTCACCAAGCTGGTGCCGGCCGAGCAGGTGGAAGCCGCCGCCGCGCAGCAGTACCGGCAGATGATGCGTGAAGCCGCGCAGCAGCGTGCCCTGGTGCCCGACGGCCACCCGCAGGTGCAGCGCCTGCGCGCCATCGCGCAGCGCGTGGTGCCGTTCGCGCTGCCCTGGAACAACCGCGCGCGGCAATGGCAGTGGGAGATCAACCTGCTGGGCAGCGAGCAGATCAACGCCTTCTGCATGCCGGGCGGCAAGATCGCGTTCTACACCGGCATCCTGGCCAAGCTGCAGCTCAGCGACAGCGAAGTCGCCGCCATCATGGGCCACGAGGTCGCGCATGCGCTGCGCGAGCACGCGCGGGAACGCATGGGCAAGACCTACGCCACGCGCATCGGCGCCAACGTGCTGAGCTCGCTGCTGGGCCTGGGGGGTACCGGTGACGCGCTGCTGAACATGGGTGGCCAGCTGCTGACGCTGAAGTTCAGCCGTGAAGACGAGACCGAGGCGGATCTCGTGGGCATGGACCTGGCCGCCCGCGCTGGCTACAACCCGGCGGCCGGCGTGACGCTGTGGCAAAAAATGATGGCCGCCAACAAGGGCGCGCCACCGCAGTTCCTGTCCACCCACCCGGCGGGCGAGACGCGCATCCGCGACATCCAGGGCAAGCTGCCCAAGGTCGAGCCGCTGTACCAGCGCGCCGAGAAACCCACGCGCGAGTTCGGCCCGCCGCGGGCCTAGGCGCGGGTCACCACTTGGCGGGCAGCGGGCGCAGCAGCACCACGCGGCGGCGGCCGACTTCGACGTAGCCGCCGCGCTCCAGGTCCTTCATCACCCGGCTGACCATCTCGCGCGAACAGCCCAGCTGCTGCGAGATCTCCAGGTGCGATGGCGCTGGCACGACGGCGCGTCGGCCCTGTTCATCGGCTGGCACGGCCAGGTTTTCCAGCAGCGCCTTCAGGCGCCCGTAGACGTCGTTGAGCGCGATCTGCTTGAGCCCCAGCGTGGCCACGCGCGCACGCCGGATCACCTTGGCCAGCAGTTCGAAGGCGAAGTCCGGGTCGTCGTTCAGATGCGCCTGCAGCAGCTGGCGCGGGATCACCGCGCACAATGTGTTCTCGGTCGCTTCGACGTTGGCTGAACGCGGGCCGCCGTCCAGGCCCATTTCGCCGGCGTATTCGCCCGGGCCGTAGCTGGCGTAGGTGATCTCGCGGCCGTCGGGGCCCACGCTGTAGGCGCGCAGTCGGCCCTGCAGCACGATGTACACGGTGTCGCCGACATCGCCCTCCACGATCAGCTGCACGCCCCGGCGGGCGTGTCGGCGTTCGCCGCGGCGCGCCAAGGCCCGCAGCGATTCGCTCATCGGCAGGTTGTCCAGCGGATCGGCAGCGGCAGGGGCAGTGAAGCGGGCAGTGGCCATGGCGGGTGCCCCTGGCCATGCGGTGGCCAGGGCAACCCGCAATGCTAGGGCACCCGCCGGGCCAGGCTCTTGCGCTGCGGTCTGGGCCGCCTGGCCCGGGCGCCAGTCAGGCGTGCTGGACGCTGCGGGCCAGCACCGCGCTGCCGCCCGCCGGGCCATTGCTGCTGGTGCGCAGCGCGCCCACGAGCGGCGGCAGCAGCGCCACCTGGCGCACCAGCTCGCGGATGCTGCCGGCGCCGGTCTTGCCGCGGATGCTGCCGATCTGGGTGCGCACCGTGCTCACCGCCACGCCCTGCCGGGTGGCGATCTCGGTCGGGCGAACGCCGTTGCACAGCAGCTCCAGCACGCGCGTCTCGGTGGGCGTGAGCAGCATGCTGCGGGCAAAGCCCTGCACCGACAGCTGCGCGCACATCTGCCGCTTGCCCAGCACCAGCAGCGTGGTCTGGCCCCCGGCGCCGCTGCTCGTGTCGGCATCGGCGCTGGGCAGCGGCACCACCGACACGCTGACGCGGTGTTCGCCTTCGCCCAGGGTCAGCAAGCGGCGCAGGCCACGCTGTGCGGCGGTCAGCGCGTCGTACAGCGGGCCCATGTCCTGCGAGCGATGGGCGCGCAGCGCATGGCCCAGCAGCTGCAGCGGGTGCTCGTCGTCCATCTCGTGCCGGGCGGCGTGGTTGACGTACAGCACCTGTGCCTCGGCGCTGACGAGCAGCATGCCGTAGTCGATCTCGTCGAGCATGCGCGTCAGCCACTGGCTGAACTGGCCGCCATGTCGGCGGTCGGGGGCGGGCGGGCGATGGCCGTAGCCGCCGCCCGGCAGGCCTGCAGGCATCGGGCCGCGGCCCTGCGGGCCTGCCGGCAGCATGGCCGTGGCCAGGAGGTGCTGTGCTTTTGCGCCGACGATCTGGTACATGTTCTTTCTCCCTGGTGTGGTGCGTTCATCGCCGCACCATGGAAGGAACTGTACGAACCGGGCCACGCTTTGTGCAGTGAATCTGGGCGCCGGGTTTGGTGATGCAGTTACCTTGGCGGTGGTTTGCGCAGGGGCGGCAGATCGCCCAGCGTGGCCAGCAGGCTGGCCACGCTGCGGTGGCCCGTCTTCTGCCGGATGGCGGCGATCTGGCTGCGCACCGTGGCCACGCCCACGCCCAGGCGTTCTGCGGCTTCCTCGGCCTTGTAGCCGTGCATCAGCACTTCCAGCACGCGGGTTTCGGCCGCGCTCAGGTTGTGGTTTTCGGCAAAGCCGGTGGCGTCGAAGGGGGTTTCGTCGGGCGGTGCCAGCATCAGCAGAACGGGTGCTACCTGCGCCGTGCTGGCCGCGGGCGCAGCCAGAGGCCGCAGCGTGACATGCAACGACAGCTCGCCCTCGGCCCAGTGCAGCTGTTGCGGGGTGCCGGCCGAAGCGGCCATCAGTGCCGCGCTGAAGGGGCTGCGATAGGGCGCGCTGCGCGGGCTCAGCACCTGATCGGCACCCAGCACGAAAGCCTGCTCTTGCGCCAGCAGCTCGTGCGCGGCCTGGTTGGCGTGCAGCAGCTGCCCATCGGGCATGACGGCAATCAGCGGGTGGGCCAGCGTGTCCAGGGCGGCGGCTAGCGCATCGATGCTGGCTTCCAGGGCTGCGTCTGGGGTCCCATCCGGCGGCGGGGTGTCGCTGCCGGGTTCGGCATCGTCTGGAGACACCGCGCGGCGGTGCTCATCAGGTTGTTCAGGTTCGTCAGGTGCACTGGACATAAGGCCGCTTGACGCTATCCGGGCACCCCTAGAACGGCATCACTGAGTTGTATGAAAGCACTTGAAATAACCACGGAGTCAAAGGCATCGCCACCTGATCAGGTGGCGTCGGACATCACCCGGCTGGGCAGTGGCCCCGGGCCCTCAGCCCTGCGGTTGCGAGAGCAACACGACACTGGCCTGCGCGGGCAGGCGCAGGCGCAGCGGGCCCGGGAGCAGGGGCCCTGCCGGGCCCGCCAGCGAGGGAAAACCGCCAGGGGCCTGCCAGCCCGCCACGGCCACGGGCACGTGATCCAGCGGCAGATGAATGGTGCGCGCCGGCCCGCGGTTGACCACCACGACGCTGGCATCACCCCTGCTCGCGCTGCGGCTTACATCATCCGCGGCGCCAGCGTCTGTACGGCAGCGCACAAAGGCCAGCCAATCCTTGCCGTGGGCCAGCGGCAGGGTGGCGCCGTCCTGCCATTCGCGCCGGCTGCGGCGCAGCCGGATCAGCCCGCGCACGTGCTGCCAAAGATCCTGGGGCCACTGGCGGCGGTCCCAGTCGAAGCAGCGGCGGCAGTCCGGGTCGGCGCCACCTTCCAGGCCGATCTCGTCACCGTAGTAGACGCAAGGCACGCCCGGCCGGGTGAAGAGCAGCGTGAAGGCCAGCGCCAGCCGCGCCAGGCCCTGCGGGCTGGCGCCGCCCAGTTCCGTCAGCAGGCGCGGGGTGTCGTGGCTGTCCAGTAGGTTCATCTGCGCCAGCTGGTTGGCGTAGGGGATGCGCGCCATCGCGTCGCCCAGCGCGTGCACGAAGGCATCGGTAGGCAGCAGCGCGCGCTTGCCGGCGATGTCGATACCGGCCAGCCAGGCCCGCAGCGGCGTGGCCAGGCCGTGGTAGTTGACGGCGCCGTCTTCCTGGTCGCCCTGCAGCCAGCGCGTGGCTTCGCTGAAGTGCTCGCCTACCAGGTAGGCGTCGGGGTTCTCTTCGCGCACCGTGCGGCGCATGGCGCGCACATGGGCGGCGTTGTTGCGGCTGCCTGCGCCTTCGCCCAGCATGTGCACCACGTCCAGCCGCCAGCCGTCGATGGACCAGGG
>JAIXZR010000197.1 GCA_027489455.1 Rubrivivax sp. | reverse complement strand
GTTCGCCGGCCTGTTCTTCAGCATCTATGGCGCTAACGATCTGGCGTTCATGGTGTTCTTCGCGTGGGTCGCCTGGTCGACCTCAAGCCGGCAGCCGGCATGAGCCCGCCCTGCCACCCGAAGGGCTCATACCGAAGTGCGCAGCACTAAGGTACTCCAGTGAACGTGGTCCCGCACGACCCGCTTGGCGCGGCGCCTCGAGCGCAGGCCGTGGGCAAGCTCAGACCGGCTTGAGCATTTCGCCGTTGATCGGCGTGGGCGGCGTGCCGCCAGTCAGCGCGGCGATCAGGTTGCTCGCTGCCAGGTCCGCCATTGCCCGTCGGGTGGCCAGGGTGCTGCTGGCGATGTGCGGGGTCAGTACCACGTTGGGCACCGTCAGCAGGTCGGGGTGCACGGCGGGTTCGCCTTCGAAGACGTCCAGCCCCGCTGCCGCGATGCGACCTTCGCGCAGCGCAAGCGCCAGCGCAGCGTCGTCGACGATGCCGCCACGGGCGATGTTGGTGAGCGTGGCACTGCGTTTCATTTGCGCCAGCTCAGCCGCGCCGATGGTGTGGTGGGCTTGCACGCTGTAGGGCAGCACCAGCACCAGGTGATCGGCTTCCCGCAGCAAGGTGACCTTGTCCACGTAACGCGCGCCAAGGGGCGTTTCCTGCTCGGGCGCCAGCCGGCTGCGGTTGTGATAGATCACCTTCATGCCAAAGCCCAGCGCACCGCGCCTGGCAATGGCCTGCCCGATGCGCCCC
Source organism: Rubrivivax sp. (assembly GCA_027489455.1). Classification (GTDB taxonomy): domain Bacteria; phylum Pseudomonadota; class Gammaproteobacteria; order Burkholderiales; family Burkholderiaceae_C; genus Rubrivivax. Next base: position 7,745 of record JAIXZR010000197.1, on the reverse strand, counting down.
ATGCCCAGGATGCCCAGGGTGCTGCCGTGCACGTCGCTGCCGGCAAACATGTCGTAGCTCCAGCGCGTCCATTCGCCGCGGCGCAGGAAGTGTTCGCTCTCGGCCATGCGGCGGGCGGTGGCCATCATCAGCGCGAAGCCGAAGTCGGCGGTGGTTTCCGTTAGCACGTCGGGCGTGTTGGTGGCCAGCACGCCAGCAGCCGTGCAGGCCGGGATGTCGAAGTTGTTGTAGCCCACGGCCATGTTGGCCACCACGCGCAGCTGCGGGCAGGCGGCCAGCACCTCGGCGTCGATGCGTTCGCTGCCGGTGGTGAAGGCGCCCTGCTTGCCCTGCAGCCGGGCGATGAGTTCGGGCTTGCTGAAGATGGTGTCGTCCTGGTTCGACACCACGTCGAAGTGGCGGCCCAGGTGGTCCAGCACTTCGGGAAAGACGGCACGGGCAACGAGGATGGCGGGTCGGGTCATGGTGGTCGGGCTCGGGCAGTCAGTCGTGGAAGGTGGTGAAGCCGGCGACCGGCTCGCGTTCGGTGATCAGCGTGTTCTCGATCGCCGCCGGGTCGGCGTGGCCCAGCGACATGCCGCACACCAGCATCTGCTCGGGCGACAGCGCCAGCTCGGCGGCGATGATGCGGTGGTATTGGGTGAAGGCCGCCTGCGGGCAGGTGTGCAGCCCACGCGCCCGCGCCGCCACCATCACGTTCTGCAAGAACATGCCGTAGTCCAGCCAGCTGCCCTGCTGCAGCACGCGGTCGATGGTGAAGATCAGCCCCACCGGCGCGTCGAAGAAGGCGTAGTTGCGGCCATGCTGCGCGTGCATGCGCTGCTTGTCGGCCTTGCCGATGCCCAGCAGGCTGTACAGATCCCAGCCCACCTTGCGGCGCCGCTCGATGTACGGGCTGCGCCATTCCAGAGGGTAGTAGGCGTACTCCTCGGTGTGCGCGGCGCGCTCTGCGGGATCGTCGTGAGCCGCGAGGATGGCCTGCGACAGCCGCGCCAGGCTGGCACCGGTGAGCACGTGCACCTGCCAGGGCTGGATGTTGGTGCCCGACGGCGCGCGTGCGGCGACTTGAAGGATCGCCTCGATGGTCTCGCGCGGCACGGGCGTGGGCAGGAAGGCGCGCACCGATCGGCGGCTGGTGATGGCCGCATCGACGGCGGCGGTGCTGGCTGCGGTGGGGATGGGTGTGGGGCTCATGCAGCGGGTCGGGTCAGGGCGGTCAGCGCCTGCAGCAGCGCCGCAGGCAGGGGGACGGGGCGGCGGGTCGAACGATCGACGTAGACATGCACGAAGTGCCCGGCCGCGGCGGTCTCGGCAGCGCCTTCGGCGAACAGGCCGACCTCATAGCGCACGCTGCTGCGGCCCCGGTGCGCCACGCGCAGCCCGGCTTCGACGCGTTGCGGAAAGGCCAGCGGCGCGAAGTAGTGGCACTGCGTTTCCGCCACGAGCCCGATGCAATCGCCACCGTGGATGTCCAGCGCACCGGCTTGGATCAGGTAGCGATTCACCGCCGTGTCGAACCAGCTGTAGTAGACGACGTTGTTGACGTGGCCGTAGACATCGTTGTCACCCCAGCGGGTCTCGATGCTGCAGAAGTGTGCGAAGGCCGACCTGGGCTGGGGCAGCGGGCTCGGTGCCGCTGCTGGCATCGGGGCGGGGCTCATGCCGGCGATTCTGCGGGGCTGGCGGCGCGGCCTTGGCCGGGCGCGCGGTGCAACGGGCCCGCTGGCGGCAGGCCGGCGTTGCCCGGCCAGGCGCGCCAGCTCGCCAGGGCTTCGGCCAGCGTCTGGCGCTGCACGGCCACGGTGGTGGCGAGATCGCGGCCGTAGCCGCCGGCCATCGACAGCGCCACGGGGATGCGCCGGTCCCGCAGCGCCTGCAGCACGCGGCGGTCGCGCTCGGCCAGGCCGGCGCTGGTGATCTTCAGCCGGCCCAGGCGGTCGTCTTCGTGCGGGTCGGCACCGGCCAGGTAGAAGGCCAGGCCGGGCGGCGCGGCTGCCTGGCGCTGCCAGGCCTGGGCCAGCGCGGCGTCCAGGGCGTCGAGATAAGGCGCGTCGGTGCAGCCGTCGGGGAGTTCGACGTCCAGGTCGCTGGCTTCCTTGCGGAAGGGAAAGTTCTTCGCCCCGTGCAGCGAGAGCGTGAACACCGTCGGGTCGTCGCGAAAGATGCTGGCCGTGCCGTTGCCCTGGTGCACGTCCAGGTCGATCACGAACACCCGCAGCAGCTGGCGATGCTGGCGGTGCCACTCGGCCTGCATCAGCCGCGCGGCCACGGCCACGTCGTTGAACACGCAGTAGCCAGAGCCCTTGTGCGCGTAGGCGTGATGCGTGCCACCGGCCAGGTTGGCGGCCACGCCCTCGCCGGCCAGCGCCGTGCGCGCCGCCTGGATGGTGGCGCCCACCGAACGCCGGGCTCTTTCGACCATGCGCTCCGACCAGGGGAAGCCGATCTCGCGCTGCTGGGCGGCGCTGGTGGTGCCTTCCACGACGGCGGTGATCCAGGCCGGGTCGTGCGCCAGCGCGAGCTCGCCATCGCTGGCGGGGGTGGCCTCGGTCACGCGCACGCCGGGCAGCGTGGCTTCGGCGGCTTCGCGCAGCAGACGGTACTTGCCCATCGGAAAGCTGTGCCCCGGGGGCAGCGGCAGTACGAAGGTGTCGGAGTGAAAGGCACGCACGGCAGCGATTCTAGGAACCTGCCCCTACTTTGTTGCAGCGCAGCAAAAAGTGCTTGCAATGCTCGGGTAGACCCCTATACTTCATTCCATGTTGCAGCGCAGCAAAGTTTCTCAGCAGTCCAGTCGCGCCGCAGCGGGTTCTCACTTTTGTTCAACCTTGCCCCACGGAGACTTTTCATGAGCTTCACGCCTGACCAAATCATCGCTGCCCAGAAGGCCCACCTCGAAACCCTGTTCGGTCTGACCCACAAGGCTTTCGAAAGCGTGGAAAAGCTGGTCGAACTGAACCTGCAGGTCGCCAAGACCACGCTGACCGAGGCTTCGGAAACCGCCCACGCCGCCCTGTCGGTGAAGGACGTGCAGGAGCTGATGGCCCTGCAAGCCAGCCTGCTGCAGCCCGCTGCCGAGAAGGCCGCCGCTTACAGCCGCCACGTGTATGACATCGTGTCGGGCGCCAGCGCCGAGCTAACCAAGACCGCCGAAGCCACGATGGCCGACAACCAGAAGAAGGTGCTGGCCCTGGTCGACACCGCGGTCAAGAACGCACCGGCCGGCAGCGAGAACGCCGTCGCCCTGGTGAAGACGGCCGTGGCAGCCGCCAACAACGCCTTCGAGAGCGTGCAGAAGGCCACCAAGCAAGCTGCCGAAGTGGCTGAAGCCAACTTCAACGCCCTGTCCAACACGGCCGTGAAGGCCACGCAGCAGGCCACCAAGGCCGGCAAGCGCGCGGCCTGAGATCTGCCAGCGACCCGCCTCGGCCCCAGGCTGAAGCGGGCCGGCGCCTCGTGGGAGCGGGGCGCTAAGCTTTTCGCTGTCATCTGAAGACCCCGTCCGCCGTCAGGCGCACGGGGTTTTTTCATGGCGCGGGCACGGCCCCTCGGGCATCGGGCAGCGCCGCCGCCCGGGGCTGTGCCGACCAGGCGGCGATACGGGCCCGCAGCGCCGGCAGCTGGCGCTTGGCGGCGTCGCGCCCGGCCAGGATGGCGCGAACGCGGGACGTGAAATCGGCGCTGCCGACGTCGGCCAGCGCCGGGCGCAGCACGATGTCGGCGTCGCGCAGTTCGGCCTGGCTGATGCTGCGGCCCATGATGGCGAAGGTCTGCAGCAGCAACGTCATCATGTCGCCAGTGGCCTTGCCCTCGGGCACGGTGCCGATGTCTACCGCCAGCACCAGATCGGCCCCCATCTGGCGCGCGAAGCGCACCGGCACGGGGGAGACCAGGCCGCCGTCCACGTACTCGCGGTTGCCGATGCGCACCGGCTGGAACACCGCCGGCACGGCGCTGGAGGCGCGCACGGCCAGCCCGGTGTCGCCGCGCTGGAAGAGGATGGCGGCGCCGTTGTCCAGATCGGTGGCGACGATGCCCAAAGCCCGCGGCATGCGCTCGATCGGCAGGCCGCCGGTCTGCTCCCGCACCCAGCGCGCCAACGCCTCGCCGCGCAGCACCCCGCGCCCGGGGAAAGCCCAGTCGGTGATGGCGCCTTCGTCCATGGCCTGCGCCAGCGCGCCGATGTCGGCGCCCGACTTCCCCGACGCATACAAGGCCGCCACCAGGCTGCCTGCCGAGGTGCCCACCACCAGATCGGGGCGGATACCGGCTTCATCCAGCACCTGGATCACGCCAATGTGGGCAAACCCGCGCGCCGCGCCGCCACCCAGAGCCAGGCCGATGCGTGGCGGTCGTGGCGCCGGCGCGGCCGCTGCGGGCGCCGTGGGCGGCGGGGGCGTCACGGTGCCCGGCGCAGCCGAGGGCGTAGTCGTGACAACGGGCGCTGCCACAGGGCCGGTGGGCCGCTGTGGCGCGGTCTGGCAAGCGGCCAGGGCCAGGCAGCCGGCCAACAGCCACCATCGCCCCGCACCAGCAACATGAGATCCAAATGGCATAAACAAACTACAAATGTGTAGTTCCATGGAATATCAGGGTTCCCTACAGTCCCAGGCTTCAGCCTTGCGCTGCCAGTCCGCCCTGCCTGCGGGCTGTTGATGGAAGCTCATGTACCGCTACACCGATTTTGACCGGCAGTTCCTGCACCAGCGGGCTGCCCAGTTCCGCGACCAGCTCCAGCGCCACCTGGCTGGCGCGCTGCCCAACGACGATTTCCGCCCCTTGCGGCTGCAGAACGGCTGGTACGTGCAACGCCATGCGCCGATGCTGCGCGTGGCGGTGCCGTATGGCGAGCTGTCTGCGCGCCAGCTGCGCGCGCTGGCCCGGATCGCACGCGACTTCGACCTGCAGGACGCCGGCCTGCCCACGCAGCGCGGCGGCTTCGGCCACTTCACCACGCGCCAGAACATCCAGTTCAACTGGATCCCCCTGCCCCGCGCCGCCGACGTCATGGACCTGCTGGCCAGCGTGGACATGCACGGCATCCAGACCAGCGGCAACTGCATCCGCAACATCACCAGCGACGCGCTGGCCGGCATCGCGCCGGACGAAGCCGTGGACCCGCGGCCCTATTGCGAGATCCTGCGCCAGTGGAGCACGCTGCACCCGGAATTCGCCTTCCTGCCGCGCAAGTTCAAGCTCGCCGTCACCGGCGCCGAGGAAGACCGCGCCGCCACCGACTGGCACGACATCGGCCTGAAGCTGCGCCGCAATGCCGCCGGCGAGGTGGGCTTCCGCGTCGCCGTGGGCGGGGGCATGGGGCGCACGCCGGTGATCGCCACGCCGATCAACGAGTTCGTGCCCTGGCAGCAGATCCTCGTCTTCATCGAAGCCATCGTCCGGGTCTACAACCTCTACGGCCGGCGCGACAACATCTACAAGGCGCGCATCAAGATCCTGGTGAAGGCCGAAGGCCAGCGCTTCGTGGATGCCGTCAACCGCGAGTTCGCTGCGCTGTGCGCCGATCCGCGCACGCGCTTCATCCCGCAGGCCGAGCTGGACCGCGTGGCCGCCGGCTTTGCCATGCCGGCGCTGGCCGAGACCAGCAGCACGGCACCGGCAGCGCCTGCCTTGCCGGCTTACGAGCGCTGGCTGCAACGCAACGTGCATGCGCACAAGCTGCCCGGCTATCGCGCGGTGACGCTGTCGCTCAAGCGCCCTGGCCTGCCGCCAGGCGACGCCACGGCCGAGCAGCTGGAAGGCACCGCCGCGCTGGCAGAAAGCTTCAGCCAGGGCGAAGCGCGCGTCACGCACGATCAGAACCTGCTGCTGCCCTGGGTGCTGGAAGCCGAGCTGCCGGCGCTGTGGCTGGCCGCGCGCGAAGGCGGGTTCGCCACGCCCAACATTGGCCTGCTGACGGACATGATCGCCTGCCCCGGCGGCGACCTGTGCGCGCTGGCCAATGCGCGGTCGATCCCGATCGCCGCGGCCATCACCGAGCGTTTTGCCGACCTGGACGAGCAGCACGACATCGGCGACATCGACCTGCACATCAGCGGCTGCATCAACAGCTGCGGCCACCACCACAGCGGGCACATCGGCATCCTTGGCGTGGACAAGGACGGCAGCGAGTGGTACCAGGTGACGGTGGCCGGAGCCGACGGCAGCACGCTGTCGGGCGCGGCCGTGGCGGGCAAGGTGATCGGCCCGTCCTTCGCGGCCGATGAGGTGCCCGACGTCATCGAGGCCGTGATCGACACCTACCGCCAGGCGCGCGCGCCCGGCGAGCGCTTCATCGACACCGCGCGCCGGCTGGGCGTGCTGCCCTTCCGCGAGGCGGCCAACGCCGTGCGCCGCAGTACGGCCGTGGCCAGCGCGGCGGAGGCCGGCGCATGAAGTTCATCCCCCCTGGCGCCAGCCTGCCGCAAGGCACCCTGAGCTGGCCCAACACCGACGATGTGCAAGCGCTGGCCGAAGGCCGCGAAGGCGGCCTGCATGGCGTGCCGGCCATCGCGCTGAGCTTCCCCAAATGGACCGACGGCCGCGCCTACAGCCAGGCCGTGCTGCTGCGGCAGCGGCTGGGCTTTGCCGGCGAGCTGCTGGCCACGGGCGACGTGCTGGTGGACATGCTGCCCCTGCTGCAGCGCTGCGGCTTCTCGGCCGTGCAGCTGCGGGCGGATCAGCAGCAGGCGCATGCCGAGCGTGCGCTGGGCTTCTTCGCCAGCGGGCCCGGCGGCGTGCCGCTGCACTACCAGGGCCAGCAGGTGCCCGGTGGCGCTTCCCCGCTGCGGTAAACCATGGCCAACGCCGTCGAACTCAACGCCCGCCGCCTGCCCGGCCATGACGCCCGCGTGGTGCACAGCCTGTCCGTGCTGCGGGAAGCTGCCCAGGCCCATGTCGGCCGCATCGTCCAGGCCACCAGCCTGGGCGCGGAAGACATGGTCATCACCGACCTGATCGCGCGCCACGGGCTGGGCATCCCTTTGGCCACGCTGGACACTGGGGCGCTGCATGCCGAGACGCTGGCCTTGCTGCCGCGCATCACCCAGCGCTACGGGCTGGCCGTGCAGGTCTACCGCCCGCCAGCGCAGCAGGTGCTGCAGTTCGTCGCCCAGCGCGGCGAACGCGTGATGTTCGACAGCCTGGAAGGCCGCAAGGCCTGCTGCGCGCTGCGCAAGCTGGAGCCGCTGGCCCGCATGCTGGGCGGGCCCGTGCCCCGGACGGCCTGGGTGACAGGCCTGCGCCGCGAGCAGAGCGGCGACCGCGGCGAAGTGGCCTTTGCCGAGCCCGATGGCCAGGGCCGCAGCAAGATCAACCCGCTGGCCGATTGGGCCTGGGGCGACGTCTGGCGCTACATCGCCGATCACGACGTGCCCTACAACCCGCTGCACGACGCCTTCTTCCCCAGCATCGGCTGCGCGCCCTGTACGCGCGCGGTGGCACTGGGCGAAGACTTCCGCGCCGGCCGCTGGTGGTGGGAACAGACCGGCGCCAAGGAATGCGGCTTGCATGTCCACGCCCCATCCACGCCCCACACCGCATGAACGCCCCCTTGGACAACCAGCACCTGACCCCGGCCTACGACCATCGCCACCTCGATGGCCTGGAAGAAGAGGCCATCTTCATCCTGCGCGAAGTCGCGGCCAGCTTCGAACGCCCGGCGCTCTTGTTTTCGGGCGGCAAGGATTCCTGCGTCGTGCTGCGGCTGGCCGAGAAGGCCTTCAAGGTGCGCGAGAACGCCCGGGGCC
>JAIXZR010000130.1 GCA_027489455.1 Rubrivivax sp. | reverse complement strand
TGACTTCCAGGCGCTCGCGCGACACAAAGCGCGCCATCTTGAAGGGGCCGGTGCCGGATGCGTCGGCCGCAAAGGCGATCCAGGCGGCCTTGGCCTTGTCGGCCGGCGCAGCCCCCGGGGCAGCGTCGAACTTCTTCTGCCAGTGGGCCGGGCTGGCCATGAACAGGTTGGTCAGGTTCACCGGCAAAAAGGAGTCGGGTTCGCTGGTGGTCAGCTCCACCGTCAGGTTGTCGATCTTGCGCGCCGTGCGCAGCGTGGGCATGCGGCTGGCCGTCACGCCCACCTGGCTGGGGTCGAAGTGGGGGGCGTCCTTGTCCAGCACCTTGCGCACGTTCCAGACCACGGCGTCGGCGTTGAGCTCGCTGCCGTCATGGAACTTCACGCCCGGGCGCAGCTTGAACACCCACTTGGTCTTGTCTTTGGCGTCCACGGCCCAGCTGAGCGCCAGGCCAGGGATCAGCACGCTGGGCGCATCGGCCTTGGACAAATCCCAATGCGTGAGCGCGTCATACATCGGGATGCCGGTGAAGCGGTTGCCTTCGAAACCCTGGTCGGGCTGGCCCAGCGTGCGCGGGATGTCGGCCGCGGTCATCGCGATGCGCAGCACCTTTTCCTGCGCATGGGCCGGCGCTGCCAGCACCAGACAGGCGGCAAGGACCAGGCGGGTGGCCACCAGACGGCCAGACATGCGTGGAGCGATGGGCGAAGTCGGCAAGAGCGGCTTGGTCATGGGCGCGTACGGCATCAGGGTTGAGACCCCGCAACGGATTGCAAGGCCTGTGCCACCAGGGCTCAGGTGGCGGTTTGGGCGGTGGTCAAGACCCCTGAGATGGCCCGCCCGGCAGCCAGCCCGACAGGCCAGGCCCCAGGCCCTGCCAAGGGCCGGGTTCGCCGGGTTCGGCGGGTTCGCCTGGCAGGTCGCGCCAGGCACCAGCGCGAACGGCCGCGTGATCCCCCGCAAGGCCGGGGTCACCCGAGGGCGCGCCATCGCCATGCGCGACTGGCCCAAAGGCGCCGCGCGCGGCGGCCAGCGCGGCTTCCAGCGCCAGCGCGACGTTGTCCAGCACGGGCACCGGCAACCGCCCGGCCAGGGGCGCAGCCAACCCGGCCAGCCCCGCGCCGCCCAGCAGCAGCGCACGGGCCTGCGGCCAGCGCTGCAAGGCCTGCGCGCCAGCCTCGGCCAGCCATTCCACAGCCTGCTGCGGCTGCGCGGCCATTTCGCCCCCGCTGCGGGGCAGCGCCTGCACACCCAGCATCGGCGCCGGCAGCGGCAGCGCCTGCGCCAGCCGCTGCAGCATCGGCACCCAGGCCGCACCGCCCGTCAGCACCACGAACGGGCCGATGGCCGCAGCGGCGCGCATCGACGCTTCGGCCAGCCCCAGCACCGGACAAGGGGCCAGCGCACGCAAGGCAAACAGGCCAGGGTCGCCGAAGCAGGCCAGCAGCACGGCCGTCGGCACCCCGTGTGCCTGCACGTCCAGCGCCAGGCCTTCCATCGCGCCATGGGCGGCGATGGCAGCCCCCACTTCGCCCGTGATGTAGCGCGGACCGAACGGCGCCGTCACCGTCCTGATGCGCACTGGCCCAGGCGCCCGGCCAGGGCCCGGGCCCCTGTGCTGGGCTGCCAGGCGTTCCAGCTGCGCTGCCGCTACGCGCTGGGCCGCGGCGGCCAGCAGCGCCGTCACGTCCTGGCTGGTGTTGGGGTTCAGGACCAGCAGGGTCGGCACAGGCTGGTCGATGCCGCTGGCGGCAGGTGCAGGGTCAATGGCGGATGCCGTGGCGGACGAGCTCATGCCCGGTTTCGCAGCAGGTTGCGTGCCGTCGGGCGCCCTGGCCTGCCGGCCCCGGTCAGGCCGTGGCGGCGCCGCTGTGCACGCCAGCACCGCTGCCGCCGCCGCGGGCGTAGCGCGCCACGTTCAGCCCGCTGACGTCGATCTCGGGCTGGCGGCCGCTGACCAGGTCGGCGATCAGGCGGCCGGTGCCGGCGGCCATGGTCCAGCCCAGCGTGCCGTGGCCGGTGGCCAGCAGCAGGTTGGCGATCGGCGTGGTGCCGACGATGGGCGTGCCGTCGGGCGTCATCGGGCGCAGGCCGCACCAGAAGCTGGCCTTGCTGACGTCGCCGCCGCGCGGAAACAGGTCGGTGACGACGTGGTTCAGCGTCGCGCGGCGCGGCTCGCGCAGGTTCAGGCTGAAGCCGGCCAGTTCGGCCGTGCCGCCCACGCGGATGCGGTCGCCCAGGCGCGTGACGGCGACCTTGTGGGTCTCGTCCATGATGGTGGATTCCGGGGCATAGGCCGGGTCGGTGATGGGCACGGTGATGCTGTAGCCCTTCACCGGGTACACGGGGATGTCCAGCCCCACGGGCTTCAGCAGCAGCGGCGAATGGCTGCCCAGGGCCAGCACGACCTTGTCGGCCTGCAGCAGGCCAGCGTCGGTGTGCACGCCGGTGATGGCGCCGCCACCCACCTGCAGCTGCTGGATGCGCGTGTTCCAGCGGAACTTCACGCCCAGGGCCGCGGCCATTTCGGCCAAGCGGCAGGTGAACTTGAAGCAGTCGCCGGTCTCGTCGTTCGGCAGGCGCAGCGCGCCGACGAACTTGTCCTGCGTCAGCTTCAGCGCGGGTTCGACGGCACAGAAGCCAGCCCGGTCCAGCACTTCGAAAGGCACGCCGTATTGCTTCAGGACGTCGACATCGCCGCCGATGCTGTCCAGCTGCTTCTGCGTGCGGAACAGCTGCAGCGTGCCCTGCGCACGGTCGTCGTAGGCGATGCCGGTTTCAGCGCGCAGCGCCTTCAGGCAGTCGCGGCTGTATTCGGCAATCGGCACCATGCGGCTCTTGTTCAGCGCGTACGCGCGCTGAGTGCAGTTGGCCAGCATCATCGCGCCCCAGCGCCACATGGCCGGGTCCAGCAGCGGCCAGATGACCAGGGGGCTGTGCTGCATCAGCATCCACTTGATGGCCTTGATGGGCACGCCCGGCCCGGCCCAGGGCGCGCTGTAGCCGGGGCTGACTTCACCGGCGTTGCCGAAGCTGGTTTCCAGCGCCGGGCCGCTCTGGCGGTCCACCAGTTCCACCTCGTGCCCGGCCTTGGCCAGGTAGTAGGCCGTGGACACGCCGATGACACCGCCGCCCAGCACCAAGACCTTCATCGCGTACTCCTGTGATTTGGCGTCCCGCAGGACTATCGGCACTGTATCGGCGCAGGCACCGAAGCCGTGCAGCGTTTTCCGAGAGAATCTCCGGATGAACGCAGCTTCCGTGCCGCCCGCACCGACGAATCCACCGCGGCCGACACTGTCGATGACGCAGGTGCTCGTCTGCGGCGCCCTGATCGTCACCCTGAGCATGGGCATCCGCCACGGCTTCGGCCTGTGGCTGCAGCCCATCACCATGGACCGCGGCTGGACGCGTGAGACCTTCGCCTTCGCGCTGGCGATCCAGAACCTGGCCTGGGGCCTGGCCGGGCCGCTGGCGGGCATGCTGGCCGACAAGTACGGCGCCTTCCGCGTGCTCATCGTCGGCAGCCTGCTGTACGGCGCGGGGCTGGTGCTGATGGCGCTGGCCACCTCGGGCCTGGCCTTCACCGGCAGCGCGGGCATCCTGCTGGGCCTGGCGCAAAGCGGCACCACGTATGCCGTGGTGTACGGCGTCATCGCGCGGCAGGTGGACCCGGCCAAGCGGTCCTGGGCCATGGGCGTCACCGCCGCAGCCGGTTCGTTCGGCCAGTTCCTGATGGTGCCGGTGGAAAACTGGCTGATCGGCGGCTTCGGCTGGCAGAACGCGTTGTTTGTTCTGGGCTGCCTGGCCCTGGTGATCATGCCGCTGGCCTTCTTCCTGAAGGAACCGCCGCGCGCCGCCGCCACCGGCCCGCAGCAAAGCGTGATGGGCGCGCTGCGCGAAGCCTTCGCCTACCCCAGCTTCCGGCTGCTGACGCTGGGCTATTTCGTCTGCGGCTTCCAGGTTGTCTTCATCGGCGTGCACCTGCCCAGCTACCTGAAGGACAAGGGGCTGGAGCCCGGCGTGGCCACCACGGCGCTGGCGCTGATCGGCCTGTTCAACGTCTTCGGCACTTATGCCGCTGGCAGCCTGGGCCAGAAGATGGCCAAGCGGCATATCCTGGCGGGCATCTACGCGCTGCGTGCGGTGGCCATCACGGCCTTCGTGCTGGCGCCGCTGACGCCGATGTCGGTCTATGTCTTCGCCAGCGTGATGGGCTTCCTGTGGTTGTCCACCGTGCCGCCCACCAATGCCATCGTGGCGCAGATCTTCGGCGTGCAGTACATGTCCATGCTCGGCGGTTTCGTCTTCCTCAGCCACCAGATCGGCAGCTTCCTGGGCGTCTGGCTGGGCGGCAAGCTGTTCGACGCCACCGGCAGCTACGACGTGGTCTGGTGGATCGCCGTGGGCCTGAGCGCCATGGCCGTGGCCGCTAACCTGCCCGTGCGCGAGACCGCGATCGTGCGGCCCGCCCAGCCCGCCGCCGCCTGACGATGCGCCCGCTGCTGCGTGCCTGGGTGGTCCGCGCGCTGGTGCTGGCGGTGCTGGCAGCGGTCTTCATGGCCTACCAGAACCCCCACCTGGCGGTGGACCTGGCCAACCGCGTCTGGGCCTGCTTCTGATGCTGCAGGGCCCGCACGGCCATCTCGAGCCTTCGGCCTGGGTGCAGCGCTGGGCCCACCTCATCGCCCCGGGCGGCAGCGTGCTGGACGTGGCCTGCGGCAGCGGGCGCCATGTACGCTGGCTGGCACAGCAGGGGCATCGCGTGACGGCGCTGGACCGCGACGGCGCAGCGCTGGCCGGCCTGCAGCGCGTGGCCGAATGCGTGCAGGCCGACATCGAAGCCGGCCCTTGGCCACTGGGCGCGCGCCAGTTCGATGCCGTGGTGGTGACGCACTATCTGTGGCGGCCTCTGCTGCCCACCCTGCGCTGCGCCTTGGCGCCGGGCGGGGTGCTCCTCTACGAGACCTTCGCCGATGGGCAGCAGCACATCGGCCGGCCGTCGCGGCCGGAGTTCCTGTTGCAGCCTGGGGAACTGTTGCAAGCCTTTGCGGGTCTCCGGGTCGTGGCCTTCGAAGACGGTTTTGACCCGCTGCCAGCACCGGGCCGCTGCGTGCAGCGCCTGGCGGCGGTACTGGCGCCCGCTGGGCCGGCGGCCCTGCAGGGCCCGGCGGCTAAACTCAAGGGCTGATCCTTCGGCGCCCCCGGCCCCGGGCGGCCGTCATTCATTCCAAGAACCGCAAGCGCATGAAAACCATCCTAGGCAGCATCGTCGCCCTGGTCACGCCCTTCCAGGCCGACGGCAGCGTGGACTACGCGGGGCTGAAGGCGCTGATCGACTGGCACATTGCCGAGGGCACGGATTGCATCGGCGTGGTCGGTACCACGGGCGAATCGCCCACGGTTTCGATGGAAGAGAACTGCGAGATCATCCGCGCCGCTGTCGAGCATGCCGCCGGCCGCGTGCCCATCATGGCCGGTGCGGGTGCGAATTCCACGCGCGAAGCGATCGAGCTCAGCCGCTTCGCCCGGCAGGTGGGCGCGGACTGCACCCTGCAGGTCGTGCCGTACTACAACAAGCCTTCGCAGGAAGGCATCTACCAGCACTTCCGCGCCATCGCCGAAGCCGTCGACATCCCGATGGTGCTGTACAACGTGCCCGGCCGCACCGTGGCCGACATGCAGCACGACACCGTGCTGCGCCTGGCCCAGGTGCCCGGCATCGTGGGCATCAAGGAAGCCACCGGCAGCATCGAGCGCGCGGCCTGGCTCATCAAGCAGGCGCCCGCGGGGTTTGCCGTCTACTCTGGCGACGACAGCACGGCCGTGGCCCTGATGCTGCTGGGTGGCCAGGGCAATGTCAGCGTCACCGCCAACGTCGCGCCCCGGTTGATGCACGAGCTGTGCATGGCCGCCATCGAAGGCGACGTGCGCCGCGCCACCGCCCTGCACATGAAGCTGCTGCCACTGCACCGGCAGCTGTTCTGCGAAAGCAGCCCGGCCCCCACCAAGTGGGCACTGGCGCAACTGGGCTGGTGCCGTGCCGACGTGCGGCTGCCCATCCTGCCGCTCAGCCCGGCCGGGCAGGCTCTGGTGGGGCAGGCGCTGCGCGACAGTGGCTTGATGCCAGCGGCCTGAGCTTCCGCCTGCCCGCCTGCGTGCCGGATCTTCCCCTTCCAACCCCAACGGCGCCGCCCCGCGCGCCGCACTGGAGACACCCCAAAGTGAAACCCGCAATCGCCGTCACCCCCGTGAGGCTGGCCATCCTGGCCTTGGCTGTCGCGCTGGGCGGCTGTTCGTCGACCGAGGGCCTTTTCGGCAGCAAGGTCGACTACAAGGCCGGCGCCGCCAAGACGGCGCCGCTGGAAGTGCCGCCCGATCTCACCCAGCTGGCCAAGGACAGCCGATACCAGCCCCAGGGCGGCGTGGTCAGCGCTGCTGCCTCTGCCGGGCCCCGCGGTGGCGCCGCCGCGGCTGCGGTCGGTGGCCCCAGCGTGGCCGTGAACCAGCGCGGCGACCTGCGCATCGAGCGCCAGGGCCAGGCCCGCTGGCTGGTGGTGCCCGGGCAGACCCCCGAGCAGCTGTGGCCCCAGGTCAAGGCCTTCTGGCTGCAGCGCGGCTTCGAGCTGCAGGTGGACGATGCCACCATCGGCGTGCTGGAAACCGGGTGGACGGAGAACCGCGCCAAGCTGCCCAACGACGTGATCCGCAACACCCTGGGCCGCGTGCTGGGCCGCCTGTTCGACAGCGGCGAGCGCGATCTGTTCCGCACACGTCTGGAGCGCACGCCCGGCGGCACGGAGATCTTCATCGTGCACCGCGGCCTGGTCGAGGAATACACCAACGAGCGCAAGGAAAACACCGTCTGGCGTTCGCGCCCGGCTGATCCGCAGCTGGAAGCGGAGTTCCTGTCGCGCATGATGCTGGCGCTGGGCGCCAGCGAGGCCGTTGCCGCGCCGGCCCGCGTGGCCGCGGCTCCGGAAGCCCCGGCGCGCGCCCGGCTGCTCACCGGCCGCGCCACCGCAGCGCTGGAAGTCGACGAGCCTTTCGACCGCGCCTGGCGCCGCGTCGGCCTGGCGCTGGACCGCGGCGGCTACAGCGTCGAAGACCGCGACCGTGCCGGCGGCCTGTACTACGTGCGCTATGTCGATCCGGCCACCGCTGGCGCCGAGGATCCGCCGTTCTGGCGCAAGTGGTTCGGCGGCGACGGCAGCGGCGCGCCTGTGCGCTACCGCATCGCCGTGCAGGCCACGGGCGACAAGACCACGGTGTCGGTGCTGACGTCCGCCGGCCAGCCCGAGAACAGTGCCAACGCCCAGCGCATCGTCACGCAGCTGGTAAACGATCTGCGTTGAGGCCTCGTGCGGGCAGGCTGGCCGCAAGCCGCGCCGAGCAACAAAAAAGCCGCCCGAGGGCGGCTTTTTCGCGGCTTGAACGCGTCGATTACTTCTTGACGGCGTCCTTGGCGGCTTCCACGGCGCTGGCGGCGGCGCCCACGGCGGCAGCGGCCGATGCGGTAGCGTCAGCAGCGACGGCCGAAGCGGCGCCTGCAACAGCCGAGGCTGCCGTGGCGGTGGCGCTGGCGGCAGCGCTGACGGCCGACGCGGCTTGCGTCATGGCGGCCGGGGCGGCAGCGGCGGGGGCTGCTTCTTCTTTCTTGCCGCAGGCGGCCAGAGCAACAGCAGCGACCAGGGTGGCGAGCACGAGAGACTTGTTCATGGGGGATCCTCAGGAGTTGTGTGTGGGTCGAGAACAGAGCTTTTTGCAGGGCACTCTTCGAAGGTTTCTCAGAGACCCATCAACAGCGAAGGCGGGCGTCAATCTGCGCGGTACCGAAGCTGGCATGCACCCCCCGAAGGAAGCGCCCGCGCCGAGCTGGCCCTGCATTTCGCAACATCTACCTAGCCCACGAGTATAGCCCGGCCTAGGGCATTCCCTAGCGAAGGGCTATAGGCCGAGGGTCTGAACCGGAAAGCCGGGCTCCGAGCGTTGCAAAATTGCATCAATGTCTTCGCGCCAGCGCCGCGCTTCGCGTGCATCGGCCTCGGCCCGCCCGCGCCACGTTGGCCCGGCGAAGCGCTGCACGCAGACCGGGCCGTCGTCCACCAGCCCGCAGGGCAAGGGCAGGCATTCGGCCGGCGCAATGTAGGCGTCGATGGTGTGGGCCCAATCGCGCCGCCAGGCCACGAGGCGCGGATGCTGCCGGGGCATCTCGTCATAGTGCGCCGCCAGTAGCAGCAGGCGGCGCTGCGGCAGCTTCAGCCAGGCCTGCAGGCTGGCCAGCAACTCGGGCTGGCCCAGCGGCCAGTGGGCGAAATCAGTGTCGACGAAGAACAGCCGACGCGCCTGGCGCGTCAGCGCGGCCTGCACGCCCCACTGCACGGCGGTCTGGAACTGCTCGCGGCTGCCGATGGGGGGCGGGCTGGCAAGGCTGTCCATCACGTCAGCGATCCCGGGCCGACAGGGGCGCTACACCCGGCCTGCTGCCCTTCGCCAGGGCTGGCCCCGGGCAGCAGCCAGCCGCTGTCCAGCCAATCCTGCATCAAGGCCCGGGCCGGGGGGCTGAGGCGGGCGCAGTCGCGGGCTGCCAGGGCCTGGGTGTCGGCCAGCTGCCGCATCAGGCGGGCGTCCCGGCCGCCGGCGCGGAAGGATTCGCCGTTGATATAGACATGCCGTGCGTCGTAGGCCATGCGCGTGGCGGCCGCCAGCCGCACGCCTTGTCGGGCATCGGCATCGGCACCGGCGGCAAACCACACCTGGGGCTTGGGTTCGGTCAGCACTTCGCCCAAGGCGCGCTCCAGCGCCTGGGGTGCGGCCAGCAGGCGGCTGACGGCCTGCCGCGCAAAGGCCTGCAGCGCCGGCGGCACCGCGCCCGGGGTGGCCGTGGCGGGCTGGCCGGGATCCCGGTAGAGCGCCTGCCCGCCCCGCGCGGCGGCGCGGGTGAGGTCTTCGTCGTCCTGCTCGTCGGCCAGGCGCTGCAGCAGTTCGGCCGCCAGGGCCCCGGGCGTGGGCGCGCGGAAGCCGACGGAGCAGGTCATGCAATCGCCCCCCACGGCCACGCCGTCATGGCCCCAGCCCGGGGGCAGGTAGAGCATGTCGCCAGGCGCCAGCACCCAGTCGTGCAGGGGTTCGAAGTCGCGCAGGATCTTCAGCGGCAGGCCAGGCTGCCACGCCGCCTGCCCGGGGCGCAGGCAGGGCCCGACGCGCCAGCGCCGGTGGCCCTGCACCTGCAGCAGGAAGACGTCGTATGAATCCAGATGCGGGCCGACGCCGCCGGTGTCGCTCGCCCAGGACAGCATCAGGTCGTCCAGCCGCGCGCGGGGCAGGAAGGCAAAGCGCGACAGCATCGCGTGTGCGGCGGGAACGTGCAGATCGAGGCCCTGCACCAGCAAGGTCCAGCCCGGGCGGCCGGCCGGGGGCAGGGCGCGGCGCGGCAGCGGCCCCTGGCGCACCTGCCAGCGCCCGGCCTGCTGCTGCACCAGGCGCGATTCGACATCGTCTCGCCCGGCCAGATCGAACAGTGCAGCCCGCGACAGTGGCGGCACCGCGTCGGGCCAGGCCTGGCGCACCAGCAGGGGCTTCTTCTGCCAGTGCCGGCGCATGAAGCGCGTGGCCGACAGGCCGCCCAGCAGGGGCAGCGGTTCGTTCAGGTCCATCGCCAGGATTCTGGCGCAGGGCCGGGCCGGCACTGCCGGGCGGGCGTGCGATGATTTCCGCCATGCAGATCGCCCCCCCTTGCGTCGTCAGCCTGACCTGGCAGCTCAACGACGCCCAAAACCGCCCGATCGATACGCTGGACGAGCCCGTCGAGTTCTTCTACGGCGGCGACGACCTGTTCGCCAAGGTCGAGGACGCGCTGGCGGGCCATGCGGCCGGCGCCGAGCTGGCCTTGCAGCTCGAGCCCGAGGAAGCCTTCGGTGACTACAAGCCCGAGCTGGTGTGCTTCGAGGCGCGCAGCCTGTTTCCCGAGCAGCTCGAAACCGGCATGGCCTTCGAAGGCCTGCCCGCTGGTGCCCAGACCCCGGACATGCCGACCGAGGCCATCTACCTGGTGACGGAGATCTACCCCTCGCACGTGGTGCTGGACGGCAACCACCCTCTGGCCGGGCTGGCGCTGCGCCTGCACCTGAAGGTGCGGGACGTGCGCGAAGCCAGCGAAGACGAGGTGCAGGCGCGCAGCGTGACCACCGCCGGCGCCGGGCTGCTGGGTGTGCTGGCGCAGGCCCGGCCGAGCCCGGGCACCGACCCGCACCTGCACTGACGGGCGCCTGCGCCGGGCCTCAGCCCAGGCCGGTCGACCCGAAGCCGCCTTCGCCGCGCACGCTGGCGTCGAAGCTGTCCACGCGCCTGAAGCTGGCTTGCACCACCGGCACGATCACCATCTGCGCAATGCGCTCCATCGGCTGCACGGTGTAGGCGGCGGCGCCGCGATTCCACAGGCTCACCATCAGCGGGCCCTGGTAATCGCTGTCGATCAAGCCCACCAGGTTGCCTAGCACGATGCCGTGCTTGTGGCCCAGGCCCGAGCGTGGCAGCAGCACGGCCGCCAGGCCGGGATCGCCGATGTGCACTGCCAGCCCGGTGGCGACCAGCGCACAAGCCCCAGGCGCCAGCAGCAGCGGTGCTTCCAGGCAGGCGCGCAGGTCCAGGCCCGCGCTGCCCGGGGTGGCATAGGCGGGCAGGTGTTCGGCCATGCGCGCGTCGAGCACGCGCACGTCGATCACGTGGGGCAGGGTCACGCCTGTGCCCATCGCAGCCGCCTGTTGGTGATCGGTCGCCGTCATGGCGCGGAGCCCCCTGTGGCAGCCAGGCGCAACGCGATCTCGGCCACCAGCTGGCGCGCCAGCGTCAGCTTGTCGGCCCTGGGCAGGACGGTGTCGCCGGCGGCGTCCACCAGCAGCAGCTCGTTGTCGTCGCGGCCGAAGGTGGCCGGCCCCAGGTTGCCCACCACCAGTTGCACGCGCTTGCGTTCCAGCTTGGCACGTGCGTGGGCCGCCAGGTTCTCGCTTTCGGCGGCGAAACCCACGCACCAGGGGCGCTGCCCGGCTGGCAGCGCGGCGACGGCGGCCAGGATGTCGGGGTTTTCGACCAGGGCCAGCGGCGGTGGCACGCGTTCCGATCCAGTACCCGCTTTCTTGATCTTGTGCGGCTGCATCTGCGCCGGGCGCCAGTCGGCCACGGCCGCCGTGGCCACGAAGATGCCGTGCCGGGGCGCCAGGGGCAGCACGGCATCGAACATCTGGCGCGCGCTGGTGACGTCGATGCGGTGCACCCCTGCCGGCGTGGGCAGGTGCACCGGGCCGGCGACCAGGGTGACATCGGCGCCGGCCTCGGCCGCCGCGCGGGCGATGGCAAAGCCCATCTTGCCGCTGGAATGGTTGGTGATGCCGCGCACCGGGTCGATGGCCTCGAAGGTCGGGCCGGCCGTGACGAGCACCGAGCGCCCGCGCAGGTGCTGGGGCTGGAAGAACGCGACCAGCGCGTCCCGCAGCTCGGTGGCTTCCAGCATGCGACCGTCGCCCACCTCGCCGCAGGCCTGGCTGCCGCTGCCCGGGCCCAGCACCGTGGCGCCATCGGCCTGCACCTGGGCGACATTGCGTTGCGTGGCCGGGTGGGCCCACATTTCGCGGTTCATGGCCGGCGCCAGCAGCAGCGGGCAACGGTCGGCCGGCCGGGCCAGGCACAGCAGGGCCAGCAGCTCGGCCGCGCGGCCCTGGGCCAGCTGGGCGATGAAATCGGCACTGGCCGGCGCGACGAGGATGGCGTCTGCCTGGCGCGACAGGTCGATGTGCGCCATGCCTGCCGGGGGCTGGGTGTCCCACTGGCTGTCGAAGACCGGCCGGCCGCTCAGCGCCTGCATCGTCGCCCGGGTGATGAAG
>JAIXZR010000280.1 GCA_027489455.1 Rubrivivax sp. | reverse complement strand
TGCGCGCTAGGAATCGGGCGCGTCTTGCGACAGGCGTGGCTTCAAGGGCAGCTTCGCCCTGCCTGTGAAGCGGCGGCCCTCGGGCCGCCGCTGTGCTTGTGGGGCCGCGTCCCTAGAATCGGGCGATGGTCCCTCACCTCATCACCGCGCTCACCGGCCCGATCAACGAACTCGAACAGCGCGTGCTCGAAAGCATGCCCGCCATCGAACGCTGGTACCGGCTGGAATGGATGGAGCACACGCCGCCGTTCTACTGCTCGGTGGACCTGCGCAATGCCGGCTTCAAGCTGGCGCCGGTGGACACCAACCTGTTCCCGGGCGGCTACCACCACCTCACGCCCGAGATGCTGCCGCTGGCGGTGCAGGCGGCGATGGCAGCGATCGAGAAGATCTGCCCCGAGGCCAAGAACCTGCTGCTGATCCCCGAGAACCGCACGCGCAACAGCTTCTACCTGATGCACTTGCAGCGCCTGGTGGACATCTTCACCCAGGCCGGCCTGAACGTGCGCCTGGGCCAGCCCGACGCCAGCATCACGCAAGCCAGCGTGCTGGCCCTGCCCGATGGCAGCGAGCTGACGCTGGAGCCCCTGGTGCGCAGCAAGCGCCGGCTGGGGCTGAAGGATTTCGACCCCTGCACCATCCTGCTGAACAACGATCTCTCGCAGGGCCCGATGGCGGCGCTGCAGGGCCTGCACGAGCAGTACCTGCTGCCGCCGCTGCACGCGGGCTGGACGGTGCGGCGCAAGAGCCGCCACTTCGAAAGCTATGAAGAGGTGGCGAAGAAGTTCGCCAAGCTGCTGGGCATGGATCCCTGGCTCATCAACCCCATGCACGGCCACTGCGGGCAGGTCGACGTGAAGGACGCCGCCGGCCTGGAATGCGTGCAGGGCCATGTCGATGCCCTGCTGACCAAGGTGCGCCGCAAGTACAAGGAATACGGCATCAACGAACGCCCGTTCGTCGTCGTCAAGGCCGACGACGGCAGCGGCGGCATGGGCCTGCTGACGGTGCGTGACGCCAAGGAAGTGGAAGACCTGCGCCAGCGCCTGGCCGATCCGCGCCTGGGCGCCGGCAGCCCCGATGGGCTGGCGCCCGAAGTCATCATCCAGGAAGGCGTGCCTTCCTACGAACGCATGAACGACGCCGTGGCCGAGCCCGTGGTGTGCATGATCGACCGCTACGTCGTCGGCGGCTACTACCGTGTGCATGCCGACCGCGGCATCGACGAGAACCTCAACGCCCCGGGCGCGGCCTATGTGCCGCTGGCCTTCGCGCCGCAGCAGCAACTGCCCAAGCGCGGCGCCAAGCCCGGCGCCAGCGCGCCCAACCGTTTTTACATGTACGGCGTGATCGGCCGGCTGGCCATGCTGGCCGCCAGCTACGAGCTCGAGGCCACCGACCCCGAGGCCGAAGTCTACGAATAGGGAATAGGGCCGGGCCGCCCCGGCTGCCGGATTTGCTGCGCCGCAACAAATCGGGCCTGGCGGGCGGCGAGCGGCGCACAATGCGTCGCTGTCTGCCATGCGAGCCGAAACCCGCCCTTCCACGCCCGGTGCCCTGGCCGGCCTCACGCTGGCGGCCATCGGCGTCGTCTACGGCGACATCGGCACCAGCCCGCTGTACGCGCTGAAGGAAGTCTTCGCCGAAGGCCGCGTGCCGCTGAGCCCCGGCAACATCCTGGGCATCCTGAGCCTGGTGTTCTGGACGCTCACCATCGTGGTGTCGCTGAAGTACGTGGTGCTGATCCTGCGCGCCGACAACCACGGCGAAGGCGGCCTGATCGCGATGCTGGCCCTGGCCACGCAGGCCGTGCAGGACAAGCCGGTGCTGCGCACGCGGCTCTTGCTGCTGGGCATCTTCGGCACCGCCATCTTCTTTGGCGACGGCGTCATCACCCCGGCCATCAGCGTGCTGTCGGCCGTGGAAGGGCTGGAAGTGGCCGCCCCGGGCCTGCACAGCTACGTGGTGCCCATCACCCTGGTGGTGCTCACGGCCTTGTTCGCGGCCCAGCGTTTCGGCACGGCGGTCGTCGGGCGCTTGTTCGGGCCCATCACCGTGCTGTGGTTCGCCGTGCTGGCGGTGCTGGGGGTGGTGCACATCGTGCAGCACCCGCAGGTGCTGGTGGCCTTGTCGCCGCATTACGCGCTGGGCTTCATGGCCACGCAGCCGGGGGTGGCCTTCGTTGCGCTGGGGGCGGTGGTGCTGTGCGTCACCGGGGCCGAGGCGCTCTACGCCGATCTGGGGCACTTCGGCCGCCGGCCCATCCGGCTGGCCTGGTTCATCGTCGTCATGCCGGCGCTGGTGCTGAACTACTTCGGCCAGGGCGCGATGCTGCTGCAGCACCCCGAGAACGTGCGCAACCCGTTCTACGAGATGGCGCCGGGCTGGGCGCTGTTCCCCCTCATCGGCCTGGCCACGCTGGCCACGGTGATCGCCTCGCAGGCGCTCATCACCGCCGCCTTCAGCGTCACCAAGCAGGCCATCCAGCTGGGCTATCTGCCGCGGCTGCGCGTGGTGCACACCAACGTGCGCGAGACGGGGCAGATCTACGTGCCCTTCGTCAACTGGTCGCTCTACGCCTGCGTGGTGTTCGCCGTGGTGGTGTTCGGCAGCAGCAGCGCCCTGGCGCATGCCTATGGCATTGCGGTGACGATCGACATGACGATCACCACCGTGATGACCTTCTTCGTCATCCGCTACGCCTGGAAGCTGCCGCTGGCGCTGTGCCTGGCGGCCACGGGGGTGTTCTTCGTCGTCGACATCACGTTCTTTGCCGCCAACGTGGTGAAGGTGCTGGACGGCGGCTGGTTCCCGCTCGTCATCGGCGGGGCGATGTTCGGCGTGATGACGACCTGGAAGCAGGGCCGCCGCCTGCTGGGCGACAGGCTGCGCGAGGAATCGATCGAGCTCGATGCCTTCCTGCAGTCGATCTTCGTCAGCCCGCCGCTGCGCGTGCCGGGCACGGCCGTCTTCCTGAACGCCGAGCAGGGCGCCACGCCGTTCGCGCTGCTGCACAACCTCAAGCACAACAAGGTGCTGCACGAGCAGAACCTGTTCGTCACCGTGCAGCACCACGAAAAGCCCTGGATCGGCTTCGACAAGCGCTGCGAGGTGCTGCCCCTGGGCCACGACTGCTGGCAGGTGACGCTGCACTTCGGCTTCAAGAACGACCCCGACGTCCCCGAAGCGCTGAAGCTGCTGCGCGAGCGTGGCGTGGTGCTGGAAGAGATGGAGACCAGCTACTTCCTCAGCCGCGACAGCGTCATCCCCACGCTGGGCGGCGGCATGGCGCTGTGGCGCGAGCAGCTGTTTGCCAGCATGCACCGCAATGCTGCGGGCGCCGCCGATTTCCTGAACCTGCCCACCAATCGGCTGGTGGAGCTGGGCACCAAGGTCGAGATCTAGACCTGCCAGACCCCGACCCCGGGTTTCAGTTTTCGGCCACGCTCAGGCTGTAGGTGGCGCTGGCGCCTTGCGCACCGCCGTTGCGCAGCACGAACAGCGTCAGCGGGACGACGCTGGTGCCGGTGTTCGTCCAGCTCAGCGTGTTCGTCTGCCCCAGCCCCAGCTCGCTGCGCGCCAGGAAGCTGCCGCCAAAGCTCAGCAGGTACAGGCTCATGCCAGTCTGCGCGCTGGGCGTCACGCTGGCGCTCAGTGTCTTGCCCGGCTGCAGCACGATGCGGAAGTAGTCCTCGTCCTGGCGCAGCCCCGGGTTCGTGCTCTGGTTATTACCGTTGATGACCACCGGCAGCGATGCCACCACCTGCGGCCGCGCGCGGCTGTCGTTGGGTTCGGTCTCGGCCAGCACCAGCGGCGGCGTGCCGGTGATGTTGAGGAACACCGCCGACACCGGGCCCCAGGTGCCGCTGGCGTCGCGGGCGCGCACGTAGACCAGGTGCCGGCCGGCCGGCAGGCCGGCCGTGGGCAGGCTGCCGGCGATGGCCTCGGTGCTGCTGTCGAAGCTGCCGTCGGCGGCCTGCAGCGGGATCGCCACCGCCCCGCTGGCCCAGGGTGGCGTGCCGATGGTGGCCTCGGCGGCGCTGATGGCCTGCGTCGGCTCGGTGCCGTTGATGTTGTTGAAGCGCGTGTCGGTGGCGCTGGCGCCCAGCGTCACGGCCGTGCCGGCGGGCACGCCGGTGGTCGACGCATTGCCGGCCAGCGTGGGCGCCAGCAGATCCGGCCCGCCCGGGGTGATGTAGGGCGTGCGCACCACCTTGGCGGCGTAGATCAGCGCCGGCAGGTTCTTCGGCTTGATGTTGGCCTCGAAGCTGGCGCAGCTCTCGAAGAAGGCCGTGCCCAGCTCGAAGGTGTAGGCCGCGACGCCGAGTTCGCCGTAGCTCGGGGCGTCGCTGGTGCCGTCGGTGGGGTACAGGCCGATCGACTGCTGGGGCGTGTAGCCGTTGAAGAAGGCGAAGCGTCGGCCCAGGGTCTGCAGCGCCGCGCCGTTGGGCGCTGGCGTGGCGGTGTTGCCCCAGGGCCAGAGCACCAGCTGGCTGAAGCTGTGGATGTCCAGGTGGATGCCGCTGGTGTCGGCCGGGGCGGCGTCGCCAGGGTTCGGGCCGCGGCGATCGGGCCACAGGCTGCGGATGTAGCCCTCGACCGCGCGCGTCTCGGGTTCCGACGCCGCGAACGGCCCGCGGTAGGTCAGGCTGCACTGGTTGCCGCTGCTGCCCTGGCCGGCGGTGGTGTTCCAGCTGTTGGTGAAGTTGCGGTTCAGGTCCACGCCGCGGGTGTTGCTGTTGGCGCAGAAGTTGTTGTTGACGTTCTTGCGCCAGGACAGGCCCGTTTCGGCGCGCTTGCGGCCGTCGGGGTTGGTGTGCAGCATCAGGTGCACTTCGTGGTGGTCCAGGATACAGGTGGCGTCGGCGTCTGTGCCGTAGCCGTTCACCAGCCAGCGCGCAAATTCCAGCATCAGCGGGGCGGTGGTGTAT
>JAIXZR010000114.1 GCA_027489455.1 Rubrivivax sp. | reverse complement strand
GCCGACGCACGCCGCAACATCGACGCCTGGTGGCCGCTGGTGGACGGGCTCACGTCCGACGGCAAGGTGGAAGCCATCGTGATGAACGCCAGCGGCTGCGGCCTGGCCGTGAAGGACTATGCCCACGCCCTGGCGCACGACCCGGCCTATGCCGAAAAAGCGCAGCGCGTGAGCGCCCTGACGCGCGATCTGAGCGAGCTGCTGCCCGACATCGCCACCGCGCTGAAGGGCAAGCTGCGCATCGGCCAGACGCGGCAGCTGGCTTTTCACCCGCCTTGCACCCTGCAGCATGGTCAAAAGCTGCGCGGCGGCGTGGAAGTGCACCTGAACGCGCTGGGCTTCGAAGTGAGCGTGGCCATGAACGAAAGCCACCTGTGCTGCGGCAGCGCCGGCACCTACAGCGTGCTGCAGCCCGAGCTGGCCTACCAGCTGCGCGACCGCAAGCTGGGCCACCTGGCGCCGCTGCAGCCGCAGGCCATCGTCAGCGCCAACATCGGCTGCATCCAGCACCTGCAAAGCGGCACCACCACGCCCGTGCGGCACTGGGTGGAAGTGCTGGACGAGGCGCTGGCGTGACAGCCCGCCGCCCGCGCCTGCTGCACCTGGCGGCCGGCCTGGGCATCGGCCTGGCCGTGCTGCTGCAGGGCTGCAGCACGCAGCGGGGCGGCGCGGCGGATGCGATTGCGCGGCACGACATCCTGGGCCAGCTGGGCCAGGGCCAGGTGCGGCTGGAATGCGGGCTGGCCTGTGCGGCGACCTGGCGCCTGGCGCGGCCCGCGCTCAGCGGGCTATACCGCAACGGGCTGTGGTCGGACCTGGGCGTCGAGGTGGTGCGCATCGGCTTCAGGCTGGACCTGGGCTATTTCTACCTCGCCCGCAGCGCCGAAGCCCTGGGCCACCCGGGCGCGGCCGATACCTACTACCGCCTGGCGCTGGCCAGCCCCAGCCACTGCGACGGCATGATCTTCGACAGCTGCGACGGCACCCGCGTGCCCGAAGAAGCCCGCGCCGCACTCGACCGCCTGGCCGGCCGGCGCAGCACGCCCTGACCAGCCCGCGCCCGGCCCGGGCCGGCCTGCGAGCCATCCTCGACCCTTCCAACCCCAGGAGACCTGCCACATGACCCGTTGGGCCCGTTTCGACCATCAAGGCCAGGCCTGTTACGGCCAGGTGGCCGGCGACAGCGTGCAAGTCCACACCGGCCTGCCCTGGGCTGGCGCGCAGCCCACGGGCGAGGTGCTGCCGCTGGCCGGGCTGGCCTGGCTGCCGCCCTGCGTGCCGGGCAAGATCGTGGGCCTGTGGAACAACTTCCGCGCCGCGGCCGAAAAGAACGGCTGGGCGCCGCCGGCCGAGCCGCTGTACTTCCTGAAAGCGCCCGACAGCGCGGCGGCCCATCTGCAGCCGATCCCGGCGGTGGCGCCAGAGATCGGCCGCGTGGCCTACGAAGGCGAGCTGGCGATCGTGATCGGCCGCGCCGCGCACCGCATCGCACGCGAAGACGCGGCCGGCGTGATCTTCGGCTACACCTGTGCCAACGACGTCACCGCCATCGAGCTGCTGAACCGCGACAGCAGCTTCCCGCAGTGGACGCGTGCCAAGAGCTTCCCCGGCTTCGGCGCCTTCGGGCCCGTGATCGACACCGCGTTCAACCCGGCCGCGGCCAGCGTGCGCACCCTGGTGGGCGGGCGCGAGCGGCAGAACTATGCGCTGGCCGACATGTTCTTCGCGCCCGAAGACCTGGTCTGGCGCCTGTCGCAGGACATGGTGCTGGCGCCGGGCGACGTGATCCTCTGCGGCACCTCGCTGGGCGTGCTGCCGATGAAGCCCGGCACGGCCGTGGACGTGGTGATCGACGGCCTGGGCACGCTCAGCAATACCTACGGCTGAAGGCGCCCCGGCCCGGCGGGGTCAGCCCGCTTTCTTGACGTAGGCGCTGCACCAGCCGGTGGCCAGCACCTGCTTGCCCGCGAACAGCGGGCAGGGCCCTTGCGCATCACCGGCCTTGCCGCCGAACAGCGAGCAGTTGCTGCAGGCCTGGCCAGCCTGGTGGTTGGGGTACTTGGCGCGGTCGGCCTGGCTGGACTGCGCGACGTAGCCCAGCGCCACGGCCGCGGCTTCCCCGGGCTGCAGCAGCGGCAGGCTGGCGGTGGCCACGGGGGCTTCGGCCGGTGGCGTCGCCGCAGCGCTGGCGGCCGGGGTGGCGGCAGCGGTGGCCGGCGCGCTGGCTTCGGCCGTGGGGGCCGGCGGCGGCGCGGCGGGTGCGGCTGGTGCGGGCGCGGCGGTCTCGGTGCTCTGCTTGGAGCAGGCAGCCAACAGGGCGGCGCCGCCCAGGGGCAGCATCAGGATGAAGGTTCGGCGTTGGGTCATGGCGGTTTCCGTCCGGCCTGTGCAGGTGGCCGGTGCCTTGCAGTCTGCATCAGGCCGCGCCAGCGCGTGTAGGACGGCGCCGCAAGCCCACCACCACGCCCGCCACCAGCAGGGCCACGCCGGCCAGCGTCAGCGCATCGGGCGGTTGCCCGCGCAGCATCAGGGCGTACGCCAGTGCGGCCAGGGTCTCGAAGACGATCAGCTGCCCCACCAGCGTGGTGGGCAGGCGCTGGCTGGCCTCGTTCCAGCACAGCGTGCCCAGCCACGAAGCCAGCAGCCCCACGGCCAGCATCAGCGCGATGAAGCGCTCCGGCGTGGGGCCGAAGGGCATGGCCAGCGCGGTGCCGCTGCCGCTGCCCAGCGCCTGCCAGGCCCAGAAGCCGGCGTAGCCCAGCAGCGCCAGCGGCAGCGTGGCGATGCCCTGCGCCGTGGCCCAGGTGCTGGGGCTGCGGTCGGGGTGGTGGCGCAGCCAGTCGGCATTGCGCAGCGGGTACCAGGTCCAGCACGCCACGGCGCCCACGGCCAGCGCGGCGCCCAGGGCGTAGGCCGTCAGGTCGGCCTGCGGCTGGCTGCGCAGGTGCTGCAGCTCCACCTGGTTGACGAAGGCGATGCCGCCGCCGATGAGCAGCAGCGAAGGCAGCAGTTGCGCCCAGGGCAGGCGGCCATCGCGCAGCGCGTCGCGCCGGTTGCTGGCCAGCGCGATGACGACCGGCAGCGTGCCGATGATCATCGTCGGCAAGGGCCCGCCGGCGCGCTGGATGGCGGCGGCCAGGAACAGGTAGTACAGCAGGTTGCCCACCAGCGCCAGCTTGCCGGCTTCGATCCAGTCGGCGCGCGTCAGCTGGCGCAGGCGCACGCGGTCCAGCCAGGCCAGCGGCAGCGCAATCAACCCGAAGGCCAGGTAGCGGCCGAACGACAGCAGAGCCGCCGGGTACTGCGGCAGCAGCAGCGGCACGATGAACACCAGCCCCCACATCAAGCCGGCGGCCAGGGCGAAGGCGGTGCCGGTGAAGAGGGCTTGGCGGTGCGGCATGGGGCCCGCATTGTTGCCGCTGGCGCCGGCGCTATCCTGCGCCGCGGCACCGGAGACTGCGCACCATGGACAAGGACCACCTGCTCGCCCTGGACCAGGGCACTTCCAGCTGTCGCGCGATCGTCTTCCACCGCAGCGGGCGCATCGCCGCGCTGGCGCAGCGCGAGTTCACGCAGCACTTCCCGCAGCCCGGCTGGGTGGAGCACGACGCCGACGAGATCTGGGCCGTGCAGCTGGCCGTGGCGCAGCAGGCGCTGGCGCAGGCCGGGCTGGTGGCGGCGGACATCGCCGCCATCGGCATCACCAACCAGCGCGAGACCACCGTGCTGTGGGATCGCGCCACGGGCCGGCCGCTGCACCGCGCCATCGTCTGGCAAGACCGCCGCACCGAGCCGCTGTGCGCCGAGCTGCGCCGCCAGGGCCTGACGGAGGCCGTGCGCGCGCGCACCGGGCTCGTCATCGACCCGTACTTCAGCGCCACCAAGCTGCACTGGCTGCTGGCCCACGTGAGCGGCGCGCGCGCGGCGGCTGAGGCCGGGCGGCTGGCCTTCGGCACCATCGACAGCTGGCTGCTGTGGCGGCTGACGCAAGGCGCGGTGCACGCCACCGATGTGAGCAACGCGGCGCGCACGATGCTCTTCGACATCGGCCGCAACGCCTGGGACGAAGGCCTGCTGCAGGCCCTGGCGATCCCGCCTTCGCTGCTGCCGCAGGTGCACCCTTCCAGCCACGCCTTTGGCGAGACCACGCTGCTGGGCGGGCGCATCCCCGTGTGCGGCATGGCCGGCGACCAGCAGGCTGCGCTCTTCGGCCAGGCCTGCTTCGGCCCCGGGCCGGTGAAGAACACTTACGGCACGGGCTGCTTCATGTTGACGCACACGGGGGGCGAGCTGCGGCGCTCGGGCCATGGCCTCATCGGCACCGCCGCAGCCCAGGTCGGCGCAGGCCGGGCCTATGCCCTGGAAGGCAGCGTCTTCGTCGGCGGCGCCGTGGTGCAGTGGCTGCGCGACGGGCTGAAAGCGATCTCCGCCAGCACCGAGGTGCAGGCCCTGGCAGAGACCGTGGCCGACGCCGGCGGCGTGATGTTCGTGCCCGCCTTCACGGGCCTGGGCGCGCCCTACTGGCAGGCCGATGCGCGCGGGGCCATCGTCGGCTTGTCACGCGGCAGCACCGTGGCGCACATCGCTCGCGCGGCGCTGGAAAGCATCGCCTTCCAGAGTGCGGCATTGCTGCAGGCCATGGCCGCCGACGGTGCCGCACCCACCGAGCTGCGCGTCGATGGCGGGGCCTGCGTGAACGACCTGCTGATGCAGTTCCAGGCCGATCTGCTGGGCCTGCCTGTGCTGCGGCCGGAAGTGACCGAGACCACGGCCCTGGGCGCGGCCTGGCTGGCCGGGCTGGCGGCCGGCGTCTATGCCGGCACCAGCGAACTGGCGGCCACCTGGCGCGTGCAGCAGCGCTTCGAGCCGCAGATGCCGCGGGCCCAGGCGGAAGAGAAGATGGCCGCCTGGGCGCGCGCCGTGCGCCAGGCCACGGCGGCCTGACCCTCGGCGCGCCAGCGGCGCTTACTTGACGAGAAAGTCCTCGAGTTTCTTGCCGCCGGCCAGCGCGTCGCGCAGCCATTGCGGGCGCTTGCCGCGGCCGCCCCAGGTGTGGCCGGCTTCGTCGCGGAACTTCACCACGGCAGCCGCCGCCTTGCCCTTGGCCTTGCCCTTCTTCGCTGGCGCGGCGGCCTTGACCCGCGTCTTCTTTGCAGCGGGGCCGGCAAAGCCCAGGTCGGCAGCGGTCAGGCCGTAATGGTCGATGGCTTCGCGAATTCGCGCCACGACATCGCTGATTTCGGCCTGCCGGAGCTTTTCGGCTTCGGCTTGCAATGTGGCAATCTGCTTGACCAGCTGGACATAGCTCTTCTTCATGGGTGCTTTCTGCGGCGTTGAAACGGCGCGAACATAACACAGCGCGAATGAGTTGCCCATTGGCGCCCCATTAGCAATGCGTAATTCGGCGATTCAGCCACGCATTAGCCGGGCTGTTTTCAATCCTGCAGGCTGCCACTGGCCAGCTTGTAGAACTGCGTGAAGGAATGGCAGGGCCGTGCGGGCCAGGCCAGCAGGCGGGGCACGGGCTGCGCTTCCGGCAATTGCCAATGCGGTGCCAGATGCGGCTCTTCGAAGCCGCGCGAGCCGGCCGGGGGCAGACCCTGCAGCCAGTAGATGCGATCGCACAGCGTGGCCATGCGGCGCGCCACGAAGGCCCAGCGCGCGGCCGACCAAGGCCAGCGTGCATGGAAGCCGGCCACGAACACGCCCACCGCCTGCTGCCCGGCCGGCGGTTCGCGCAGCGCCCAGGGGTGTACCAGCCAATGGCCTGCGGGCGGCGGGCCGTCCTGGAACGTGATCAGGCCCTCGGGCGGCGTGGGTGTGCAGCCGGGCTCGGTCACGGCCGGCAGCCCGGCGCGGCCGGCCGGCACGGGCTTGCGGCTGCGCGCCATGGCGTCCAGTGCGTCGTAATCGGTGTCGACGAAAGTGCCATCGCAATGCCAGTCTTCGGGCGCGTAACGCGCCACGTTGTCGGCATTGAAGAGATACGGCTTGTGGCTGCCCGTGGCCGCCACCCACTGCCAGCTGAGATGGTTGCTGGCGAGATCGCCATCCAGCAAGTGGCCATAAAGCCAATCGGCCCCGGTGCGCCAATGCACCTTGCGCAAATGCACCACATAACTGGCCAACCACATGCGCGCGTGGTTGTGCAGATAGCCGGTGGCGTAAAGCTCGCGCACGGCCTGGTCGATGGCCGGGATGCCGGTGGCGCCCGTGCGGATATCGGCCGGCAATTCGCGCGCATAAGCGGCTTCGGGCAGCACGCCTTCGTGCAGTGATTGCAGGATGCCCGGCCCGCGGTGCTGCCAGACATGGTGGAAGAACTCGCGCCAGCCCAACTCGTAGACGAACTTGTGCTGCGCATCCAGCCTGTATTTCTGCCGCACGCCGGCCAGCACCTGCGGCAGGCTGAAGTAGCCGTGGGTGATGTACGGCGACAGCCGCGTGACGGCACCGTCCAGCGCATTGCGGCTGCGTGCGTAGTCGCCGGGGCGCACGGCGGCCAGGCGGGCCTGGGCGGCGGCCAGGGTGGGTTCGAAGCCGGCGGGGGCGAAGAGTTCGGGGTTCAAGGGGTCGCTGGAAATCGCAGGGCCTGGGCCCGTGTGCGGATGGTGGCCAGGTCGGCCGGGGCGATGCGCGCCAGGTTCTTCACCTGCAGCGCCATGCGCGGGTTCTTCGCCAGCAGGGCTTCGTGCCGGGCCAGGAAATCCCAGTACAGCACGGTGAAGGGGCAGGCGCGATCACCCGTTCGCTGCGCAGGCTTGTAGCGGCAGCCGGCGCAGTGGTTGCTCATGCGATCGATGTACTGGCCGGTGGCGGCGTAAGGCTTGCTGGCCATCACGCCGCCGTCGGCGAACTGGCTCATGCCCAGCACGTTGGGCAGTTCCACCCATTCCACCGCGTCCACGTAGACGGCCAGGTACCAGGCGTGCACTTGGCGCGGTTCCGTGCCCAGCAGCAGCGCGTACAGGCCCGTCACCATCAGCCGTTGGATGTGGTGCGCGTAGCCGTGCTCCAGCGTCTGCGTGATGGCGTCGCTCAGGCAGCGCATCTCGGTGTTGCCCGTCCAGAACCACGCGGGCAGTTCGGCATCAGCCTGCAGCGCGTTCATCTCGCCATAGGCCGGCATCTTCAGCCAGTAGATGCCGCGCACGTATTCGCGCCAGCCCAGCACCTGGCGGATGAAGCCTTCCACCGCCGCCAGCGGCGCGCGGCCTTCGGTGTGGGCGTGTTCGGCCGCGTTGATCACCTCGCGCGGGTTCAAAAGCTTCAGGTTCAGCGCCGCCGAGATGTGCGCGTGGTACAGCCAGGGCTGGCCGGCCCACATCGCGTCCTGCCACTGGCCGAAGTGTTCCAGCCGTTCCTGCACGAAGCTCTGCAGCACCTGCAGCGCCTGCGTGCGCGTGACGGGCCAGCCAAAGCGCGCCACGCTGCCGGGGTGGTTGGCAAAGCGCGTGTTGACGAGATCGATGACCTGCTGGGTGATGGCGTCTGGCGCGAACCGCGGTGTGTCGGGCACGAAGCCCGGCCCGCTGGCGGGGAAGGCCGAACGGTTCTCGGCATCGAAGTTCCATTCGCCGCCCACGGGTTCGCCGTCGTCCTGCATCAGCACGCCATGGCGGCGGCGCATCTCGCGGTAGAAGTACTCCATGCGCAGCTGCTTGCGGCCGCGGGCATGGGCGGCGAACTCTTCGCTGCTGCACAGGAAATGCGTGTCGGGCAGCAGGTCGTGCGCCTGGCCGGCCTGCTGCAGGCAGGCCAGCAACTCGGTCTTCAGGCGGTGTTCGCCGGGCTCGACCAGGCGCACGCGTTGCACGGGCTGCTGGGCCAGCGTGGCGGCCAGTTCTTCAGCCAGGCTGCTGTCGGGCGTGGCGGCCGGGTCGGGTGTGAGCGCGCGGTAGATCACGCGGATGCCTTCATCGCGCAGCGCCTGCGCGAAGTGCCGCATGGCGCTGAGGAACAGCACGGTACGCTGCTTCGCGCTCCACACGTGGGTGGCCTCGGCGCTGACCTCGGCCATCCACACCGCGTCCTGCGCGGGGTCGAAGCCGTCGAAGGCGGCGCTGTGGCGGTCCAGCTGGTCGCCCAGCACCACCACCAGGTGGCGGATGGGGACGGCGGCAGGGGCGGCTGACGCCGCTTCAGGCTTTTTCTTGGGCATGCGGGGCTTTCTTGTTCTTGCGGCAGGCGTCGGAGCAGTACAGCACCGTGTCCCAGTTCTTCGCCCAGGCCTTGCGCCAGGTCATGTCGCGCCCGCAGGCCGCGCAGGGCTTGCTGGGCAGGTGGGCCTTGTTGCCCTTGAAGCCATTGCGGGTGGGCATGGGGTGGCTCAGCTGAACAGGTCGAGTTGGGGCGATGCCGCATCAGGCGCGGCCTTCGCCGGCTTGCGGCGGGCAGTGGACGGCTTGGGCGAAGGCGGCAGCCCGCTCTTGCGCGAGCCATGCTTGGCCTGCACGGCATCCGCCTCGGCGCGGGCATCGTCCTGGCGGCGCAGGCCGTACATCGTGTCCTTGGCGAACTTGAGCGCGGCGCGTTCGTCGACGATCGGCGCGGGGTAGCTTGGCGTGCCGAACTCCGGCACCCAGCGGCGCACGAAAACGCCCTCGGGGTCGTGCTCCTGCGCCTGCTTGGCGGGCGAGTAGATGCGCAGGGTGTTGATGCCCGTGGTGCCGCTTTGCATCTGCATCTGGCTCCAGTGGATGCCGGGTTCGAAATCCAGGAACTGCCGCGCCAGGTGCAGGCCGGGTTCGCGCCAGTGCAGCCACAGGTGGTAGGCCGCGAAGCTGACCAGCATCGCGCGCATGCGGAAGTTCAGCCAGCCGGTGGCGTTCAGGCTGCGCATGCAGGCGTCCACCATGGGGTAGCCCGTGCGGCCCTGGCACCAGGCCATGTAGCGCGCCTGCGCCGCGGCGGCGAAGGGCGCGCCGCCGCCCGCCACGTCGCCCGGGCGCAGGCCGTCGTAGGCGCGGGCGAAGTTGCGGTGCTCGATGACCGGCTCGTCCTCGAGCTTCTGCATGAAGTGGCAGTGCCAGCGCAGCCGGCTGGCGAAGCCTTGCAGGCCGTAGGCCAGTGCGCCGTCGCCACGCCCGCGCGCGGCGCTGATGGCGGCAACGGTCGCCTGATGCACCTGGCGCATCGACAGCGTGCCGAAGGCCAGGTGCGCGCTGAGGCGGCTGCAGCCGGCTTCGGCCGTCAACGGGCTGGACAGCGCACGCCGGTAGCTGCGCCCGCCGCCGGCCAGGAACTGCTGCAGTGCGGCCTGGGCTGCGGCTTCGCCGGCGGCGGGCAGCGGCTGGCGCGGGGCGGGCAGGCTCAGGCTGGGCAGGGTGGGGACGCTGCCGTCGGTCAGGGCTGGCGCCAAAGCCGGCCCTGGCGGCTGCTGGCCCGCCTGTGCTGGCGCCGCCGGCAGCACCGCCTGCGCCGCGCCCATGCGGGCCGCCCAGCGGCCAGCCCAGCCGGTGCGTGTGGTCAGCCGCCGCACCACGCCGGTCTGCGGCCACTCCTGCCAGGGCAGGCCCTGGCTGCGGCACCAGGCGGCCACGGCCAGGTCGCGCGCGTAGGTCCAGCCGGCGCCCGTTTCTTCGTGGCTGTACAGCTGCGTCGCGCCTGTTTCGCGTTGCAGCTGGGCCAGCACGTCCAACGCCGGGCCGGTGGCCACGCGCAGCGGCACCCCGCGTTCGGCCAGTGCGGCGCGCAGCGGCGCCAGGCAGGCCAGCGCGAAAGCCAGGTGCTGGGGCGCGAATTCCGCACTCGCCAGCCATTCGGGTTCGATGATGAACACCGCCGTAGCGCGGTCGCAGGCCGTCGCCGCCGCCAGAGGGGCGTGGTCGGCTGTGCGCAGGTCGCGCTTGAACCAGACGAGGGCGTGCGTGGGCATCGCTTGGATTCTGGCCGCCGGCCTGCCGCGGGCGCTGCGCCGGGGCCTTTCCCGTACGCCCCCGTGCGGCCGGCTACCAGCTCAGCGGGTTGGTGCGGTAGCAGTTGGCCAGTTCGCGGAACAGCAGCGGATGCCCGGCAGCCAGGGCCTGCGGGCGTTCGAAGAACAGTTCGCTGGTGACGGCGAAGAATTCCGCCGGGTCGCTGGCGCCATAGGGGTCGATCAGGCCGTCTTCGCCGCGCGCCAGGCGCTGGCGCAGGGCGTCGAATTCGGCCTGCATGGTGGCCGCCCAGCGCAGCCGCGCCGCGCGGCCAAAGACATAGGGCGCGCCGTTGGCGGCACCGGTTTCCTGGTCCAGCTGGTGCGCGAATTCGTGGATCACGACGTTGTGGCCGTCGTCGGGCACGGCCGCGCCGGCCAGCACGTCAGGCCAGGACAGGACGACCTGCCCCTGCTGCCAGCTTTCGCCGGCCAGCACACGGCGCGTGGCGTCGGTGATGCCGTGGTCGCCGGTTTGCGCGCGTTCCACCACGAAGGGCTTGGGGTAGAGCAGCACCTGGCGCAGGTTGCGGAAGCTGGCGGCGCGGCGGTTCAGCAAGAGCAAGGCGGCCTGCGCAGCCACCAGCACGCGCATCTCGGTCGTCACCACCAGGCCATTGCAGCCGATGAAGGGCACCTCGGCCAGCAGCACCTGGGTGTGCTTCTTCAGCTGCAGCTGCAGGTCGGCCGGCAGGGCGCGGAAGGCCGGCATGCGCTGGCGCAGCACTTCGCGCCAGGCAGGCGGGAAGGGCTGGCGCCGCACCCGCAGCCGACGCCATTCGCGCAGCCAGGCCGGGGCCCACAGCCAGGCCGCCACGCAGGCGCCCAAAGCCGCCAGGAACAGCAGAGAAGCCGCCAGCGACGTCACCGGCGAAGCAAGGGGCAACCAGGTCATGGGCGCAGATGGGCGCCGGGCCGCCGTTTCGCAAGCCCCCCCATGCCCGCACAGGCTGCTAGGGCGTGGTGACGCTGAAGCGGCGCACCCAGGTCGTGCCGGAACCGCTGCTGATCTCGTTGCCCAGTTCGACGTTGGCCACCGCGTGGCTGGGGTCCAGCAGGCGGCGTGCGATGGCGTCGTCGATGAAGCGCCGCGCGTCGAACGCCACCGTGCGCGAAGGGCTGCGCGCCACGTAGACGATGAAGGTCCAGCGGTGCGGCGTGCCGCCCGAGGCGTCGCCCCAGTCCTCGGCCGCGAACACGCGCCAGACCCGGCCATCGACCGTGATCTCGCCCCGCTCGGTGACGGTGCCGGTGTTGCTGACCAGGTCGGGCGTGTAGTCGGACCAGATCATGATCTCGGTGCTGATGTCGGCCACCGCCGGCACCGCGGGCGTGGCCGTGGTGCGCGTGAACCACATCGACGTGGCCAGGTTGACGTTGCCGCTGGCCGTGGTGTCGACGTCGTAGGCCACCAGCAGGCGTGGCGTGTCGGCGATGCGGCGCGGAAAGCGCGCGTCGTTGCCCGGGCCGCCGTCCCATGGCTTGGCGCCGATCACCACCGACGGGTAGCTGTAGACCTGGGTGCCGTTGTCGGGCCAGCGCCACGTCCAGCCGACTTCGGCCAGCGTGCTGCCCAGGCGCTTTTCCTGCAGGCACTGCGACCAGGGAAAGCTGCCGACGGCGCCGACGTTCCAGGCGTTGTTGATCAGGCTGCCGGTGAAGGCGCCGGCGTTGCCTGAATTGCCGCTGGCGTTCAGCCGCACCGCCAGGTTGGCCCCGCAGCCTAGTGACGTGGTGGTGGGCACGGCGGGTGCGGCCGGGGCCGCGGCGGTGCCGCCGCCGCCGCAGCCCGCCAGCGTGGCCAGTGCCGCCACCAGGGCGCTAACCACCAGGGTGAGGGAATACCGGCGGGGCAGATGCAGGCTTGGCAACAGCTGGGGCATGGTGGGGTCTGCTTCGGTCGGGTTCAGGTTCGGCGGGCAGCCCGCAGGCGGCGCCATCGCGGGGCGAACAGCAGGGCGATGGCGGCACCGTACACCCCGGTGCCCACGGCTGTCGCCAGCCCCAGGCCCAGGGCGTCGTGGCTGGCGTGCAGGAGATACAGCGCCAGCAGCATCACGCCGGTGGCCAGGCCGATCTTCAGCGTGTCGGCCCAGGGCCAGCTGAAGCCCAGGTGGCGGTGCGCGAGCCAGCCGCTCAGGCACAGCGTGGCCAGCGACCCCAGGGCCTGGCCGGCGACCGCGCCGCGCAGGCCTTCCAGCAGCAGCCCGGCCAGCGACAGCGCCGCGCACAGCGCGATCTCGAACAGGTCCACCCGGGCCAGCATGGCCACCTTGCGTTCCAGCACCATCAGCTGGTCGGTGGTGTGCATGTGCAGGTTGCGCAGCGCTCCGGCAACGACGCTCAGCGCCAGCAGTTCGGTGGTGATGGCCTGGTATTCAACGGCCACGAACAGTTCCACGAGGGTCGGGCCCAGCATTTCCACGGCCGCCGTCACGGGCAGCAGCACGCCCACCATCAGCGTGGCGTTCAGTACCAGGTGATTCAGGGCCTCGTCGCGCTTGTTGTCGTTCAGCATGCGCGCGGCCAGCGGGAAAGACGCCGTTGTTACCAGCGTGGCGGCTACCGCGGCGCAGCGCCGGCCCAGCGCCCAGCCCACGATCATCAGCCCCAGCGTGCCCGCGCCCGACACCCACTGCACCAGGTAGCGAATGTAGTTCTCGGCCACCCAGCCCAGGGCTGAGAGCATCAGCACCGGGCCACCGAAGGCGAAGGCCGCGCGCAGCAGTTGCGGGTCGATGTGCGGCCGGCGCCACAGCAGGCCCAGGCCCGGCAGCGCCAGCAGCACGCCGATGCCCTGCGCCAGGGCGTAGGCCGCCAGCAGCGCCACCGCGGTGGGCGCGATGAACTGCATGGCCAGCCAGCCCAGCAGCAGCCCGCCGATGGGCCCGGACACCTGCAGCAGCGTGTACGGCAGGAAAGCGGCCTGGGCGCGGGCGCGTTCGGCGTAATGGCTGCTGATGGCCTTGGTGGCGAAGAAGGCTGCCACGGCCATGGCCGCCGGGGCCCAGGCGTGGTCGCCCGGCAGGGCCCAGGCGGTGACGCCGGCCACCAGGGCGCTAAGCGCCAGGCTGGCCAGCACGACGGCGTTTTCCAGCAGCAGGAAGCGGGAGCGGCCGGCGGTGTCCGCCGCCGGCGGCCAGTAGCGCAGCAGGTAGACGGCAAACCAGCCCAGGCAGCCCAGGTAGGCCAGTTCCTGTGTCACCGTCACCAGGGTGTAGGCGCCCATCTCTTCGGGCGCCAGCCAGTGCGTCCACAGCACCATCGACGCCAGCTGCGCCAGCGGCGACAGCAGCTGCGCTGGCAGGTACTTCAGCGTGTGGCCGATCAGCATCGGGCGCCTTCGTTCAAGCCTTCCAGCAGCTGCCGATAGGCGCCGCAGGCGGCGGCGTCGGTGTAGCGGGCGGCGTGGGCCACCGCGCCTGGGGGCGCACCGGGGTTGTCGACAGCGCGCTGCAGCGCAGCGGCCATGGCCGCTGCGTCGCCCACCGGCACCAGGGTGCCCCAGCGGCCGTCCTGCAGGATTTCGCGCGGGCCCACCGGGCAGTCGGTGGCGACCACGGCGCAGCCCTGGGCCAGCGCTTCCACCAGCACGTTGCCGAAGCCTTCGTACTGCGACGCCAGGGCGAAGACGGCGGCCTGCCGCATCCAGGCCTGCGGGCCCTGCACGCGGCCGGCCAGGGCTGCTACGTCGGTCAGCCCCAGGGCCTGGATGCGGGCCTGCAGCGCCCCGCGTTCAGGGCCGTCGCCGGCCAGCAGCAGGCGGGTCTGCGGACGCTGCGCGTGCAGCAGTGCGAAGGCCTGCAGCAGGGTGGGGATGTCTTTCTCCGGGCTGAGCCTGGAAACGCCCAGCACCACACGCAAGGCCGGGTCGGCCAGCCAGGGGTGCACAGGAGTGGGGGACGGGCTGCCTGCGGCCGGCGTGCCGGCCGGCGCGGCGTCCAGCACCGGGTTGGCGATGGTGTGCAGGCGCGGGCCCAGGGCGCTGCCCACCAGGCCCAGCAGGTCGCGCCGCACGCCTTCTGAAACCGCCACCACCGCGTCGGCGCGCGGGTAGGCCCAGCGCACCAGCGGCGGCAGCACGCGGTAGCGCCAGCCGCCCTGGCGGCTGATCTGCAGCGACAGCGGCGCGTGTTCCGACACCACGCTGCGGCAGCGCTGCCCGGGTTGCGCCGCCAGCGCCACCGCGGCCACCGCCGCGACATTGGTGTGCGGAAAGGCGCTCAGCAGCCAGCGCGGGCGCTGCGCCCGCAGCCAGCCCGCCAGCGCGCGCACGCTGCCCGCCGTGCTGGCGTGGCCCAGCTGCACCAGGCCCAGGCCGGGCGGGGGCTGCAGCTCGGCCCCGGCCAGGGTGTGCACCAGCAGGTCCACGCCCAGCCCGCCGCGCGCCAGCCCGCTGGCCAGCCGCAGCATCGACAGTTCGCCCCCGCCCTGGCGCAGGTGCGGCAGGTAGACGGCCAGCCGGGCGGGCGCCGGCCCGGTGTTCACGTCGGCCGGCCTTCGGGCACGGCGCCAGGGCGCAGCCGGCGGCGCAGCTTCATCAGGCCCAGCCGCAGGCTGAAGACATGGCGCTTGCCGTCCACCAGGGTGCGGTTGCCCCAGGCGTTCAGGGTGTGCAGGCCGTGCGGGCAGGGGCCGCGGTGGTCGGGCTCGATCAGGCGCACGGTCTCTTCTTCGTAACGCGTGGGGCTGCAGTGCAGCACGCGCTGCAGCACCACGCCCGCGCCATAGGTGCCCAGGCAGTTCTGTGCCGGGCGGTACAGGCGGCCTTCGTGCCAGAACAGCGCGCCAGCCATGCGTGCACCGGTGACGTCCACCTTCACCGGGTTGTTGGCATGGGGCAGCCAGGGGCCTTCGGGGCGGTCGGCGTAGTACAGGCACAAGTTGTCCATCGCACCTTGGTCGATGTCGGTGCAGGCCAGCCAATAGCGGCCTTCCCATTGGAACAGGGCCGGATCGGCGGCCGCCACCCCAGGGAGCAGGGTGGCCAGCAGGCGCCACTGCCCCTGGGCGTCGATTTCGTGCAGTTCGCAGCGCCGCAGGGCCGCGGTTTCGGCCAGGCCCAGCCAGCGCCCGTCCAGCTGCACCGCCAGCGGGAACGACGCGTGCCGGCCCCGGCCCAGCGGCAGCACTTGCCTGTCGGTGACGCCGTGGCTGGCGTTCAGGCGCAGCTGTTCGATGTGGCCGACCCCGCTGTTTTCGTCGAAATACTCCACCAGGATGCGGCTGTTGCTGTCGGCGTGGGCGGCCGGGTCGGCCCAATAGCCATGGCTGGTGCTGGCGGGCAGCCAGTGCGGTGCCAGGGCCTTGCGGCAGTAGGTCAGCGCCGAAAGCGGCTGTTCGATGATGCCGATGCGCCATTCCTCGCGCCACCAGCGCGCGTGTTGGCGTGCCAGCCAGGCCTTCCAGCGCCCGCGCAGCCGTAGCGCAGCGGCTGGCCAGGGGCGCGGGGCGTTGCCGGTGCCGCTGCCCATACCCATGCCCCTGGCCTTGCCGATGGGGTGACCCGTGCTGCGCGGGCTGGGGAAGACGGGCCGGCTGGGGCTGGCGCCCAGCAGCAGGTCGCGCCCAGCCTGCCACAGCAGCCCGGCCGCCACAGCGGGCAGTGCGCGCAGGGCGCGGGCGTGGTGCGTGCCGGCGTCGATGTGCAGGCGGCGCACGCAGACCCAGCCATCGCCCTGCGGCCGTGGCTGCCACAGTGCCAGCGCCAGGCCGTGACCGGCGGTGATGTCGTCCAGCAGCGGGTGGTGCGCGTCCAGCGCCCGGCCGCGGCCGTCGGTCAGCCACCAGTCGGGGGCCTTGTCGGCCGGCCCCGGCAGCGGCGCCGGGCCCAGGTGCAGCTTCAGCTGCAGGGGGGCGGGCGGGATGGGGGCTGCGGCCCCAGGCCCTGGGCCTGCGGCCGCCCTGGCCGAGGCTGCCCCGGCCAGCGTGGCCGCTGGCAGGGGCGCGAAGCCGATGTCGCAAGCGTCGGCATGGGCTGCCTGCAAAGCCGCCAGCGCCGCGGCGCAAGCGGCCAGCCAGGCCGGCTGGGGGCTGTCGGGCGGCAGCGCCCAGGCCAGGCGCAGGGCCCGCGCTGCGGGCGCTTGCGGGGCTGCCCTTGCGGCGCCGGGTGCAGGGGCAGCCTGTTGCGGCGACGCAGGCGGCATCAAAGCCACCGGTACAGCTTGGTCGGCAGGTGGAAGCTGCGTTTGTTCAACACCGCGCCCAGCACGCGCACGTGCACGGCCTGCAGGTCCTGCAGCAACTGGGTGACGACGGGCTTGCGCGTGCGCGCCGATTCCAGCACCACCAGCACGCCGTCGCACTGCGGCCCGATCTGCAGGCAGGCGCCGGAATCGGCCGCGGCCGGCAAGTCCAGCACGATCAGGTCGAAGCGGCCGCGCAGGAAGTCCCAGAGTTCGCGCCGCGTCACCAGGTCCCAGGCGTAGTCGGGCTGGTCGTCGTGGTCGCTGCCCAGGCCCAGCCAGGCTTCGGTCACACCGCGCTGCTTGTTGCCCAGCGCGCTGTCGATGGGCTGGCCACTGCGCAGTGCGGCGCACAGGGTGGTGCTGCCGTCAGCCGGCGGCAGGGTGCCCAGCAGCAGGGTGTTGCGGCCCAGCTTGCCGGCGTTGGCGCGGGCGTAGCTGCGGGCCAGCGTGCTGGTACCTTCGCCCTGGCCGCTGGCCACGAAGCCGATGACGCGCGGCTCCGGCGGCGGCAGCACGGCGTCCACACGCGCCACCAGGTCGTCGATGGCGCGGGCGTCCAGGGCCAGGGGCCGGTCTTGGGCAGGGGCTGGGGCGGCGTTCATGGTCGAAGGGTCGGCAGGTGGGCAGGGGTCGGGAATGAATCAGCTATCGGCAGCGGTACGCCGGCGCCCAGCGGCTACAGCAGCGGCCGCTGGCGGCCCGCGGTCTGGCGCAGCAGGTCGCGCAGGCTGCGCAGCAGGAACATCGAATTCGTCGACGCGTAGCGCCACCACAGCCGACGCGGGTCGGACCCCAGGCGGTGCAGCCATTCCAGGCCATGGCGGCGCATCCACAGCGGTGCGCGGCTGACGGTGCCGGCATGGAAGTCGAAGGCCGCGCCCAGGCCCAGCATCACGGCCGGAATGCGCCCGCGGTGGTGGCCCAGCCAGCGTTCCTGCTTCGGGCAGCCCAGGCCCACGAACAGCATGCCCACGCCAGACTGGGCGATGTCGGCGACGATGCGTTCGTCTTCCTCGGGCGTGGCGTCGCGGAAGGGCGGCGAATGGCAGTAGGCCACCTGCAGGCCGGGGAAGTCGCGGCGCAGCGCCGTGACCAGGGCGTCCAGCACTTCTGGGCGCGACCCGAACAGGCCCACCTTGATGCCGTTGTCGCGCGCAGCGGCACAGGCCTTCCACATGGTGTCGGGGCCGTCGACGCGGTCCTGCTGGGCATGGCCTTTCATGCGCAGTGTCCAGGCCACCGGGGCGCCGTCGGGCACCACCATGTCGGCACCGCGCAGGGCCAGGCGGTGGCTTTCGCTGCGCGTGGCGGTGACGGCCGAATGCACGTTGCAAAAGCACACCGTGCGCGATTCGCCAGCCTGTGCCCACTGCACCAGCTGGGCCGTGACTTCGGCGCTGCCCAGCACGTCGACCGACTGGCCGATGACGGTGTCGCGCGTGCGGGCCAGCAGCCCGTGCTGCGCCGGCCGGCGCACGGCCTGGCGCATGGTGGCCGGGCCCAGTGCCAGCGCGCGGTAGTTGGCGTACACCGGTGCCAGCACGCTGGCGGGCTGGTAGTCGGCCACCGCTTCCACCGCGGTGCTGCGCCAGAAGCGCGCTGCCAGCAGGCCCTGCACCAGGCCGTCGGCAAAGGCCGGTACGTCGTGCCGCGCCACCACCACGCCGTTGACGCCGTGGTGCACCACGCGCTTGACTTCGCCCACTTCGGTGGTGACCACGGGCGTACCGCAGCCCAGGGCTTCCAGCAGGGCCATCGGCATGCCTTCATAGGCCGACGACAGCGCGAACAGGTCGGACGCCTGCAGCACCCGGGCAATCGTGTCCTGCGCCTGCAGGCCCAGGAAACGCACGCGTTGCTGCAGGCCCAGCGCGCGCACGCGGGCTTCCAGTTCCTGCCGCAGCACGCCGTTGCCGATCAGCAGCAGCACCGCGTTCTGCCCGGGCCCGTGTTCGCCCGGCGTCACGGCGCGGGCGAAGGCTTCCAGCAGCAGGCCGGGGTTCTTCTGCGTGTCCAGCCGGCCGACGAAGCTGACCCATTGCGCCTGCGGCGGCAGGTTGTATTCGGCGGCGATGCTCTCGCGCAGCGCGCGGCGCCGGCTGTCGGGCACCGGGTGGAAGACGTCGGCGTCGACCCAGGTGGGCACGAAGCGCACGCGCGCGCCCAGGCTGGGGTAGCGCTGGCGCAGGGTGATGACGCCGCTGTCGCGCACGCACCAGGCGCTGGCCAGCTGTTCCACCGCGCGGGCTTCCAGCTGCTCATAGGCCGCGGGCAGCTTGCGCCAGAGGTTGTCGGAAGCGGTGCTGGCGATGACCTTCGGGTCCTGGTGGAAGAACGCGTTTTTCGGCCGCGGGTCGTCCAGGTACAGCAGGCTGGGTTCGGGGCGGTGGAAGTCGTAGACGTCGAAGCCGCCACGCAGCCGCGCCCGGTGCTGGTAGGCGCCCGCGGTGTAGCGCAGCGACAGTGGCAGCTTGCCGCGTGTACCGGCGTCGGCCACGCTGACGACGGGGAAGAAGGTGTAGTCGCGCTGGCCGGCGCGGCACAGCGACCAGCGGCCTTCGGGGCGGGCAGCGGTGTCGGTGGTCATGCCCACCAGGCTGAAGTCGATGTCTTCCGGCGCCCACTTGATGAGGCCGCGGATGAAGGTGTCGATGCCGCCGGGCACCACGCCAGCGGGGTCGGCCGGGTAGAAGATGCGGACCTTGGCCAGGGGTTTCGTGCTCATGAACGCACCCCCGCGAAATGACGGGCTGCAGGCATGCGCTGGCGGCTTTCGGTTGGGGTGGCTTGACGCCGTGGCAGGGCCGCGGCGCATTGCAGCGTCACCGCCAGCAGCAGCAGCGCCGGCGTCTTGGCCGCGAGCGAATTGCCGCCGCTGGCGACGACGAAGAACATCAGCAGACCGACCTTCAGCGGCGTGCGCGACTGCCGCCACAGGTGCAGCACCAGCAGCCCCAGGCCGACGAGGAAGAGCACGAAGCCGACGATGCCCAGCAGGATGAGCAGGTTGATCCAGAAGTTCTCGATCGCCTCGTAGCGGAAGTCGATGCCCACGCGCGCGGCCACGCCTTCGATGCGTTCGATCGGGATGCCGAACCACAGGTCGTTGCCGTGGATGTAGTCCAGCACATCGAAAGCCAGCACGCGCACGCTGGCGCTGTTGTCCCACACCAGGCTCTTGAAGATGCGTTCGCCCAGCTTTGTTGTGGCCACCACCGCGGCCAGCGCCGCCGTGGCCAGGGCCAGGCCCACCAGGCCACCGGTGATCTGCAGGTAGTTGAATTGCCCGCGCAACAGGCGCAGCGCCAGCGGCACCGCCGCCAGCCCGGCATACAGCGCGACGGCCGCCAGGCTGCTGCGGCTGCCGAAGCTCAGCAGCGCCAGCGTCAGCAGGCCGTAGGCCACCAGCCGCGTACGCAGCGACCAGGGCATCACCGCCACCACCGGCAGCAGCATGCCGGTGACCAGCGAATTGGCCAGCGGGTGGCCCATGAAGGCCGATGCGCGGAAGAAGTATTCCTCGACGATGCCTTCGCGCCCGGCATGCAGCGGGATCAGGCGCTTGCTGGTGGCGCTTTCGGCCACCGCCAGGCAGGCATTGGTCAGCAGCAGCAGCATGATCAGCCGCAGCAGTTCGCGCCGGCGGGCGCGGTCGTGCAGCAGCAGGGCCAGCATGGCCACGCCCGGGGCCAGCAGGGTGTCGATGAAGAAGGCCTGGCCGGCGGTGCCGTGGCGCAGCAGCGCCCAGGTGAACACCGCCACCATGCAGACCAGGAAGTTGAAGGGCAGCGGGTGCCGGCGCCACTGCGACAGCAGTACCGCCAGCGGGTTGCCATGGCTGGCCAGCGACGCTGCCCAGGCCAGGAAGAGCACGTAGGTGCCGGGATGGATCTTGGCCGGGAAGGCGCCCCAGGGCAGGTCGTAGGGAATGCCGGCCGCATGCAGGGCCTGCGGCGACACCATCATGCGCAGCACCACGCCGGCCACCAGCAGCCACCAGGCCAGCCGGCGCAGGCCGCTGTCGGGCACATCGGGCGGCAGCAGGCTGCCGCGGATGTAGACGCGATCGGCCGGCAGGCGGCGCGCGGGCGGCTGCGGCTTGGGGTCCGTGGCGGGGATCGCAGGCATGGCCGGCATGGGGATCATCGCGTGGCCACGCCTTCGGGCGCCTTCAGGCCCAGCGCGGCGTAGGCCAGCGGGTCCAGGCTGCGGCGCCCCGCCTGGCCCGGCAGGGCCGACTGCTGGGTGATGCCGAAGATGTCGGTGTAGTCCCAGAGCGTCCAGCCGATGCCCTGGGCTTCCAGCGCCGAGCGCACGTCGGCCACCCAGCGGTAGCGTGA
Organism: Rubrivivax sp.; assembly: GCA_027489455.1. GTDB lineage: Bacteria > Pseudomonadota > Gammaproteobacteria > Burkholderiales > Burkholderiaceae_C > Rubrivivax. The sequence continues at coordinate 1,249 of JAIXZR010000114.1, read as the reverse complement.
TGCCGGGTCGACGTTGGCGCGGATGCAGCCGAATTCGTTGCACAGCACGCGCACGCCCTTGTCACGCGCCCACTGGCCGGCGCGGGCCATTTCGGCGTGCATCTTCTGTGTGCCCCAGCCGGCCTTCAGATGGTCGGCCATTTCCTGCGCCGCGCGCGGGTGCGGCTTGCGCAGCGGCAGGGCGCTGTCGTGCGCAGCGTCGGGCGGGTAGCGCAGGCCCTGGCGCAGCCCGGCGGTGGTGTAGCGCTCGTCCTGCCAGACGGCACCCTGGTGGGTGAAGAGGAAAGGTTCGTAGAAGTGAAAGACGTAGGCCAAGCGGGGGTCGCGTTGCACGTCCAGCCCGGCCATGGCTTCGAACGAACCGCCGCGAGAACCGGCCAGCAGCACCAGGTGCTGGGGCGCCTGGGCGCGCACGGTGTCCAGCAGCTGGCGCTGCAGGGCCGGCCAGCGGAAGCGCTTCAGGCCGTAGTACTGCGGTTCGTTGAAGAGCTCGAAGGCCACGCGTTCACGCGGGCTGCCGGCAAAGGCGCGCGCCAGCTGTTGCCACAGGCCCAGCAGCTGGCTTTCTGTTTCAGGGCGGTCTTCGATGATCTGCTTGTCACCGGGTTCCAGGTGCAGGTCGATCACCACCTCCAGCCCGGCGTCCACCGCCAGGCCCACGGCCTCCTGCAGTTCGCCCAGGAATGCCAGCTTGCCGCCGCGCTGCGGATGCCAGCCGCCCACCACCGGGTCCACCGTCAGGCGCACGTGGTCCAGGCCCAGGGTCTTGAGCTGGCGCAGTTCCGGGCCCGTCAGGCCCTGGCCGCGTTCGTATTCGAACCAGTGCGACAGATTCAGGCCGCGCGCCAGCACGGGCAGGTTGCTGGCGCCGGCCCTGGTGGCCGCACCCGCGCCGGTGGCCGGCGCGGCCGCCTGGCTGGCGGCGGCGCCCAGCCCCACGGCACCCGCAGCACCCACAGCACCTGCTGCCGCTGCACCCAGCAGGGCGCGGCGACTCGGGCGTGCGCGGCGGGTGTCGGGGCCGTGGTTCATCGGGCCACCGCGGGTATGGCGCCCAGCAGCGGCAGGCCCAGGTCGCGCTGCACGTCGGCCGGGGTCAGGAAGGTGTCGCGCCACATCGCGCTGAGGAAGGCGACGAACACGCCCAGGCCCAGGCTCAGGATCACGCCCAGCATCAGCACCAGGCTGCGCTTAGATTCAGCCTGCGTGGGCACCGCCGGGCGCTGCACCACGCTGACGTTGCTCTTGC
>JAIXZR010000055.1 GCA_027489455.1 Rubrivivax sp. | reverse complement strand
TCTTCCAGCAGCATCTTCATCAGCGCCTGGTGGCCGGGGTAGCGCACGCTCTTGTAGTCCAGGTTCTGCACGCGGCCGCGCAGGGTTTCGGTCAGCGTGCCCAGGCCGCCGCTGGTGTTGAAGGCTTCGTACTCGGTGCCGTCCAGGCTGAAGTGCTCCAGGCCTTCCAGCGGCAGTACTTCGATGTTGCGGCCTTCGCGGATCGCTTCGCAGGGGTGGCAGTACTCGTTGATGAGGCCGTCCACGCTCCAGGTCAGGTTGTATTTCAGCGCGTTGGTGGGGAAGGCGGGCAGCGCGCCGACGCGCATCTTCACTTCTTGCAGGCTGTCGAACTTCTGCGCCAGGTGGTGGGCCACGATGCCGATGAAGCCCGGCGCCAGCCCGCACTGCGGCATGAAGGCGGTGGGCGCGCCTTCGGCCAGGGCCTGGATGGCCCGCGTGGCGGCCACGTCTTCGGTCAGGTCGAAGTAATGGCAGCGGGCTTCGCGGGCGGCCGTGGCCGCCAGCGTGGCCAGGTGGTAAGGCAGCGCGTTGATGACGGCGTCCTGGCCCTGCAGCACCTCCTGCACGGTGTGCGCCTGGCTGGTGTCGGCCACACGCGTGGCCACGCGCGGGCCGGTGGCGATCTTGGCCAGCGCGTCCGGGCTGCGGTCGACGACGGTCACTTCATAGTCGCCGCTGTCGCCCAGCAGGCGGGCGATGGTGTTGCCGATGTGGCCGGCACCGAGCAGGGTGATGCGCATGGGGGGCTCCTGGAAGCAAGGGCAAGGGTGGGTGCAGCGGCGGCGCGCTGCCATGCCGGCAGTCTAGGCAGCGGGGCAGACGAAAGAAAGCGCGCTTTCGTCGCAACCATGGCCAGATTCGACGTTACGTCGGGTGCATCCGGCAGATCGTCAGGTAACTGGGCTGTGGGGCCTGTCGGTCCTGTCGGGCCTGCAGGCCGGTCGACGCAGCCCGGCCGGCGGGCTCAGGCGCTGGCCTGGACGGATTCCCGCCGCGCCTTCTTCAGCGCCAGGGCTGCGGCGCGGCGCGCGCGGGTCTCGGCGCGCTGGTACGCGAGCTCGGCGGCACTGCGCATGGCCACGGCGCGCGCCAGGGCGGCTTCGAAGCGTTCGACGGTGTAGGTGTTCTCGGTACCGATGTAGATGGTGCGCCGGGTGGGTGGCGCGCCGAAGCGCGGGATCAGCACCGCCAGGCTGCAATCGCGCACCTTGCCGCCCTGCCGCACGCGCACCACCGGGCCGCTGATGCCGGCCGGCAGGTTGCTGCTCTTGTTCTGGCTGGGCCGGCGCTGCAGCCGCGTGGGCGCGGGCAGCGTGGCGATGCGCCGCAGCAGCTCGCGCGTGGCCTGCTCCAGCGCCTGTGCGGCGCCGCTGCCGTCGTTGCTGTGGTCCGAGAACAGCTTGGTGCCGCCGTAACGCAGCTGCCAGCCGTGCGTGGCGCGGTGGTCGATGCGTTGCACGCATTGCGGCACCTGGAAGACCTGGCCGGTGAAGATCACGACCGTGCGAAATTTCATCTCTGGCCCTGGGCGATGTGGCGGCGCGGCGGCCGTGGCAGGCGCAGCGCGGCGGGGGTATGGCAGGCGCGGGTGGCAGCCGGTGCGGGCAGCCATGCCAAAACAGCGCCCCTGCAACAGCTCGCGATCACTCTAGCCAGCGGGGCTGCCGCGTGGGGGCCGGCTGGCGCAGGTTTCGGGCCCTGGCGAGACGACAATCACGAACTTCGCCATGCACACCGATGACCTGGACCGCCAATTGATTGCCCTGCTGCAGGCTGACGCCCGCACCAGCACGGCCGACCTCGCACGTCAGCTGGGCGTGGCGCGCACCACCGTGCTGGCGCGGCTGCAGCGGCTGGAACGCGGCGGCGTGATCGTGGGCTACACCGTGCGGCTGGGCCAGGACGAGGGCGACCGCGGCGTCGAGGCCTTCGTCGGCATCAGCACCGAGCCCAAGGCTGCGCGCGACGTCACGCAGCGCCTGGCCACCCTGCCCGAGCTGCGCCAGCTGTGCTCCGTCAGTGGCGAGTTCGACTACATCGCCCTGTTGCGCGCCGAATCCCCCGCGCGGCTGGATGGGCTGCTGGACGAGATCGGCGCCATTCCCGGCGTGCGCAAGACCACCACGTCGGTGGTGCTCGCCCGACGCATCGACAGAACGGCCTGATGACCCCGACCCCAGTCACCCTCTTCGAATCGCTGCCGCTGGCCCCCGCCACGCTGGCCACGCTGCAGCAGCTGGGCTATGCCCAGATGACGCCCATCCAGGCCGCGGCGCTGCCGCTGGCGCTGGCAGGGCACGATCTGATCGCCCAGGCCGCCACCGGCAGCGGCAAGACCGCCGCCTTCGCGCTGGCCCTGCTGGCGCGGCTGGACGCGCAGCGCAGCGCCGTCCAGGCCCTGGTGCTGTGCCCCACGCGCGAACTGGCCGACCAGGTGGCGCTGGAAGTGCGCCGCCTGGCGCGCGCGCAGGGCAACGTGAAGGTGCTGGTGCTGTGCGGCGGCACGCCCATCAAGCCGCAGACCGACAGCCTGGCCCACGGTGCGCACGTGGTGGTGGGCACGCCAGGCCGGCTGATCGACCACCTGGACCGCGAGACCCTGGACCTGACCGGCCTGCAGACCCTGGTGCTGGACGAAGCCGACCGCATGCTGGACATGGGCTTCATGGACGACATCGCCAGCATTGCCAGCCGCGCGCCCAAGGCCCGGCAGACGCTGCTGTTTTCCGCCACCTACCCCGAAGGCATCCAGCAGCTGGCGAAGAAGTTCCTGCGCGACCCCAAGGAAGTGACGCTGGCGCAGCGCCCGGGCAGCCAGCAGATCCGCCAGCGCTGGTACGAGGTGAAAGAAGAAGAACGCCTGCACGCCGTGGGCCTGCTGCTGAACCACTGGCGCCCGGCCAGCACCCTGGCCTTCTGCAACACCAAGCAGCAGTGCCGCGACCTGGTGGACGTGCTGCAGGCCCAGGGCATCAGCGCCCTGGCCCTGCACGGCGACCTGGAACAGCGCGACCGCGACCAGGTGCTGGTGCGCTTTGCCAATCGCAGCTGTTCGGTGCTGGTGGCAACCGACGTGGCCGCGCGCGGGCTGGACATCGCGCAACTGGAAGCTGTGATCAACGTCGACATCACGCCCGACGTGGAGGTGCACACCCACCGCATCGGCCGGACGGGCCGCGCCGGCGAAAGCGGCTGGGCCTTCAGCCTGGCCAGCCTGGACGAGATGGGCCGCGTGGGCCGCATCGAACAGCTGCAGGGCCAGGCGCCCGAATTCCACCCGCTGGCCGAGCTGGTGCCCAGCGGCAGCGG
>JAIXZR010000094.1 GCA_027489455.1 Rubrivivax sp. | reverse complement strand
GGGCGGTGCATCAGCACCCAGCGTGGCCTTGTAGCCGGCCACGGCGCTGCTCATGCACAGGCGGCTGTTGGTGTCGACGTTGTTGGTGCCCAGCAGGCCCTTGGCCAGCTTGTTGAAGGCGTAGTAGTCCTCGGTCAGCAACTGGCCGCTGATGTACAGGCCAATGGCGTCTGGGCCGCGGGTCTGGGCGATGTGGGCCAGTTTCGACGCTGCCTCGTCCAGCGCGCTGTCCCAGCTGACGACCTGGGGCGCTGCGCCGCGCTGCGGCCTGCGCATGGGCTGCAGCAGCCGCGTCTGTATCGTCACAGCCTGGCTGGCCGTGAGGTGCAGGGTGCTGCCCTTGCTGCACAGGCGGCCGAAGTTGGCGGGGTGCTCAGGGTCGCCGCGTACCCCGGTGATCTGGGCGCCTGTGCTGTTGATGATCACCCCGCAGCCCACGCCGCAATAGGGGCAGGTGGACCTGGTTTCCTTCACGCCGTGGCCTGGGTCGTGCTGCTGGCCGGGTCCAGCGCCAAGGTCTGCAGTTCGTGCGCGTTCAGCAGCACCTGGCCACCGTCTTCACCCGGCTGCACGCGCACGGCGAAGGGTGTGGTGCAGCCTTCGTCGGGCGCACGGGCACAGCCGTCGGCCAGGCCGATGGTCCAGTTGTGCAGCGGGCAGGCCACGCTGTGGCCGAAGACGATGCCCTGGCTCAACGGGCCGCCCTTGTGCGGGCAACGGTCCAGCAGGGCGAAAACCTGGTCGTCGGCTGCGCGGAACACGGCCACCGCTGCGCCCTGGTCACGGGCGACGCGGCGTGAGCCCAGCACCGGAATGTCAGCCACCAGGCAGATCGGAACCCATTCGCTCATCTCGTTCCCCTTCACACCGGTACCGATGCCGTGGCTGGTGCAGGCACCTGCAGCGGGCTGAACTGCCGCAGGTCCACCTGCGCCTGCTCAAACTGGAACCAGGGGTCGGGCTCGCCGTCCAGCGCGTACTGGAGCTTCTCCCACAGCGCCTTGCGGCCAGCGTCGTCGTCCAGGATGCGCTTCTTCACGTGGTCCAGCCCCACGCGGTTCACGTAGTGCACGGTGCGTTCCAGGTACCAGCCTTCTTCGCGGTACAGCTGGCAGAAGGCGCCGGTGTATTCCAGTACCTCGTCGGCTGTCTTCAGTTTCACCAGGAAGTGCGCGACCTCGGTCTTGATGCCGCCGTTGCCTGCAACGTACATCTCCCATCCGCTGTCCACGCCGATGATGCCCACGTCCTTGATGCCGGCTTCGGCGCAGTTGCGCGGGCAGCCGCTGACGGCGAACTTCACTTTGTGCGGGGCGTACATGCGCCACATCGCACGTTCCAGGTCCTTGCCCATCTGCGTGCTGTCCTGCGTGCCGAAGCGGCACCACTCGCTGCCCACACAGGTCTTCACCGTGCGCAACGCCTTGGCGTAGGCGTGACCGCTGGGCATGCCGATGTCCTTCCACACCGCGGGCAGGTCTTCCTTCTTCACGCCCAAGAGGTCAATGCGCTGGCCGCCTGTGACCTTCACGGTGGGGATCTTGTACTTGTCCACCGCGTCGGCGATGCGCCGCAGTTCGCTGGCCGTGGTCTCGCCGCCCCACATGCGCGGAATCACGCTGTAGGTGCCATCTTTCTGGATGTTGGCGTGGCTGCGTTCGTTGATGAAGCGGCTTTGCGGGTCGTCCTGCGCCTCCTTGGGCCAGGTGCTGATGAGGTAGTAGTTGACCGCCGGCCGGCAGCTCGCGCAGCCGTTGGGCGTGCGCCAGTCCATCCAGCGGTAGACGCTGTCGATCGTCAGCAGATGGTGTTCGCGGATGGCGTCGCGCACGGCCTGGTGGCCGTGGTCGGTGCAGCCGCACATCGCCTTCATCTTGGGCGCGGCGCTGTAGTCGCCGCCGGCGGTGAACATCAGCAGCTGTTCCACCAGGCCGGTGCAGCTGCCACAGCTGGCGCTGGCCTTCGTGTGCTTGCGCACCTCTTCCAGCGTGAACAGACCCTTGTCCTTGATGGCCTTGCAGATGCTGCCCTTGGTGACGCCGTTGCAGCCGCACACCTCATCGCTGTCGGCCATCGCCGCGGCCTTGTTCTGGCCCTGGTGGCCCACGTCGCCGATGTTGCTTTCGCCGAACATCAGCTTGTCGCGGATGTCGCCGATCTTGCGGCCTTCGCGCAGCAGCTTGAAGTACCAGGATCCGTCCACCGTGTCGCCATACATCACCGCGCCCACCAGCTTGTCGTCCTGGATGACGAGTTTCTTGTAGACGCCACCAAAGGGGTCGCTCATCACGATCTCTTCCGTGCCCGCGCCGCCGGTGAAGTTGCCGGCACTGAACAGGTCGATGCCGGTGACCTTCAGCTTGGTGCTGGTCTGGCTGCCGGTGTAGCGGCCAATGCCGAACTGCCCCAGGTGCGTGGCGCAGACCTTGCCCTGCTCGAACAACGGCGCCACCAGCCCGTAGGCCACGCCGCGGTGCGAAGCGCATTCGCCCACGGCGTAGATGCGCGGGTCGGTAACGGTCTGCATCGTGTCGCTCACCACCACGCCGCGTGCGCAGTGCAGGCCGCAGGCTTCGGCCAGGTCGGTGTTGGGGCGGATGCCCGCGGCCATCACCACTAGGTCGGCCGGTATCTCGCTGCCGTCCTTGAACTGCACCGCTGCGACCCGGCCGCTGGGCCCTGGCACCAGGGCCGCCGTCTGCGCGCCCATCAGGAACTTCAGGCCGCGGTCTTCCAGGCTCTTGCGCAACAGACCGCCGGCCACTTCGTCGAGCTGGCGCTCCATCAGCCAGGGCTGGATGTGCACCACCGTTACCTGCATGCCGCGCAGCATCAGGCCGTTGGCGGCTTCCAGGCCCAAGAGACCGCCGCCGATGACGACGGCGTGCTTGTACTTCGTCGCGGCGTCGATCATCGCCTGGGTGTCGGCGATGTCCCGGTATGCGATCACGCCCGGCAGGTCGCGCCCGGGCACGGGCAG
>JAIXZR010000166.1 GCA_027489455.1 Rubrivivax sp. | reverse complement strand
GCCTTTGCCGACGCCATCCACGCCAAGTTCCCGGGCAAGCTGCTGGCCTACAACTGCAGCCCCAGCTTCAACTGGAAGAAGAACCTGGACGACGCCACCATCGCCAAGTTCCAGCGTGAACTGGGCGCCATGGGCTACAAGTTCCAGTTCATCACGCTGGCCGGCTTCCACAGCCTGAACTACGGCATGTTCGACCTGGCCTACGGCTACGCGCGCAACAACATGAGCGCGTTCGTGGAACTGCAGGAAAAGGAATTCGCCGCGGCCGAACGTGGCTTCACGGCTGTCAAGCACCAGCGCGAAGTGGGCACGGGGTACTTCGATGCCGTCACCACCACCATCGAGCGCGAAGCCAGCACCGCTGCGCTGAAGGGCAGCACCGAAGACGAGCAGTTCTTCGAAGCGAAGCACGCGTGATGCCCCGGCCCGGAGCGGTGTCTCCGGGCTGTCACGCTCTCTTGGAGGCCGCGACGCCGGGATGTGCAGGTTTGCCCATTTCATTCTTGCGGCTTCATCCATTTGGACCATGGATTTGGCGACAATCCGTCGGCAGGGCTGATCCCTGCAACGAGAACGGGTTTGCCCCGTTCGCCACCGTGCGAGCCTGATGCGATACACCGAACCGAAGGACCGCAGTGCTGAACTTCTGCGCCTGGCACTGGCACAGATGGGCCGTCACCCTGCGGCCTTCAACCCACTGACGTTCACGCTCTGGTACGAATTCGTATCGGGGACCAACCCGCGCCTGAACGCGGCCGTGGAAGCCCTGCAGACCGCCGGCACGCTGATCGACGACGAGCGCGTGTTGCTGCTGTGCCGCGAATTCGTCTTCCCGCCGGATGAAGACAGCCTGGATCGCGTCAGGCTCGAGATGCAGCAGCTGTTGCTCGGCATCGGCCGCAGCGCGGGCGAGACGGGCCGCCAGGTAGGCGATTTCGGCACCCAGCTGGCCGGCCTGACCCAGGCGCTGGCCACGCAGGATGCCGACCGCATCGCCCCGCAAGTGGCCGACGTCATGCAGGGCACGGCGCGGCTGCAGCAATCGATGGACGACCTGCGCACGCAGGTGCAGGCCAGCCAGACCGAGGTCGACCGCCTGCGCCTGGCGCTGGACCGCGCGCGGAGCGAAGCGCTGATCGACCCGCTGACGGGCGTGCTCAACCGCAAGGGTTTCGACAAGACACTGCAGGCCATGGTGGCCGCCAAGCCCCCGCCAGGCACCACCCATGTGCTGGTGATGCTGGACATCGACCACTTCAAGAAAGTCAACGACACCCACGGCCACCTGATCGGCGACCGCGTGATCCAGGGCCTGGGCGAGATCCTGCGCGCCACGGTCAAGTCGCCGCAGGCCGCGTCAGCCCGCTACGGTGGCGAGGAATTCGCCATCCTGCTGCCGCAGAGCACGGTGGCGCACTCGCACGAAGTCACCGAAGCGGTGCGCGCGCGCACCAAGGCGCTGCGCATCCGCAACCGCAGCACGCAGGAAGTGCTGGTGACGGTGACGGTGTCCGGCGGCCTGGCCGCCTGGCGGCCGGGGGACGGCCCGGACGACCTGGTGGCACGCGCCGACGCGGCGCTGTATGCGTCGAAGAAGGCCGGGCGGGACCGCCTCACCCTGGCCTGAGCCTGCCGGCCCGCCCGCGCCTGGCGACCGGGCCCGGCTTCAGTTCGCGGCGCTGGCGCCGCGGCGGCGCCAGTCCAGCAGCAGCACGAACAGCCCCGCGCCCACGGCCACGCTGCTGGCGAACAGCGGGCTCCACAGCGCCTTCAGCGCGGCCAGGTAGTCGCCCAGCAGCCAGGCCGGCACTTGCCTCAGGGCATCGCTTGGGGGCATGTTGCTGTCTGCCTGCCAGGCGGCCTGGTCCGCCGAAAGCAGCGCTTCGCCTGCATGGCGCAGGATGCTGCCCAGCGTGAAGGCCACCGTGCCTTCGCCCAGCCAGCGGTCCAGCAGCAGCCCCGCCAGCGTAACGGCCAGCAGTAGCACGGGCAGGCCCCAGCGCCTGAAGTAGGCGTTGGCCAGCACCACCGCCAGCAGCAGCGGTGCGGCCCACAGCACGGCCAGCGGCAGCCCGGCCAGGCCGCGCATCACCAGCGCCAGGCCGGCCAGCAGCAGGTCGCCCCAGGGCAGGGCCAGCCAGGCGCCGAAGCCCACCACCCGCGTCACGAGCACGGCCGACACCAGCCAGCCCGCCAGCAGCCCCAGCGCCAGCGCCGCGGCCGGCACCAGCAGCAGGTGCGTCACCAGCGGGGCGGCCAGGCTGGCGCGGTGCGAGGTGGGCAGCGACAGCCAGAACTCGACCGAGCGATCGCCGTGGTCTCTTCGCGCCAGCCCGCTGAGCAGGAACAGCGAAGTCGCCCCCAGGATGACGAAGCAGGTGATCGTGCCCCCGCCCATGGCCACCATCGCCAGCAGCGTGGCAAAGGGGGTGCCCATGCGCTCGGCCGGGTCGGTGTCGAGCTCGATCTGGCCGAAGGCCAGGCCCAGCAGCGTCAGCCCCAGGGGGACGAGGAAGAGCAGCGACCAGCCGAAGCGGTGTTGCAGCCATTCGCGCCGGATCAGCGCCGGGAAGGTGTTCATCGCAGGTCTTTCGGTGGGAACGGAAGTCAGAAGTGCTGTCGGTCGAGTTCGGGCTTGCGCGTCAGCGCCACGAACAGGTCCACCAGGCTGGGACGCACGCGCTGGCCCAGGGCCAGCACATCCGGGGGCGGCGCGCCATCGAAGACGGCCGTGGCCGCGCCGCGCGCGCCGCCGTTGGCCGGGCTGCTGCGGTAGCGCAACAGCGGGTGGGCGGCGGCCATGCGGTCGGCCGCCTCGGGGTCGTGGCTCAGTGCCACGAAGCGCCGGTCCATGTCTTCCAGGCTGATGGACAGCACCAGCTTGCCTTCGTTGAGCATCAGCACATCGGACAGCAGGGTCTCGATCTCTTCCACCTGGTGCGTGCTGATGAGCACGCTGCGTTCGCCGTCGCACCATTCGTCCACGAGCATCTCGTAGAAGGCCTTGCGCGAGATCACGTCCAGCCCCAGCGTGGGCTCGTCCAGGATCATCAGCTTCGCATCGATGGCAGCCACCAGTGCCAGGTGCGCCTGCACCATCATGCCCTTGGACAGCGCCTTGACCTTGTCGTTCAGGCCCACGCTGGTACGCCGCAGCAGGCTGCGCGCGCGCTCGGCGGAAAAGCCGGGGTGCAGGCCGCTCATCAGCGTGATGAGTTCGCCCACGCGCGCCCAGCGCGGCAGGATCGCCACGTCCGGGATGTAGCACGCGCCCTGCAGCAGGGCCACGCGGTCCTTCTGTGGGTGCAGGCCCAGCACCTGCAGGCTGCCCTGCACGGGGGCCAGGCCGACCATGGCCTTCATCAGCGTGGTCTTGCCGGCGCCGTTGTGGCCCAGCAGGCCCACGATGCGGCCCTTCGGGATCGTGAAGCTGATGTCGTCCACGGCCCGTTTGGCGCCATAGGCGATGCTGGCGGACCGGGCTTCGACGAGGATGTCTTTCATGCTTGTTCTTCCCATTGCAGTTGTTCGGCGCCGATGCCCAGGCGTCGCAGCCGGTCGCGCAGCCGCGGCCACTCGGTGTGCAGGAAGCGCTGGCGTTCGCTGGCACGCAGCCGCTCACGCGCCCCGGCCGTGACGAACAGGCCCAGACCGCGGCGGTTTTCCAGCAGACCTTCATCACCCAGCGCCTGCAGCGCGCGCTGCACCGTCAGCGGGTTCAGCAGGTGCTGCGTGGCCAGCGCGCGCACCGAAGGCATCGCCTGGCCTTCGGCCGGCTGGCCATCCAGCAGCTGCGACGCCAGCAGGTCGGCCAGCTGCTGGTAGATGGGTTGGCGATCGTCCCAGGTCGGCATGGTGAGCGTGTCCCTTGGGTGTGTTGCTGAGGTAGCACACCATAGCAGCGGGCCCCGCGGCCGGCGCGGGCCGGGCGACGGTCTGCAGATGGGGGCGACAGGCTGCGGGCGGCCCGCCCCCCAGCCCGGGCGGGGATCTTGAAACCCCGCACTTTGGCCTGACACTCCAGCCCCATGAAAGAACCCACCGCCCGCGCACTGCGCGTCTTCCTCACTGGCCTGCTGGCTGCCTTGCCCCTGGTGGCCACGGTGGCCGTGTTCTGGTGGCTCGCCAGCTTCGTTTTCCGCTGGCTGGGGCCAGACAGCGCCATCGGGCAGGTGCTGGTGGCGGTGGGCTTCGGCGTCAGCGGGTCTGAGCTGATCGGCTACCTCATCGGCATGGGTGTGGTGCTGCTGGGCATCTTCGGGCTGGGGCTGGTGGTCACCAACGGGCTGCAGCGCGGGCTGGCCAGATTGCTGCAGAACGCATTGCAGCGCATCCCGCTGGTGGGCAGCGTGTACGACCTGGCGCGCCGCCTGGTGGGCCTGTTCGCGCAGCGCAAGGACGGCGGCATGAATTCGATGAGCGCGGTCTGGTGCCATTTCGGCGGCCCGCCGGACGCGCGCGATGCCGACGCCAGCGGCAGCCAGGGCGTGGTCGTGCTGGCCCTGCTGTCCACGCCCGAGCCGGTGCTCATCGAAGGGCGCCCCTGCCTGGGCCTGATCGTGCCCACCGCGCCCGTGCCCGTGGGTGGCGGCCTGCTCTACGTGCCGCAGTCCTGGGTGCGGCCGGCGGGCATGGGCATCGAGGCCGTGACCAGCATCTACGTCTCGATGGGCATCACTTCGGGCGAACACCTGCCGGTCGCGCGCCCCGCGGCCGCGGTCGCGGCCACTCCGGCTTCCGGCAGCCTGGCGAGCCACCCGGCGCCGGGCCCGTGAGGGCGTCGGCGCGCTCCTGGGCGCGCGCCTTCCAGTGCAGCCTGAGGGCGGCGCTGCGGTCCACGGTCGGCCCGCGCCGCCTGACCGCGCCCAAGCCGAAGGCCAAAACCAGAACCAAGGCCAAGGCCAAGGCGGGGCCGAAGACCCGGCCCTTACCCCAGCGCACCCCAATCGCGGCCGGCCAGGGCCACTGGCTGCCCGGGCTGGCCCTGGGCGCAGGCACGGCGCGCCGCTACCGCGTCTACCGGCCGACCGGCGCCGCGCTGCAGCACGGCCTGCCCCTGCTGGTGATGCTGCACGGCTGCGGCCAGGACGCGCAGGCCCTGGCCGACAGCACGCGCATGAACGCGCTGGCCCGGCGCCAGGGCTTCGTCGTGCTCTACCCCGAGCAGGACCGGCTGGCCAACCCGCAAGGCTGCTGGAACTGGTTCGACACGTCGTCCGGGCGGGCGCAAGCCGAAGCCGCGTCGATCCTGGCTGCCATCGACCAGGCCTGCCTGCTGCACGGTGCCGACCGCCAGCGCGTGGCGGTGGCTGGCCTGTCGGCCGGGGCCAGCATGGCGGTGCTGCTGGCCACGCGCTACCCGGATCGCTTCTGCGCCGTGGCGATGCACTCGGGCGTGCCCGCCGGCACGGCCCATTCCACGCTCACGGCCCTGGGCGCAATGCGCGGCCGGCGGCCGACGGCGGCGCTGGCCGCCACCGCCCCGGGCGTGGCCGCTCTGCCGCCCTTGCTGGTGCTGCAGGGGCTGGCCGACACGGTGGTGGCCCCGGCCAATGCCCAGGCCGCGGTGCGCGTCTGGGCCGATGCCGGCGCGGCGCACGCGCTGCTGCGGCGCTTCGTGCAGCGGGGCCAGCGTTACCCAGTGGCCATCACCGACTACCGCACCGGTCGCCGGCTGTGCGCCACGCTGGTGGAAGTGGCCGGGCTGGGCCATGCCTGGAGTGGCGGCGCAGCGCGCCAGCCTTTCAGCGATGCGCGCGGGCCGGACGCCAGCCGCATGATCTGGGCCTTCGTGCGCCAGGCGATGGCGGCCTGAAGGGCCGCCGGCTGCGGCCTCAGAAAGCCCAGGTGGCCGCCAGCACGCCCGACACGGTGCCGCGCTTGCGCACCAGCGGGCTGTCCTTGGCATCGCTGCCCAGGGCGCTGGCGGACAGCCCGGCCGTGATGGCGGGGCCGTCGGCCATGGCATAGGTCATGCCCAGGCTGGCCCGCACGTCGCGCACGCCGCCGCCGGGGGTGTAGACGCGGTTGCCGCTGCGCAGCGACTGTGACGGGGTGACGCCGTAGTAGGCCTGCATGTACTTGGCATTGGCCAGCGTGGTGGCCAGGCCCAGGCTCAGGCGCAGGCGGGGCGACAGCGCCATGCCGTAGCTGGCGCCCAGGTCCACGAGCATGCCGTTGCTGTCGTTGCCCGAGCCCAGCCGCAGCGACGAGCTGATGGCCAGCCCGCCGTCCAGCGCCATGTTGAAGAAGCCGCCGACCTCGACGGCGGCATCGATGTCGTCCATGCCGCGCAGCGCCGTGCTGCGGCTGGCCTTGCGGCCCAGGTCTGCCGTGAGGCGCAGCCCGTACTGCAGTGGCGAGGCACCGCCGAAGTTGAAGCCGATGCCATTGCTCACGCCAGCGAAGGCGCCGTTGGCCCATTGGTAATCCAGCACCGGGACCAGCAGGTTGCGGCGCTCATCCGAGCCCATGTAGTCGGTGCCGAAGATGGCGGCTGCACCGTACGTGCCGCCGCTCTTGCCGGGGGGCGCGGCAAAAAGGCGCACGGCGTCGAAAGCCTGGGCCTGCGCGGCAGGCGCGGCCAGGGCGGCGAGGGTGGCGGAAACGATCAAGGCAGAGATGCGGAAGCTCATGTTCAGGGTCCTGTTCTAAGTCAGCGGTTGAAGGAGGGAAGTTAACGGGAAAGAAGTCGGCCTGGCACCCGGCTGGCCAACGCCAGCGTCAGGGCCAGCGCCAGCATCAGGCGCTGCACGGCATCGGCCTAGGGCTCGGCCTCCCGGGGCTGCAGCGGTGCGCCCAGCCAGAGCTTCAGCCGCGCGCCCAGGTGGCGCACCACGCCTTCCAGGCCACCGACTGCTTCAGGATTGCGCTGTCATCTTCCCGACATGTGTAGTGCACTATATTTCCAGAATGATTGAACGAATGGGGAATGGCATGAAGGTGGGTATCAATGGCATGGGCCGCATTGGCCGCCTGGCGCTGCGCGCGGCGATGGGCGCCGCCGAACGGCCGCAAGACGACCCGCGCGCTGGCAACCGCCTGCAGGTGGTGCACGTGAACGAAATCAAGGGCGGCGCCGCGGCCACCGCACACCTGCTGGCCTTCGACAGCGTGCAGGGCCCCTGGCGCGCGCCGATCGAAGCGCAGGGCGATGCGCAGCTGCACGTTGCCGGCCAGGCCATCGGCTTCAGCCAGCACGCCAGCCCGAGCGACATCCCCTGGGGCGACCTGGGCGTGGACCTGGTGCTGGAATGCACCGGCAAGTTCCTCGCGCCGCCGGTGCTGCAGGGCCACCTGGACCGCGGCGCCAAGCGCGTGATCGTGGCCGCGCCGGTGAAGACCGGGGATGTGCTCAACGTCGTCGTCGGCGTCAACGAGCATCTGTATGACCCGGCACGCCACCAGATCGTCACCGCCGCCAGCTGCACCACCAACTGCCTGGCGCCGGTGGTGAAGGTGGTGCACGAGGCACTGGGCATCCGCCACGGGCAGATCACGACTCTTCACGACCCGACCAACACCAACCTCGTCGTCGATGCTCCGCACAAGGACCTGCGCCGTGCCCGCAGCGCCCTGCTGAGCCTGGCGCCCACCACCACGGGCAGCGCGACGGCCATCGCGCTGATCTACCCCGAGCTCAAAGGCAAGCTCGACGGGCACGCCGTGCGCGTGCCCGTGCTCAACGCCAGCCTGACGGACTGCGTTTTCGAACTGAAGCGCGAAACCACCGCGGCCGAAGTCAACGCGCTGTTCGCCGCCGCTGCAGCCAGCGGGCCGCTGCAGGGCATCCTGGGCTTCGAGACGCGCCCGCTGGTCAGCGCCGATTACGCCCGCGACACCCGCAGCAGCATCGTCGACGCGCCTTCCACCCTGGTGACCGACGGCACGCTGCTGAAGGTCTACGCCTGGTACGACAACGAGATGGGCTACGCCTGCCGCATGGTGGACCTGGCCTGCCATCTGGACAGCCATGGCCTCTGAAGGCGCCAGCCTCGCCGCGGCCCCGAACCGCGGGGCGCGGGACTATGCGCTCGTCACGGCGGCGTACTGGGGCTTCACGCTCACCGACGGCGCCCTGCGCATGCTGGTGCTGTTGCACTTCTACCGGCTGGGCTATTCGCCCTTCACGCTGGCCTTTCTCTTCCTGCTGTACGAAGCCGCCGGTGTGCTGGCCAACCTGGTGGGCGGCTGGCTGGCCACGCGCTACGGCATTCAGCGCATGCTGGTGGTGGGGCTGACGACACAGATCCTGGGCTTCCTGCTGCTGTCGGCACTGCAGCCGGGCTGGACGGCGCTGATGTCGGTGGCCTGGGTCGTGCTGGCCCAGGGCGTGTGCGGCGTGGCCAAGGACCTGACCAAGACCGCCAGCAAGAGCGCCATCAAGCTGACCGCCGCGTCCACAGGGGAAGGGGCCCAAGGCCAGCTCTTCAAGTGGGTGGCCTTCTTCACCGGCAGCAAGAACGCGATGAAGGGCGTGGGCTTCTTCCTGGGCGGGCTGCTGCTGCAGACGCTGGGCTTTGCCGCATCGCTGTGGCTGATGGCAGGGCTGCTGGCCGTGGTGCTGGCAGGGGTGCTGGCCTTCGTGCCGCCGCTGATGGGCAAGGCCAAGGCGTCGAAGTCGGCGCGTGAGCTCTTTGCCAAGAGCCGTGGCATCAACCTGCTGGCGGCCGCGCGCGTGGCCCTGTTCGGGGCGCGCGACGTGTGGTTCGTGGTGGGCGTACCGGTGTTCCTGTACTCGATGGGCTGGACTTTCACGATGGTCGGCGCCTTCCTGGCGCTGTGGACCATCGGCTACGGCGTCGTGCAGGGCCTGGCGCCGAGCATCGTGCGCCGCAGCGCCGATGGCCTGAGCACCGAAGTACCGGCGGCGCGCCTGTGGTCAGCGCTGCTGGCCGCGGTGCCGGTGCTGCTGGCCGGGCTGGTGCTGGCCCAGGTGCCACACCTGGAATGGGTGGTGGTGGCGGGCCTGGCCATCTTCGG
>JAIXZR010000043.1 GCA_027489455.1 Rubrivivax sp. | reverse complement strand
GTCAAGGCCATCATGGGCCTGGTCGATTGCACGGGCCAGGTGCGCTGGAAAGAGCGCGAGCTGCTCGGCCGCAAGGCCTTCGAGATCGCGCACGCGGGCATCGGCTACGTGCCGGAGAACCGCGACATCTTCCCCACGCTCACCGTACACCAGAACCTGATGCTGGGGCAGAAGAGCGGCGCGAAGAACTCGCGCTGGGGCTTCGACGACATGTACAAGATGTTCCCGCGGCTGAAAGAGCGCCAGTACACCGAAGCCGGTGTGCTGAGCGGCGGCGAACAGCAGATGCTGACGCTGTGCCGCACCTTGATGGGCGACCCCGAGCTCATCATGATCGACGAGCCCACCGAGGGCCTGGCGCCGAAGATCGTCGAACTGGTGGCCGAGTACCTGCGCGAGCTGCGCCGCCGCAGCATCAGCGTGCTGCTGGTCGAGCAGAAGCTGACGATCGCGCTGGAGGTGGCCGACCGTTGCCTGGTGATGGGCCACGGGCAGATCGTCTTTGAAGGTACGCCGGCCGAACTGCGCGCCAACAGTTACATCCGCAAAGAGTGGCTCGAGGTGTGACGTAACCCCCAGGCTTGTCGCTTCGCGCCTACGCCACCCCCCGAGGGGGCTCTGTCAGCGGCCCGGCGAAGCCGGCTCCGCGCCAGGCCTTGAATTGTCCCAGTGGGGACAACCCGTTGCCGTGGCGGCTGCCTAGAATCGAACGACCGTTCTATTTCTCAGAATCCCGCCTTCCCCGCCGAGGAGACGCCATGAGCGCGAAGTACGAAACCCAGGGTGCCGTTGCCGTCATCACCCTGGACAACCCCCCGGTCAACGGCCTGGGCTATGCCACCCGCGTGGCGGTGGCCGAGGGCGTGGAGCGCGCCGGGGCCGACCCGGCCGTCAGCGCAATCGTCATCACCGGCGGCGGCAAGGCCTTCTCTGGCGGGGCCGACATCCGCGAGTTCGGCAGCCCCAAGGCGCTCGCCGAGCCCAACCTGCTGTCGCTGATCAAGGTGCTGGAAGCCAGCCGCAAGCCCATCGTCGCCGCCGTCAACGGCGTGTGCATGGGCGGCGGGCTGGAGCTGGCGCTGGGCTGCCACTTCCGCGTGGCCGCGCCGGGCGTGGCCGTGGCCCTGCCCGAGGTGAAGATCGGCCTCATCCCCGGCGCCGGTGGCACGCAGCGCCTGCCGCGCGTGCTGGGCGTGGAAACGGCGCTGAACGTCATCGTCAGCGGCGAGCCGGTGAAGAGCGAGATGCTCGCCAGCGTGCCGGGCCAGAAGCTCTTCGACCAGATCATCGAAGGCGAACTGCTGCCCGCCGCCCTGGCCTTTGCGGCCGCGAAGGGCAGTGAATTTGCCGGCAAGCCCGAAGCGCTGCCTCTGGTGCGCAATCTGAAGGTGAGCCACCCGAACCCGGACGCCTACTTCGGCTTCGCCCGCAACATGGTCAAGGGCATGGCCAAGAACTTCCCGGCGCCGGTGAAGTGCGTCGATGCGGTGGAAGTGGCGCTCAAGCGCAAGTTCGACGACGGCATGGTCTACGAGCGCGACACCTTTGTCGCGCTGATGATGACGCCCGAATGCAAGGCGCTGCGCCATGCCTTCCTGGCCGAGCGTGCCGCCAGCAAGATCCCCGACGTGCCGGAAGACACGGCGCAGCGCACCATCGCCAAGGTGGCCGTGATCGGCGCCGGCACCATGGGTGGCGGCATCAGCATGAACTTCCTCAACGCTGGCTTGCCGGTGACGATCCTGGAAACCAAGCAGGAAGCGCTGGACCGCGGCGTGGCCACGATCCGCAAGAACTACGAAGCCCAGGTGAAGAAGGGCAAGCTGAAGCAGGACAAGCTGGACGCGCGCATGGCGCTGCTCAAGCCCACGTTGAGCTACACCGACGTGGCCGATGCCGACCTGGTGATCGAAGCGGTGTTCGAAGAGATGGGCGTGAAGGAAGCTGTCTTCAAGACCCTGGACGAAGTGATGAAGCCCGGCGCCATCCTGGCCAGCAACACCAGCACGCTGGACGTCGACAGGATCGCCGGCTTCACCCAGCGCCCGCAGGACGTGGTGGGCCTGCACTTCTTCAGCCCGGCCAACGTGATGAAGTTGCTGGAGGTGGTGCGCGGCGCCAAGACCGGCAAGGACGTGCTGGCCACGGTGATGAGCGTGGCCAAGAAGATCAAGAAGACCGCCGTCGTCAGCGGCGTCTGCGACGGCTTCATCGGCAACCGCATGATCGAGCAGTACAGCCGCCAGGCCGGCTTCCTGCTGGAAGAAGGCTGCACGCCCGAGCAGGTGGACAGGGCGGTCGAGAAGTTCGGCTTCGCGATGGGCCCCTTCCGCATGGGCGACCTGGCGGGCAACGACATAGGCTGGGCCATCCGCAAGCGCCGCTATGTCGAGAAGCCCCACATGCGCTACAGCAAGACTGCCGACCTGCTGTGCGAGATGGGCCGGTATGGGCAGAAGACCGGCGCGGGCTGGTACGACTACCAGGCCGGCAAGCGCGATGCGATCCCTTCTGACGTGGTCGTGAAGATGATCGAAGAGCACCGCAAGACGCTGGGTGTCACGCCGCGGAAGATCAGCGACGACGAGATCGTGCACCGGCTGGTGTATTCGCTGGTCAACGAAGGCGCGAAGATCGTCGAAGAAGGCATTGCCAGCCGCGCCAGCGACCTCGACATGGTCTACCTCACCGGCTACGGCTTCCCGCTGCACCGCGGCGGGCCCATGTGCTATGCCGACACGCAGGGCCTCTACAACGTCGTGCAGACCATGAAGAAGTTCGCCGCCAACCCGCTGGACGACGCGTCGTTCTGGCAGCCCGCGCCGCTGCTGGCGCGGCTGGCCGCTGAAGGCAAGTCCTTTACCTGAGGTCGTGACCATGAATGCCAGGGCCACCTTCACCCGCATGGAAGACAGCACCCAGGAAGACTGGCGTGCCATCGGTTCGGAAGTGATGGCAGCGGCCCGCACACTGCCGGACCGCGTGCTGGCGCACCTGAAGCTGCTGGACGGCGACCATGGCGGCTTTCCCATCTGCCGCTACCAGCACAGCCTGCAGACCGCCACGCGCGCGCTGAACGACGGCCGCGACGAGGAATACGTGGTCTGCGCGCTGCTGCACGACATCGGCGACACACTGGGAAGCTACAACCACCCCGACATCGCCGCGGCGATCCTCAAGCCATTCGTCAGCGAGGCCAACCTGTGG
>JAIXZR010000271.1 GCA_027489455.1 Rubrivivax sp. | reverse complement strand
GACCATGTGTCGCTGTGGGGCAGCCTGCTGAAGTTCAGGCGCGAATTCGACCAGTACGTGAACCTGCGCCCGGCGCGGCTGATGCCCGGCATCCGCAGCCCGCTGGTGGACCGCAGCGGCCAGCCGCTGGCGCCTGGCGCCATCGACATGCTGATCGTGCGCGAGAACACCGAAGGCGAGTACAGCAGCGTGGGCGGGCGCATGTTCGAAGGCACGCCGCGCGAGATCGTGATGCAGGAAACGGTGATGTCACGCCATGGCGTGGACCGCGTGCTGAAGTTCGCCTTCGACCAGGCCCAGCGCCGGCCGCGCAAGAAGCTGACGTCGGCCACCAAGAGCAACGGCATCGCCATCACCATGCCCTACTGGGACGAACGCGTGGCGGCGATGGCGGCGCAGTACCCGGATGTGGCGGTGGACCAGTTCCACATCGACATCCTGTGCGCGCACTTCGTGCAGCGGCCGCAGCAGTTCGACGTGGTGGTGGCCAGCAACCTGTTCGGCGACATCCTGTCCGACCTGGGCCCGGCCTGCACCGGCACCATCGGCATCGCGCCTTCTGCCAACCTGAACCCCACGCGCGAATGGCCCAGCCTGTTCGAGCCCGTGCACGGATCGGCGCCCGACATCGCCGGCCGCGGCCTGGCCAATCCCATCGGGCAGATCTGGAGCGCGGCGCTGATGCTCGATTTCCTGGGCCACACGGCCGCGCACGACGCCATCTTTGCCGCCATCGAAGCCCTGCTGGCCGACCCGCAGGCGCCCCGCACCGCCGACCTGGGCGGTCGCGCCGGCACGGCCGACGTGGGCCGGGCGCTGGCCGAGCGCGTGGCGCGCGGCTAGGCTGTCGGCAGCGCCCTGTTCACAACGCGCGATTTCTCTGTGGCGTGTCGCTGAAGAAACATGCCAGCATGAAGACATCGTCGAACATGAACCCATCGTCCGGGACATCCGCTGCCGTGCACCCACCACTCTGGCGCATCCGTCTGCAGGCCATCGCCTTGTTCGTCCTGGTGGTGGCCTTCGTCCTCGGGCTGCCCATCCTCCTGGGCTGGGGCTATGGGCTGCTCATCCTGCTGGTGCTGGTGGCAGCGGTCATGGCCGTCCCGAGCGCCTGGGTCATCCGAAGGCTTTCCAACACCGGTGCGGGCCGGTCGTTCGCTTCGGTCTGGTCGCGCAGCCTGCTGGGCTGGACGCTGATCTTCGGCGTCGTGGTCGCAGCCCCCTTCTACTATCTGATGATCGTCACCGATACGCGGCCAGCCACCGTGCCGCAGGTGTCGCTGACGAATGGCTCGAAACGTGTTGTCTTCCAAGGCATGCAGCACATCGGGTCCGAGCGCTTCTACCAGGCCGTCATTTACGACGTGGAGAAAGCGCTGTCGGAAGGCTATGTGAGCTACTACGAAGGCGTGCAGACCCCCACGCCGGAATCACAGGCCTTCTTTGAAAAGCTGTCGCACGAACTCGTGGGCGGCAGCGACCTGAGCGGGACCTACAAGTCGATCGGTGAGGTCTGCGGGATGAAGTTCCAGCTCGACTACTTCGGCCTGCTGGAAGCCGACAAGGCCGAGCATCCGAAGCGCCACCTCGTGGCCGACGTCGATGCCCTGGAGCTCAAGGCGGAGTACGAGCGACTGATGCGCGAGGATCCAGCCTTCGCGAAGGCCCATGCCAACGACTTCCAGCCCAAGCCCGCCACGAACGACAACGCGTTCATGCTCAAGCTGGTGGAATGGTTGAAGCGCGGGAGCGCGTCACAGAAGGCACTTGGTGGCGTGACCTGCCGGGGGCTGTTCACGCTCAACCAGGCCACCGCCAGCACGACGCCAGGCCGGATGCAGCCGGTGATCCTGGACTTCCGCAACCGCGCCCTGGCGCAACGCATCATGCAGTCGCCGGACGACAAGATCTTCATCACCTACGGGGCGGCGCACCTGCCCGGCCTGGTGGCGGAGTTGCGCAAGCTCGACCCGAAGTGGGTAGTCGGGTCGGTGAAATGGCTGCGCACCATCGAGGCCCCCGAGCACATCGAGGGGCAGCTGCCCGGCCTCGACAACTGACCCCCGCGTTCGACACCTTCCGGAGGATCCAACGATGACCGCACCTTCACGCCCAGCGCGCCGCCTGGTCCGCAGCATCCCCGCCGCGAAGCCGGCACGCGCACGCTGGCCCCGCAGCCTGCTGCTGGGGTTCACCGTCGGGGCTTTGCTGGCCGGCGGCACTGCTGCGCATGCCGCCAGCATCGCTCGTGCGAAGTTCGGCGCAGCATGGCAAACCGTGGACTGCAAGGCCTTCGACATGCCGGCGGCCGTGGCGGCCCTGTCGGATTGCGGGTACGTCACCGCCCCGGAACTGCACGCAGCACCCCAGGGGCGCACCATCCAGCTGGCCGTCGTGCGCATCCGCAGCACCAGCCAGCGCCCTGCGGCCGACCCGCTGTTCGTCGAACAAGGCGGCCCGGGGGATTCCACCATCGGCGTGATCGTCAACTGGGCCGTGCCGACGCTGCCCGAGCTGCAAGCCGTCCTGAAGAGCCGCGACCTCGTCTTCGTCGAAGAGCGGGGCACACGGTATTCCAAGCCGTTCCTGTCCTGCCCTGAATACGACGCCAAGAACATCGCTGTGGCCAAGGGCGAGATGGCCTACACCGACCCCCGCTGGTTCAAGACCTGCCTTGACCGCTTCAAGGCGCAAGGCATCAACCTCGACGCCTTCAACACCCGCGAGAACGCGGCGGACATCTATTTCGTCGCCCAGACGCTGGGTTACCGCGCCTTCAATTACTACGGGGTTTCTTACGGCACGCTGCTGGGGCAATACGTCATCGCCCAGGCGGACAAGCACAAGGCGAAACTCCGCAGCGTGATCATCGATGGCGTCGTCCGGCCCGACATCGATTTCAACCTGGCAGCGGGCCACACCTTGAGTTTTGCCCTGCGCAACCTGTTCCATGCCTGCGCCCAGGATCGACGTTGCGGCCAGGCCTATCCCCAGCTCGAGCAGAAGTTTCTGGCCCTCGTCGACCAGTTCAACCAGAAGCCAGTGGCCCTGACCCTGACCACGCCGGTGAGCAAGCAGGCGGTCGTGACCCAGCTCGATGGCAACGCCTTTGCCACGGCCTTGCTGGCGGCGCTGGTTCGCCCCTATTCCGGCGAGACCGCCCGTGGCACGTCCATCCCCAAGTACATCCAGGCTGCCAGCCAGGGGAACTTCGGCTGGGTCGCGAACAACCTGTCCTCGGATCTGGAAAGCAGTACCGGCAGCGCCAAGGGCATGTACCACAGCGTGCTCTGCGCCCGGGCCCAATCGGTGCAGGCCACGCCCAGCCAGGTGCTGCCGCCACCGTTTCCACAACTCGTTGCCTGGGGCATCCGCGAAGGCGAAACGGTGGGGAAGGTCTGCGACATCCTGCAGGCTGATCTGAAGCCGCCCTTTGTCTACGAGAACACCGACATCCCCACGCTGGTGTTGAACGGCGCCTACGACCCCGTGACGCCGCAGCCGTACGGCGAAGCCGTGGCCAGGAACCTGAAGAACGCCTATGTCTACACCTTCCCCGGCCTGGGGCACGGGTCGTTCTTCCCGCCCCCAGGCATGCCGGCGACAAGCTGCGTGATCCAGATGTCCACGGACTTTCTGGCCAACCCACGGCAAGCGCCGAACAGCAGTTGCCTCACTCAGGTCAAGCCGCTCTTCTTGGTGGAGTAGGCCGGACGTAGGCCGTACGTAGGCCGGACAGCGGGCCCGCTCAATGCCCTGCGTGTCCGCCGCCGGGCTTGCGCACCGTCACTTCCACGGCGTCCTTGGCCACGGGTGGCGCCGCCGCGCGCGCAGGCTCGGCCAGGGTGCCAGTCCACTCGTAGGCCACCGTGCCCGGCGGGTGGGTGTACCAGCCCGGGTCGCGGTAGTCGCCGCGCTTCTGGTCGGCGCGCACCTTCAGCACGCTGAACATGCCGCCCATGCCGATGGCGCCGAAGGGCCCGAAGCCATTCATCATCGGCGCGGTGTTGTCGGGCAGGGGCATCTCCATCTCGGTCATGTCCTTCATGCCGCGTTCGCCCATCACCATGTAGTCGGGCACCAGCTGCGTGATCTTGCGGACCACCTCGCGGTGGTCGACGCCGATCATCGTGGGCACGTCGTGGCCCATCGCGTTCATCGTGTGGTGGCTCTTGTGGCAGTGGAAGGCCCAGTCGCCGGGCTCGTCGGCGATGAAGTCCAGCTGCCGCATCTGGCCCACCGCGATGTCGGCGGTGATCTCGTACTGGCGCGCGGTCTTTGGCGTGGGGCCGCCGTCGGTGCCGGTGATGAGGAACTCGTGCCCGTGCAGGTGGATCGGGTGGTTCGTCATCGTCAGGTTGCCCACGCGGATGCGCACGCGGTCGTTCTGGCGCACCACCAGCGGGTCGATGCCGGGGTAGATGCGGCTGTTCCACGACCAGAGGTTGAAGTCCAGCATCGTCATGATCTTCGGCGTGGCGCTGCCGGGATCGATGTCGTAGGCATTGAGCAGGAAGCAGAAGTCGCGGTCGACCTCGTCGATGAGCGGGTGCTTGGCCTTGGGGTGGGTGACCCAGAAGCCCATCATCCCCATCGCCATCTGCACCATCTCGTCGGCATGCGGGTGGTACATGAAGGTGCCGGGCCGGCGCGCGACGAATTCGTAGACATAGGTCTTGCCCGGCGGGATGCCGGGCTGGTTGAGCCCGGTCACGCCGTCCATGCCATTGGGCAGGCGCTGGCCATGCCAGTGGATGCTGGTGAGCTCGCCCAGCCGGTTGGTGACGAACAGGCGCACGCGGTCGCCTTCCACCACCTCGATCGTCGGCCCCGGGCTCTGGCCGTTGTAGCCCCACAGGTGGGCGCGGAAGCCGGGCGTCATCTCGCGCACCACGGGTTCGGCCACCAGGTGGAATTCCTTCACCCCGTTGTTCATGCGCCAGGGCAGGGTCCAGCCGTTGAGGGTGACCACCGGGTTGTAGGGGCGGCCGTTCTTCGGCAGCAGCGGCGGCGCGGTGTCGGCCGTGGTCTGGATCACGGGCTCGGGCAGCGCGGCCATCGCCACCTTGCTGACGCCGGCAGCCGCCATCGTGGTGGCCGCGGCCAGGCCGCTGCGGCCCAGGAAGTTGCGTCGGGAAACCATGGCTCAATGTCCTTTGTCGGCGGCAGCAGAGGGCGCCGCAGGGCCGGCGGTCAGGCCGGAGGGAAGGGCGCCAGCGGGGCCGATCAGGGCCTGGTCCAGCGCGGCCTGGGCCAGCCAGAAGTCGCGCAGCGCCTCGATGGCGGCGTTGACGCTGGCGATCTGCGCGCGCGTGTCCGCGAGCAGTTCGAACACGCCAATGAGCATGCCGTTGTAACGCAGCACGTTCTCCTGCTGGATGCGCTGGCGCAGCGGCACGATCTCGTCCCGGTGGTGGCGGGCGATGTCCCAGGCCGTGCGGTAGGCGGCATAGGCCTCGCGCACCTCGCTGCGGGCGTTGATGGCCACGTCCGCGGCCTGGTGCAGCGCCTGGCGGTAGCTGGCCTCGGCCTTGGCAACGCGGGCGCTGCCGCTGTCGAACAGCGGCAGCTCGAAGCCGATCTCCCAGCCGCGCTGGGTGGGCGCCTCGTTCGAGCCGTTGCGCATCACGCCGAGCTCGAGCACGTTGACGAAGCGCGTGGCCTGCGTCAGCCCGAGGTTCTTCGCGGTCTGCTCGGCGGTGGCGCGGGCGGCCTGCACGTCCAGGCGCTGGGCCATCGCGGTGCGTTCGATGTCGGGCTGGTCGGCGGGCTCGGGCGGCAGGTCGGGCAGGCGCGGCGGCAGCGTGTAGCCGGTCTGCGTGCCCCACAGGCCCAGCTGGCGCGTCAGGCGTTCGCGGCTGGCGGTGCGCGCCTGCTGGGCGCGTGCCAGGTTCAACGCCGCCTCGGCATAGAAGGCCTGTTCACGCGCCTGGTTCAGGGCATTGAAGTTGCCCACCGCGGCCATGCGCCGGGCCAGTTCTGCGCTGGCTTCGGCGGCCTGCATCACCTGCTGCATGTAGCGCACGGTCTCTTCGGCCGCCACCGCCTGCACGAACGCGCGGCGCGTGTCGGCGGCCACGGCCAGCATCTGCTGCATCACGCCGGCCTGGGCCTGTTCGAACTGCCGCTTCGCCATCGGCGCCAGCCAGGGCAGGGCGATCAACCGGGCGATGTCCAGGTGCAGGCCACGTTCGATCTCGCGCTCGTCGCCCTGCGTGCTGCGGCCCCAGCTGAAGCCGGGGTTGCGCAGCCGCGTGGCCTGCACACGCTCGGCATCGGCGATCTCCAGCCCCTGCAGCCGGGCCTGCAGGCCGCGGTGGTGGAGCAGGGCGATCTGCACGGCACTGTCGGCCGAAAGCGGCGTGCGCAGCAGGGCGTCGACGCGCTCAGTGATGCGGGCCTGGTCGGCATCGCTGCGCGAGACCTGCAGCTCGGCGCCGTAGCGGGCCTGCGCCTGCTGCTGCAGCGGCTGCACGGCGGCCTGGGGGTCCAGCGTGCTGCAGCCGGCCAAGGCCAGCGTAGCGGCCAGTGCCGCGGGGGTGGGCCAGCGGGCAAGCTCAATGCGCATGGCGGTGCCCCTTCGGCAGTGCTGGCGTCGAAGCCGGGGTGGCCGGTGCGGTGGGCGCGGGCGTGGCGGCCGGCGTTGCGGCTGCGGGCTCGGGCTGCGCGGCTTCACGCGCATAGGCGCGCCAGCCGCCGATGCGGTTGACGGTCTCGTTGGCCTCGCGCCAGGGCACCGGCGCCGGGGTGGCCAGCGGCCGGTAGCGGGTGAAGGCCGAGCGGTGCACCACGGGTGGCACGCTGGCCTGGGGCTGGGTGGGATCGGCCGCTGCGGCGGGCGCGGGCGGGGACGCCACGGCAGCGCCGCTGGCCCACGACGCCAGCATCAGCGCCGCCACGCATGCCGCGCGGCAAGTCAAGGAAATTCGGACCATCGCAGGCCTCGCATCGAAGAAGGGCAGGACGGCACCCTGGCGGCGCCGCGCGAACTTCAGGCGATGGCGGGCTTGGGCGGTCGGTCGAGGCCGGCGGCGGTGATGCTGGCCCGGTGCGCCTGTGCGACGCTGGGGTGTGTGGGCGCAGCGTCGGCGGCACCGGCCCAGCGGCTGCGGCTGGGCAGGGCGGTGGCGATGCAGCAGGCCGCGCAAGCGCTGCAGCCGTGCGCCGTATCGGCGGAAAGATCATCTGCCACCGCGGCGCTGCTTGGCAGGGTGGCGTCCAGCGAAGCCAGTGCCTCAGCGTGGCAGGGCGGTGTGGCCTGGGCGGCCGCGCCGGGCAAGGTCATCCCAGCACAGTGCATGGCCGTCCCAGCCGCCAGCGCCTGCAAGGGAAGCAGCAGGGCCAGGCACCAAACCAGCAGGTGCCGCCATAGCGAAGGCCGGGGGCGGAGCATCGTGCCAATGTACCAGCGGCGCGCCGGCTGCGCGCCCCGGCGGGTCAGCGGCGTTGACGCGTCCTGGCCAGCGCCACCATCGCCAGCCCCAGCGCCAGCAGCGCGGCCGGGGCGGGCTCCGGCACCGGTACCGGCACCACGCTGAGCAGTGCGAAGTTGCCAGCCGAGTTGACGGTGTTGGTCAGGCCATGGTTCGTGCCCAGGAAGACACCGCCAGTGAACCGGTCGAGCACCTGCAGAGGCAGGGCCGTGCCGGTGAGTCCCGGGTCGATGCTGGCCGGCAGCAAGGCGGGGTTGCCTTGCAGCAGAGTTTCTGCGTTGCCGCCGAAGTAGGCGTCCAGCGGGTCCCAGCTGAAGGCAGGGTCCACCGGCAGGAAGGCCAGGTAGAGATTGAAGACTGCCAGGCCGTTGATGGTGCCGGTGGCCGACGATTGCCAGGACTGCAGGCTCAGCCCTGCAGGCACTTGCGCGCCGGCTTCGGCTTGCTGGATGTTGTTGATCTGGATGAGCCCGGTACCGGCCGAGACTTGCTCGCCGTTGTCCAGCACGATCCGCAGGCTCTGTTGCGCGCCAGCGAAGCGGCTGGTGAATCCCTGCTGCACCACCGGCCCGTTGGTGCCGTTGGTGTAGACGGTCAGGGCTGGCCCGCCGCGGGGTCTGGTGCCAGTGCCGAAGGCTGCGGGCGCTTACCAGCTCAGACTGGTCTGCCTGGGGCTCAGCTTGCTGCCGCGCTGCGTGTTGCCGGCGGCCACGGCGGCGTCGATTTGGCGGAACTTCGGGAAGGCCTTGAACAGGCCCACGTCCACGCCCTTCAGCGCCGCCGGGTTGGCGCACTGGAAGCGCACCGTGGCGTCCAGGTCGGCGTGGCTGTCCTTGGCGGCAGCAGCGGGCGGCGCCGGGGTGCCAGCGGCTGGGGCGGCGGTGGTACTGCCGGCCGGGGCCAGCAGGGCGGGGTCGAGCACCTCGCTGCTGAGCTCGGCGCCCTTCGGCGTGCAGCCCGCCGCAGCCGTGGGCGTGAAGAGCTCGGTGCCGGCATGGAAGCGCTGCGCCATCTTGCGCACGGCCTCGCGCTCGGCGTTGGTGCGCGGCGCGCGCTCGAAGCCCAGCAGGTTGTCCAGCGGGCTTTCCAGCGTGATCTCGAGCTGGTTGCCGTCCACCGCCACGGCCAGCTTGGCCACGCCATGCTGGTGGGCGCCGTGCTTGTGGCCCTGGGCCCCGGCGGGGCTGGCAGTCAAGGCAACCCAGGTGGCGAAGGCCAGCGTGCCGGCGAGGTGGCGGGGGATCATCGGGCGGTCTCCAGGCAATCGGCACAACGGCCGTAGAGGGTGAGTTCGTGGCGTTCGACGGTGAAGCCCGGCGGCGCCATGCGGGCCAGGTTGCCCGGACACTGGTGCACGTCGTAGACGCGCGCGCAGGCCGTGCACTGGAAGTGGTGGTGGTGATGCAGGTGCGCGGCCTCGTAGCGCGGGCTGTCACCGGGCAGAGTGACGGGTGTCACCTCGTGCGCATCGACCAGCAGCTTGAGGTTGCGGTAGACCGTCGCCAGGCCCAGCGCCGGCACTTCGGCCTGCGCTTCGGCCAGCACTTCCTGTGGCGACAGCGGGCGCTGCGCGCGTTCGATGGCACTGCGGATGGCGCTGCGCTGGCGGGTGGATCGTTCCATGGCGTCGACGAAGGGGTGGTGGCGTCGGGATGATCGCATGCTACGATAACGATAATCCATTTTCAATAAACGCGATCCTGGCGTTGCAGGACATGGCGGCGGCTTCTTGGGCATCCGTCGCTGCACTTGCTTCGTCGACACCTCCGCGCCGCCTCTCTGCCACCTCCGCACTGCCCCGACATGCCCGCCCCCGTGCTCGTGCCGCCACCCCCCGCCCCGGCCCACCCGCCCAGCCTGTTGATGTGGGGCGCCGGCCGGCGTCTGGCCGCTGCCGCCGTGCTGCTGCTGGCGCTGTGGCTGGCCGTGGCCTGGGCGCTGTCGGCCTGAGCCTCGCGCCTGGCCGTCCTCCTCGCCTCCAGCCCGCCACTGCCGCCATGACGACCGCCGCCATCACCCTGTCCCACCTGCACCTGGCCTGGCAGCAGCAGCCCGCCGTGCGTGATCTGTCCGGCAGTTTCGCGGCCGGCTCGCTCACCGCCATCGTCGGCCCGAACGGCGGTGGCAAGACCAGCCTGATGTCGGCGCTCACCGGCCAGCTGGCACCGCAGCAGGGCAGGGTGCAGCTGGCGCCGATGCTGCAGGGCCGCGTGGCTTACCTGCCGCAGGTGTCTCAGATCGACCGCAGCTTCCCGCTGCGCGTGCTGGACGTGGTGATGCTGGGCCACTGGGGCCGCCAGGGCGCGTGGCGCGCAGCCACGCGGGCGCGCTGCGAGCAGGCCAGCCAGGCTCTGGCCACGGTGGGGCTGGCCGGGCTGGAGGGGCGCAGCCTGGCCGAGCTGTCCACCGGGCAGTTCCAGCGCGTGCTCTTCGCGCGGCTGTTGCTGCAGGACGCACCGCTGATCCTGCTGGACGAGCCCTTCTCGGCCGTCGACGCCCACACCACGCAGGATCTGCTGGGCGTGATCCGCCGCTGGCACGATGAAGCCCGCACCGTGATCGCCGTGCTGCACGATCTGCAGGCCGTGCGCCAGTGGTTCCCGCAGACGCTGATGCTGGCGCGCGAGCCCGTGGCCTGGGGCCCCACCGCCGAGGTGCTGACCCCCGCCCACCTGCTGCGCGCGCGCCGCCTGGCCGAGCGCTGGGACAGCCGCCAGCCCTGGGCCGCCGAGCTGCTGGCCGCAGCCTGAGGGCAGCGCCCCGATGGCCGACGCTCCGGCAGCGTTTTCGCTGCACGCCTTCTTCATCCAGCCCTTCGCCGAGTTTGGCTTCATGCGCCGCGCGCTGGTGGCCTGCCTGGCGCTGGCCTTGAGCAGCGGGCCGGTGGGCACCCTGCTGGTGCTGCGGCGCATGAGCCTGGTGGGCGATGCGATGGCGCACGCGCTGCTGCCGGGCGCGGCGCTGGCGTTCATCTTCTTCGGCCTCTCGCTCGGCGCCATGAGCCTGGGCGCCTTTGCCGCAGCGCTGCTGGTGGCGGCGCTGGCCGGTGGCGTGGCGCGCTTCACCCGGCAGCGCGAGGACGCCAGCTTCGCCGCCTTCTATCTCATCGCCCTGGCCGCGGGCGTGATGCTGATGTCCACCCACGGCAGCAGCGTCGACCTGATGCGCGTGCTGTTCGGCAGCGTGCTGGCCGTGGACGATGCCGCGCTGCTGCTGGTGGCGGGCGTGGCCAGCGTCAGCCTGCTGGTGCTGGCGGCAGTGTGGCGCCCGCTGGTGGTGGAGTGCTTCGACCCAGGCTTCCTGCGCATGGTCACGCAGGGCCGTGGCCTGGGCGGCTGGCTGCACCAGCTCTTCCTGGTGCTGCTGGTGGCCAATCTGGTGGCCGGCTTCCAGGCCATGGGCACGCTGATGGCCGTGGGCCTGCTGATGCTGCCGGCTATCGCCGCCCGCTGCTGGGCGCAGGACCTCACGCACATCGCCCTGCTGGCCAGCGCGCTGGCCGCAGCCTGCGGCTATGGCGGGCTGTTGCTGTCCTTCCATGCCGGGCTGCCTTCGGGCCCGGCCATCGTGCTGCTGGCTGGCGCGGTGTATGTCGTTTCTCTTTGCCTGGGCTCGCGTGACAGCCTGCGCAGCCGCCGCGCCCGGGCACCGCTGCAAGGGTCGATGCCGTGATGCCGCCGTTCCTGTGCCCCCGTTCCGGCCGCCGCGCGCTGCTGGCGGCCGCTGCCATGCTCGTGTCGTCCACGCTGCCGCAGGCCCGGGCCACAGGCGCTGCAGCCCCAGCCCCAGCCCCAGCCCCGGCGCCCTTGCGCGTGGTGGCCAGCTTCTCGCTGCTGGCCGACATGGCACGGGAGGTGGGCGGCGATGCGGTACAGGTCAGCGCCCTGGTGGGACCCGATGCCGACGCGCATGTCTTCACCCCCACGCCAGCGGCCGTGCGCAACCTCGTGCAGGCCGAGCTGGTGATCGTCAACGGCCTGGGCTTCGAAGGCTGGATCGACCGGCTGGTGCGCGCCGCCGGCTACCGCGGCCCGCTGGTCGTCGCCACGGCAGGCATCACGCCGCGGCAGGGCGGGCGCCATGCCGATCCGCATGCCTGGCAGAGCCTGGTGCATGCCCAGCGCTACGTCGAGAACATCCGCGCAGGCATCGTGCAGGCGCGGCCCGAGGCGGCCCCGGGGGTGAACGCGCGCGCCGCCGCCTATGCCCAGCGCCTGGCAGCGCTGGACGCCTCGATCCGCCAGCGCCTGGCCGCGGTGCCGGCCGAGGACCGCAACGTCGTCACCACGCACGACGCCTTCGGCTACTTCGCCGAGGCCTACGGCGTGCGCTTCCGTGCCGCGCAGGGCTGGAACACCGGCAGCGAAGCCGCCGCCGGCGACATCGCGCAGCTGGTTCGGCAGCTCAAGGCGCAACGCGTGCGGGCGCTGTTCGTGGAGAACATCAGCGATCCGCGGCTGGTCGAGCGCATCGCCCGGGAAACCGGTGCGCGCGTGGGCGGCACGCTCTACAGCGACGCGTTGTCCGCCCCCGGCACCCCCGCGGGCACCTACCTGGGCATGATGAGCCACAACGCCAGCACGCTGCTGGCAGCGCTGCAGCCTTCAGCCGCCGGGCGCTGATGCAGCGGCGGCCCCGGCCTCCGACAGGTGCTCGCCGAACACTGCCGCCACGTCCACCCGCGCCTGCAGCTTGGCGCACAGCAGGAAGCTGCCGGCGAACTTGCGCTGCAGGAAGATCAGATCCGCCGGCGGCGTGCGCGCAAAGCCGCCACCCTGCATCACCTGCGCCTGGCCCTGCTGGAAGACCGTGCCCACCAGCGTCGATCGGCCGAAGTCGTAGTCGCCCACCTGGCGCAGCGGCTCGCCCGACAGCCGCATCAGCGCGATCACGGCGCGCGTCTGCTCGGGCGGGTCGCTGGCGTCGATGAAGCCTGCGGCCTGCGCGGCGGCCTGCAGCCGGATGGCATCGTCGGCTTTGAGCGCCAGGCCGATTTCGCGCAGTGCGGCCACGCGCTCGGGTGACACGGCTTCGGTGGCGCCGAAGTCCAGCAGCGCGATGCGGCCGCTGGTGGCGTCGTAGAGGTAGTTGCCGATGTTCGGATCGGTCTGCACCAGCCGCATCTCGAAGAACTCGCGCACCGACAGCCGGCACAGGGCCCGCGCGATGTGGTCGCGCTCGGCCTGCGGCCGGGCCGTGCCGGCCCAGGCGGCCACCGGCTGGCCGGGCGCGAACTCGGTGGCCAGGATGTGCGGCGTGCAGTGCTCGGGCACCACGGCCGGCACCCACAGCACCGGGTCGGGCCCCAGCCGCGCGCGGTAGTCGGTGAGCTGCGCGGCTTCGCGTGCGTAGTCGGTTTCCAGCAGCAGCTGCTCGCGCACGCGCGCCAGCAGCGGCGCCAGGTCCAGCCCGGCGGGCACCAGGCCGGGGGTGCGTAGCAGCAGCGCGATGTTGGCCATGTCGCTATCGATGCTGCGGCGCACGCCGGGGTACTGCAGCTTCAGCGCCAGCACGCGGCCGTCGTGCGTCTCGGCACGGTGCACCTGGCCGATGCTGGCCGCGGCGATGGGCGCAAAGCTCAGCCGCTTGAAGCGCCGGTCCCATTGCGGGCCGTATTCGGCTTGCAGCACCTGCACCAGCTGCGTGGCGGGCATGGCCTGGGCCTGGTCGCGCAGGCCGGCCAGCAGCTCGGCAAACTCGGCCGGCAGCACGCCGTGGCCGTCCAGCGACATCAGCTGCCCCAGCTTCATCGCCGCGCCGCGCAGCGTGGCCAGCCGCCCCGCCAGCCGGCGCGCATTGGCTGGCGTGAACATCAGGTCCTGCAGCGCCGGGCGCTCGCCCCGCGCCAGCTGTTGCAGGCCCTGCGCGGCGGCACTCGCCGCCATCCCGCCCACGGCCCGGCCCAGGTGCAGGAAGCGCTGCGCGCGGCCCTGCGGCACGGCGCTTTCGGCGCGCGGCGCGGGCGGCCCCGGCCGATCAGCCATCGCGCCGGCGGAAGACCACCATGTGCTGCCAGGGCAGGGTGGCCACCGTGCGCACCCAGGCCAGCGGGTGCACTTCGGCTTCGCGCCGCACCTGCGCTTCGCTCATTTTGTGCAGCGGCTTGATCGGCACCTGCCAGTCCTCGGCCTTGTATTCGACGAACACCACCAGGCCGCCCGGCTTGACGGCGCGCACCACGCTGGCCAGCACCTCGTAGGGGTGCGAAAGCTCGTGATAGACGTCCACCATGATGGCCAGGTCCACGCTGGCGGCGGGCAGCTTCACGTCGTCTTCGGCACCCAGCCGCGGCTCGATGTTCGTCAGCTTCAGCTGCGTGGCCAGCTGCTGCAGCAGGCGCACCATCTGCGGCTGCACGTCCACCGCCAGCACGCGCCCGCCGGGCCCCACGGCGGCGGCCATGCGGCGCGCCAGGAAGCCGGTGCCAGCGCCGATGTCGGCCACCACCATGCCGGGCTTCAACGCCAGCGCGGCCATCAGCAGATCGGTGCGCTCTTCGCGTTCGCGTTCCTCGCGCTCCAGCCAGGCTGCGCCCTGCCAGCCCATCACGGCGGCGATCTCGCGGCCCATGTAGCGCTTGCCGATGCCGTCGATGCTGGCCGGGCCGGTGGTGTAGCGCGATGGCGTGGCCGTGCCAGGGGCAGGCTGGGCCCAGGCCGGCAGCAGCGCCAGCGTGGCGGCGCCGGCCAGCCAGTGGCGGCGGGTGGGTTGGGGGCAGGGGGGCATGGGGTGGGGCGTCGTGCAGGGCTGAGGCGCAGTGTCGGCGAAGCGGCTGCCTGCACGGCGGCCCGGGGGCATTGCCAGGCCGTGGCCGCGGGCCGTGTGCGCTCAGCGCGCCAGCGGTGCCTGGCCGTGCTGCGATGCGGCCCACCCCAGCCGCACCCTGCCCCGCCACCACATCGCCGCCAGCGCCCAGAAGCAGAGCACGAAGATCAAGGCGCCCCACCATTCCGTGACGTTCTCGATGCGGCCCTTCCATTCGGCCGACAGCGTGGCCGCGACGATGGCGTTGGCCACGCCCAGCAGCACCAGCGTGCAGGCCAGCAGCACGTGGGCGCGCACCAGGGCCGTGGGCAGGGCCGGGCCGGCGCCTTGCCGTGCCAGCGCCTGCACGCCCTGGCCCAGCAGCAGCATGCACAGGCAGGTGAAGCCGAAGTAGGCCACCGTGCCGTACTGGCGCAGCAGCCGGTAGGTGGCGCCTTCGGTGCCCAGGAAGGTGGCGTAGAGCACCAGCGCCACCGCGGCCGTGCCGCCCAGCGCGGCCATGGCCAGCAGCCCCGGGCGCGGGCCGATGGCCTGCCGCAGCCACAGCGCCGCCAGCAGCCACACCAGCCCCTGCAGCGTGGCAGCGGGCAGCATCAGCGCGCGGAAGAGATGGTTCGGCAGATCGTGCCGTGCCGCGCGACTGATCGAGGTGCAGCCGTCGATGAAGGGGTTGCAGGCCGGCACCAGTTCCAGCCGCACCGACAGCCCCCAGGCCAGCAGCGTGGCCACCAGCGGCAGCAACCCGGCCAACGCGGCCAGCGGCCACAGCGGCAGGCCGGCACCGGGTGCCGCAACCTGCGCGGCCGCGCGCGCGACGGGTGGCGCCATGGCGCGCCGGCCTAGAAGCGGTAGACGAGCCCGGCGCTCAGCGCCCAGCTCGTGGTCTGGAAGCTGATCGGGCTGCGCGCGGCCTGCCCCACCAGCCTGGACACCCCACCGCCGCCGAACACCGCCCAGTGCTTGGACAGGCCGCGCCGCAGCCCGAAGTTGGCGCTGATCTCGCGCAGCCCGGCCGATGCCGTGGTGACCGGGTAGCCGCTGCGCTGCGCCTGTTCGGGCGTGATGCCGTAGGTGGCCTGCATGTGCCGCCGGTCGCTGAAGCCCAGCACCAGCGCGGCGTTGGCGTTCAGGTTCTCGGCCAGGGCAAAGTCGCGCGAGACCTGCACATCGCCCAGCAAGCCGGTGCCGCGGCCCAGCGCGTCGGCCAGCGCGCTGGCGCGCAGCCGCCAGCCATCGTCCAGCCGGTACGAGACCGACAGCCGCAGCCGCACCGTGCGGCGCACATCGCCCAGGCCGCGCAGCTCCGGGCTGTCGGATTCCTGCCGCCCGCTGTCGCCGCGCAGGCCCAGGCCCACGCGCAGGCGCTCGCCATCGGCCAGCTCCACGCGCAGCCCGCCACCGGCCGCGGCGTCGCTGCCGCGCACCGAGAACGCGCTGCGGCTGACCAGGCTGAAACGCCCCCAGCGCAGCCCCAGGCCGGGCGTGATCTGGCTGCTGCGCCGCGCTGATCCGGCATAGGCCGCGCCGTGGCTGGCGATGAAGCCCACGCTGGCATCCCAGGCGCGCGGCGGGCGCTGCTCGCGCCGGGTTTCCTCCACGGCCTGTGCCCAGGCGCCGGCGATGGTGCCGGCCATCAGCGCCAGGCCCAGGCCGGGCCTGCGCCATCGGTGGGGGGTGGATGCGTGCAGTGGCAGGCCGTGGGCAGACATGCCGCGATTGTCGACAGCGGCGCTGCGCCCGTGGCGCAGCAGCCCTGCGCGGTGTCGGGGTCAGGGGCCCCGGCAGGCCCCTGGTTGCGTCAGCGCAGCCCGGCGCAGTTGGCGTAGAACGTGGTCGTGGCCGGCCAGTCGCTGAACACGCCGAGCACGCCGATCTGGCGGCCCAGCACGTCCAGCACGCGCAGCACGTCGCCCTCGCGGCGGACCGAGCTGTCGAAGGTCTGGTAGTAGAAGCCGTTGCTGCCGTCGGCCAGGATGCCCGAGCGCTCGACCGTCCAGGTGATCAGGTCCAGCCCGGCGGTGCGGGCGTTCAGCGCCGCCTGCGAAGGCACGATGCTGTTGCCTGGCCCGGCCGCCAGCAGCACGAAGGTGGGCGGGGCCCAGATGCGCACGCCCTGCGCACGCAGGGCCTGCAGATCGGCCAGGCTGGGCACGTCGGCCATCGTGTTGGCGTCGTCCAGGAAAACCGCCTGCACGCCGAAGGCGGGCTCGCTGTTCACCCAATACAGCACGTCGGGCAGGTGGAAGGACTGCGGCCAGACGTTCTGCGGCGGCACGCCGGCGGCGCGGTACTCGTCGATCAGCTTCTGCGCATAGGCTTCCTGCGTGAAGCCGTCGAAGGGCATGGCCACGGTCGGGAACTTCAGCTCGGGCGTCATCTTCACGCCCAGGCGCTGGAAGAGCGCGATGCTTTCCTTGTGCGACAGCAGCGTGCCGCTGCTGGGGCCGCTGTAGAGATCGGTGCGCCAGTTGGCGGTGCCGCCCAGGTATTCCGCCACGGTGCGGGCGTTGGCGTTGGCCGCATCCATCTTGCCGCGCAGGGTCTTGAACTCGGCCAGCGTGATGTCGCTGGTGCGGCACTCGGCAGTGGCCGGCGTCAGGCGGTTGCCGTTGGCGTCGAAGGTGGCCGGCACGAAGGGCTGGGTGCACTTGGCGGCCAGCGGCGTGGCCAGGATGTTGGTGGTGGTGTGCAGGTCGTTCTGCGCGTGGCGGCAGACCAGTTCCTTGTCCTTCGTGAACGCCACGTCGCATTCCAGGATGCCTGCGCCCATTAGCGCGGCGGCTTCGTAGCTTTCCTGCGTGTGTTCGGGAAACTGCAGCGGCGCGCCGCGGTGGCCGATCGAGAACTGCGAGCGCACGTAGCCCGTGCGCCGTGCCACGCAGGCCTGCAGCTCCTGCTTCAGCGGGCTGTCGGTCATGTCCTCGACCAGGAAGAAGGGGCGCGGCCCCAGCTGCGCCGTCGCGCGCTTGGCCACGGCCGCGGCCTGTGCCGACGCCGGCAGTGGGCTGGCGGCCAGCAGTGCCGCGGTCAGGGCGGTCGTCAGCGTGACCAGCAGCGTGGCCTTCGCGGCGGCCTTCGGTGGCAAGGGGGTTGGCATGGCAGGTCCTCGGGGCGGTGGCGGCACGACATCCGTGCCACACCGACGTTAGGCCCCGATCTTGACGCTGCCGTGACCTCGCGCCCTGCCGGCGCTCACCCCGCCAGCCGCACCGCCAGCCGCTGCCACAGCGGCTTTTGCCGCCAGGCGCGGCAGGCCCGCTCGGCAAAGTCGCGCCCGCGCGGCGTCAGCCGGTAGTAGCTGGCGTGCTCGAAGCCGTGCGGGTTCTTGAACTCGTCGATCAGGCCGTAGCGCACCAGCGGCTCGTACGAGCGGTAGACGATGCCGCCATCCAGCACGCAACTGCCGCTGCTGGCCCCCACCTTCACCAGCACATGGCCGCGTTGCAGGCGGCGCAGCGCGTCGACGAATTCGCCGCGGTCGGCAATGATCGGTTCGGGGTTCATCAGGCGAACACTTTCTTCGGCTGGTCAGGCCAGAAGTATCGGCAGCGGCTGCAGTCGCTGAAGGCTGGAGAAGGGCCCGAAAAAGCCTGATCAAGGCGCACAGACCCTGGCCCTGCCGCCGCGGGACAATGCACGGCCCCGATGACCGCACAAGGCCGCATCCATGACCGCCCCGACCGACGCCACCCACGATCCCGCCCTGCGCAGCTGGGTGTCTTCGGCGAACCTGCCGGGGTGTGACTTTCCGCTGCAGAACCTGCCGCTGGGCCGCTTCCGGCCGCATGGCGATGGCGGGCAGCTCGCGCCCTGGCGTGGCGGCATCGCCATCGGCGACCAGGTGCTGGACCTGGCACTGGCGCGCCAGCAGTGCCCCTGGCCCGATGACGTGCAGCCGCTGCTGGACCTGCTGGGGCAGGGCGATCTGGCGGCCTTCCTGGCCAGCGGCCGCCCCGCCTGGCGCCGGCTGCGCGCAGCGCTGTCGGCCGCGCTGGCCGAAGGCAGCGATCAAGGCCCTTTCCTCGAGCTCTGCCTGCACCCGCTGGCGGCGGTCGAGATGGCGCTGCCGCTGGCCCCGCGCGACTACACCGACTTTTACGCCGGCATCCACCACGCCGTGACGGTGGGCACGCTGATGCGGCCCGACAACCCGCTGCTGCCCAACTACAAGTGGGTGCCCATCGGCTATCACGGCCGGGCCTCGTCGGTGGGCCTGGGCGGCGGTGTGCGGCGCCCGCGCGGGCAGATCAAGAGCAGCGCCGAGGCCCCGCCCACCTACGCCCCCTGCCGGCGGCTGGATTACGAGCTGGAGCTCGGCCTGTGGGTGGGCGTGGGCAACGCGCTGGGCGAGCCGGTGCCGATGGACCAGGCCGAAGACCACCTCTACGGCGTCAGCCTGCTCAACGACTGGTCGGCGCGCGACATGCAGGCCTGGGAATACCAGCCGCTGGGCCCCTTCCTGGCCAAGAGCTTTGCCACCAGCGTCTCGCCCTGGCTGGTGAGCCTGGACGCGCTGGCGCCCTTCCGCCGCCCGCTGCAACGGCCGGCCGACGATCCACAGCCGCTGCCTTACCTGGACAGCGAGTTCAACCGCAGCCTGGGCGCGATCGACATCACGCTCGAGGTCTGGCTGCAGACGGCCGCCATGCGCCAGGCCGGGCAACCGCCGGTGCGGCTGTCGCAATCGAACGCGCTGGACGCCTACTGGACCCCGGCGCAGCTGCTGGCCCACCACACCAGCAACGGCTGCAACCTGGCCCCCGGCGATCTGCTGGGCACCGGCACCCTCAGCGGCCCCGCCGCGGGGCAGGGCGGCAGCCTGCTGGAGCTGTCGCTGGGCGGCAAGCAGGCCATCGCCCTGCCCGGCGGCCAGACGCGCACCTTCCTGGAAGACGGCGACACCGTCATCCTGCGCGGCTATTGCCAGGCGCCCGGTGCGGTGCGCATCGGCCTGGGTGAAGTCGCCGGTACGGTGCTGCCGGCGGGCTGATCGCGGGGGTTGCTGGCGCGCCTTGCTGCGCCAGGCGCTGAACAGCGCTGCCAAGCGCAGCCTGTTGCGGGCATCGGCGGGCCTGCCCCTTCGGAAGAATCCGCAGGGACATGGACAGACTGCAGGACGATCTGCTGGACGCCTGGCAGGGCCAGCTCGGCGCGGCCCCGCCGGGCGGGCTGCGCCTGGACGACATCGCCATGCGCGTGGCCGCCTGGCACAACCGGCACCCGCTGGCGCAGCGCATCACGCCGGCGCAGGTGCAGGGCGTGGGCTGGGTGGCCCTGCCCTTCGCACAGCGGCCCGGGGCCGCGCCGCTGGCCGGCGACGACCTGCCGACCCTGGCCGACGCCCTGCCGGCCATGCCAGCAACTGGCGCCGCGCCCGACCTGCCCCCGCCGCCCAGTGCCACGCGGCTGCGCGACCGCGCCCAGGCGCGCGCCGGCAGCGCCCCCGCCCCCGCGCAGCCTGCCGCCCCCGCGCCCCCACGGCTGCCCTGGCCGCAGCGGCTGCTGCAAGGCGCGAAGGCGGCGCTGCTGGGCGCCCAGGCCGCACTGCAGGGGCTGGCCGCGCTGGCCGACCCGCGCACACTGCGGGCCCGCTGGCAGCAGGCCGGGGCCGAACGGCGCCGCCTGCGCAGCCGCCAGCGCGCCCTGCAGGCGGCCTACAGCGAAGACTTCATCGCCCCGCTCAAGCCCGCCCGCACCGCCCGCTGGGCGCTGCTGCATGGCCGCCTGCACCCGCAGCGTGCCGGCCTGCCGCTGCGCGAGGTGCTGGCCGATGCCCGCTGGCAACGCCAGGGCAGCGCGCTGACCCAGCTCTACCTGCCCACCGCCGCCATCGAGCTGGGCCCGCGCCGCGTGCGGCTGCTGCTGGCGCCGCCGGGCGCCGGGGGCGGCCTGCAGGCAATCGGCCCGCGCCTGTACAGCCGCCAGCGCGCCACCGCGCTGGCCGCCGGCCTGCTGCTGGTGGCCGCCGCCCTGGCCCGGCCCAGCCTGCCGCCGATGGCCGCTTGGCCCACCCTGGCCAGCGTCCAGGCCTGGCCCGGCGTCGGCCCCCTGCAGGCCCTGGTGCGGGGCTGGCTGCAGCCGGCCGCGGCGCCTGCGGCAGCCGCCCTGGCGCCCGGGCCGGCCGATGCGGCTTCGGGCGCGGCTGCCGCGCCGGCCGACGCCGCAGCATCGGCGCTGGAGGGCGTGGCCGGTACCGGCCCTCAGCCTGCCGCGGGCGAGGCGTCAGGGGCAGCCGCGGCAGCCACTTTGGGTGCCTGGCCGGATGTCACTGCCGGCGCGGCGTCGGCCGCGTTGCCGGGGTTGGCAGACCCGGGCTCGGCCAGCCCCGCGCCCAACGGCGCCCTGGCCGACACCGGCGCCGTGGCCCTGGCGCCGGACGATCCGCCCCCGCCCCCGCTCCCGCCCCGGACCGAGGCTGCCGGTGCGTCCCTGGCTGCCCCCGTCACGGCGGCGCCTGCGCGCCCCTGGGCCCGGCCGCTGGTGCCCCCGCTGGACGAGGCCACCAAGGCGGCGGCCCGCCAGACCGTGGCTGACCTGCGCGCCGCGCGGGGCGACCCGCCCGTGCCGCCCGCATCCTCGCCCGCCGCCCCGCCCGCATCCCCACGTGCTGCTGCCAGCCCGCCGCCGGCAGCAGCGGCTGCCGAGATCGGCCCCACTTTCGCGCTGACCACGCGTCCGCTGCGCACCCGTGCCGAAAGCGAGCAGGTCGCGGCTGCGGTGCGCGCGCTGATGGACGGCCACACGCGCGAACCCGTGCTGGTGGAGCTGATGCCGGCCGGCGAGGACTGGCGCGTGGTCTGCTGGCCCTTCCTGCGCCGGCAGGACGCGCAGCTGGCGCGCGCGCTGCTGCTCACGCGCGGCCTACGGCTTGAAACCGTGGAGTTCTAGGAGCCCGGCGGCTACTGCGCGTCGAACTCGGCCGCGCGCCGGCCCTTGAACGGGGCGTAGAAGCGCTTGATCGACGCCATGTCGGCTTCGACATCGCCCGTGGGCTGGAACACCGGCCCCAGGCCGCTGATGCGGCGCTCGTAGTCCATGTAGGCCAGCACGATGGGCACCTGGGCCTGCAGGGCGATGTAGTAGAAGCCGGTCTTCCAGTGCCGGGTCTTGCCGCGCGTGCCCTCGGGCGGCACCACCAGCTGCAGCGGGCCGTCAGCGGCCTGGATCGCCGCGGCCGAAGCCGCCACCAGGTTGTTGCTGGTCTCGCGCCGCACCGGGATGCCGCCCAGCCAGCGCATCACCGGGCCGAAAGGCCAGCGGAAGATGCTGGCCTTGCCCATCCAGTAGATGTTCAGCCGCAGGCCGAAGGCGACCATCAGCGTGTACGGCAGGTCCCAGTTGCTGGTGTGGGGCGCGGCGATCAGCACCGCCTTGCTGGCGCCGCTGGGCAGCTCGCCTTCCAGCTTCCAGCCCTTGGCCCGCAGGAAGGCGCGGGACAGCACGCGCAGCACGGTGTTCACCACGGGGGTGCCGAAGATCGTCAAGTGCATGCGCAGGGGGTCGGCCGGATGGCCTTGTTTTTGTGGCCCGCGATTGTGGTGGGCCGGCGTGCCGCTACGATGCAGCGCTTACCCGGGGGGTGCTGTGGCCACCCGGGGCCCCCCGCCCCCACCCCGTGGCCTGTCCTGGCCGCGCCTGTACCTCCTGCCCCATGCCGATGACGCCCGTGCCCGCCGAGCTGCTGGCCCTGGCTGGCGAGCACGTCGAATTCACCGGCCCTGCAGGCCGGATCGGCGGCTACCTCGCCGGCCCCAGCCCCGCCACAGGCATGCCCGCCGCAGCGCCATTGCTGCTGCTGCACAGCATGAACGCCTCGGGCGCCGCGGCCGAGATGCGGCCGCTGTTCGAGCACGCGCGCCAGACGCGGCCGGTGCTGGCGATCGATTTCCCGGGCTTTGGCATCAGCGAACGCAGCGACCGGGCGTACACCCCGCGCCTGATGACCGACGCCGTGCACCAGGCCACGGCCTGGCTGCGCCAGCGCCAGGGCGGCGTGCCCGTGGACGCGCTGGCGCTGTCGCTGAGCTGCGAATTCCTGGCCCGCGCGGCCGTGGAGCAGCCAGGGGCCTACCGCCGCCTGGCCCTGGTCAGCCCCACCGGCTTCCGGGGGCGCACGCTGCGCTATGCGCCGGCCGGTGGCAGCGTCGGCCCGCCCTGGCTGCTGCGGCTGCTGAAAGGCCCGGGCTGGGGCGAGGCGCTTTTCCGCGGCCTCACCCGGCCCGGGGTGATCCGCTACTTTCTGGAGCGCACCTGGGGCAGCAAGCAGATCGACGAAGCGCTGTGGCGCTACGACGTGATCACCACCCGCCAGCCGGGCGCGCACCATGCGCCGCTGCACTTCCTGGGGGCGGTGCTGTTCAGCACCGACGTGAACGCGCTGTACGAGCAGCTGCAGCACCCGGTGTGGATGACGCACGGCACGCGCGGCGATTTCACCGACTACCGCGGCAAGCAC
This sequence comes from Rubrivivax sp., assembly GCA_027489455.1. GTDB lineage: Bacteria > Pseudomonadota > Gammaproteobacteria > Burkholderiales > Burkholderiaceae_C > Rubrivivax. Next base: position 19,079 of record JAIXZR010000271.1, on the reverse strand, counting down.
ACGGTGGAGAATCGCTCCAACTGGCGCATCCAGGTCTATCGCGACACCGGTGCGCTGATGTACTTCGAACAGCCGGCGGCCTTCTGCGCCGATCTGGATCGCTTCCTGCTGTAAGCCGCCCGCCCCGCCCCCCCTATCGTCCACCGCCCCGCGCCCGCAGGCGCCCAAGGAGCCCCGCCATGCCACCAGCCGCCGACGAGCCGGGCTTCACGCGGGACGGTCCGCTGCTCTACAACCTGGTCTACTGCAGCCGCGCCGCACCCGGCATGGACGCCGCGGGCGTTGCCGCGATCATCGCCACCGCGCGGCGCAACAACGCCATCCACGGCATCACCGGCATGCTGGTGTTCGGCAGCGGCGTGTTCTTCCAGTGGCTGGAAGGCCCGCGCGAATCGGTGCTGCGCCTCATGGGCCTGATCCAGCGGGATGCGCGCCACGAGCGGGTGGTGATGCTCAGCGAGACCGAGGAATCGCGCGAACGCCTGTTCCCGGACTGGGACATGGAATGGGTGGGCGCCGAGCACATCCGCGACGTGCTGGCCGATGCGATCGATGCCGCCGGCCAGGCGAGCAACGTCGCCGCGCTGCGCCAGCTGCTGATCGAAGTCGAAGCTACAGCGCTTTTGTCGCGATCTTGAAGTCCGGGTCGTCCGGGCAGGGGCCGATGGCAAAGCCCAGGCTCGTCATCAGCCGCAGCATCGCGCTGTTGTTGGCCAGGATCAGACCCATGATCTCGGCCAGGCCCTTGCTGCGGGCCTGCTCGATGATGGCGCCCATCAGCCGTGAGCCCAGGCCCTGGCCCTTTTGGTCGTCGGCCACCACCAGGCTGAACTCGCAGCTCGTGCCGTCGGGGTTGGTGACGATGCGCGACACGCCCACCAGCCGGTCGGGCGCCGGGCTGCCGTCGGCTGCTGGCGGGCTCTTCACCAGCGCCACCAGGGCCATCTCGCGGTCGTAGTCGATGAGCGTGAAGCGCGACAGCACGCGCGCCGGCAGCTCGCTGATGGCGCTGGCGAACCGGAAGTAGCGGCTTTCCTGCGACAGCCCGCGCACGAAGGCCTGCAGCATCTCGGCATCGTCGGGGCGGATCGGCCGCACGCTGGCCAGTGCGCCGCCCTTCAGCGGCCATTCCTGCGCCTGGTGCGCGGGGTAGGGCAGGATCGCCAGGTGCGGGTAGGGGCCGGCGATGCCGCTGCCGCCCGGGGGCGTGCCGTCGACGACGATGCGCGCGTCCACCGCCACCACGCCGCCGGCGTCGACGATGATGGGGTTGATGTCCATTTCGCGCAGCTGCGGCAGCGCGCACACCATCTCGCTCACGCGCAGCAGCACCTGTTCCAGCAGTTCGGTGGGCGCGGCGGCCGTGCCGCGCCATTGCCCCAGCAGCAGCGAAGCGCGCGAGCGCTGGATCAGTTGCCGCGCCAGGAACTGGTTCAGCGGTGGCAGCTCCAGCGCCCGGTCGCGGAACAGCTCGACCATCGTGCCGCCGGCGCCGAAGGTGATCACGGGGCCGAAAGGCTCTTCCGTCGACAGGCCCACGAAGACCTCGCGCGGCGGCCCGCCGGCATCGGCGCCTTCGGCCGGGCGCGCCATCGGTTGCACGGTGATGCCGTTGATGCGGGCGTCGGGCCGCGCGCGTGCCACGGCGGCCAGCATCTCGTGGTAGCGGTCGCGCACGGCGGCGGCGGTGTGCACGTTCAGCGTCACGCCGTGGACTTCGCTCTTGTGCACGATGTCCGGGGAATCCACCTTCAGCGCCACCGGGTAGCCCAGCTGGCTGGCGATCAGCATCGCTTCGTTGGCGCTGCGTGCCAGCATCGTGCGCGTGACCGGGATGTGGAAGGCCGCCAGCAACGCCTTGCTTTCCATTTCCGTCAGCACCTTGCGGCGCTCGGCCAGCACGCCTTCGATCAGCAGCCGCGCGCCTTCGGTGTCGGGCTCCTGCAGGTGCGACAGCGGCGGCGGCGTCTGCTGCAGCAGCTGCTGGTTGCGGTAGAAGCTGGCGATGCTGTGGAAGGCATCCACCGCCGCCTCCGGCGTGCGGAACACCGGCAGCTGGCGCGCGGCCAGCAGCTCGCGCGAGGGGCGCGCCGTCGCTTCGCCCATCCAGCAGGCCAGCACTGGCTTGCCGGCCGGCGCAAAGGCCTCGGCCACGGCGCGCGCCACGGCTTCGGGATCGATGTCGTGCCCGTCGGCGCCCACGCGCTGCTTGGGCGAATGGATCACCAGCACGCCGTCGACGCCGCGGTCCTGCACGGCGCGGTCCAGTGCGGCGACGAAGGCCGGGCCGTCGGCGTCTTCGCCCAGGTCCTGCACGCCGGCCACCTGCAGGCCGATCTCGTCGGCCCAGTCGGCCGCCAGCACCGCCGGGCCGCCGCCGTTGGTGACGATGGCCAGGTTCTGGCCCGCGGGCCGGAAGCGCGAGGCCAGGCACTGCGCGGCGCTGAACAGCTGCGTGAACTGCCGCACCCGCACCACGCCGGCGCGGCGCAGCGCGGCGTCGAAGACTTCGTCGCTGCCGACGATGGCCGCCGAGTGCGTGAGCGCCACCTTCGAGCCCGCGCTCTGCCGCCCGGCCTTCATCACCACCACCGGCTTGGCCGCCGCGGCGGCGCGCAGCGCGCTCATGAAGCGGCGTGCATGGCGGATGCCTTCCATGTAGACCAGGATGCTCTGCGTGCGGCCGTCGCTGGCCAGGAAATCCAGCACCTGCGGCAGCTCGACGGCGGTGTTGGGCCCGAGCGAGACGACGGTGGAGAAGCCCACGTTGTGCTGGCGCGCCCAGTCCAGCATCGACGCCGTCAGCGCGCCCGATTGCGACACCAGCGCCAGCGGCCCGGCCGCGGCCAGCGGGCCCAGCGTGCTGGCGTCCAGCCCCAGGCCGGGGCGCTGCAGGCCCTGGCAGTTGGGCCCCAGCAGCTGCATGCCGTAGCGGCGCGCGGCGGCGTGCAGCTCGGTGCACAGCGCTGGCGACACCCCGCTGGTGAGCACCAGCGCAGCACGGCAGCGGATGCGGCCGGCGATTTCCAGCGCTGCCAGCACTTCTTCGGGGGCCAGTGCGATGAGCGCCAGATCGGCGCGCGACGAGGCCAGGTCGGCCAGCGTGCCCGTCATGCCGATGTCGAGCCAGGTGACGCTGCCGCCATAGGCCGGCTGGCCCGTGCCCGCGGGGCCACGGCCCAGCGCGCGTTGCAGCGCACGGGCCGCGGGCGTGGGCGCGATGCCTTCGGGGTCGCCGGCGAAGACGACGATCGAGCGCGGGTCGAACAGCGGGGTCAGGAAGTGGCGGTCCACGTGCGGTCTGGGGCAGGTTGGGGGGTTGAGTCGAAGTCCTTCTCAGGCGCGGCTGGCCCGGGCCTGGGCGCCGGGTGTGCTTGCAGCATAGGGCAAGGCCATGACTGAAGCCCGAGACTGCGCCCGGGCATGGCACCATCGACGCCCATGTCAACGCCCCGCCCGCGCGCCGCCAGCCCCGAACCCCTGCAGGACGCCCTGCTGCAGGCCATCGCCACGCGCGGCGGCGTACGCCAGTACCCGGCCAACGCCGTGCTGGTGAACGAGGAAGACCAGTCGGATTCGCTGTTCATCATCCTGCGCGGTCGCGTCAAGGTCTACGGCGCCGGGCCCGATGGCCGCGAGGTCGTCTACGGCACCCAGGCGGCGGGCGAATACTTCGGCGAGATGACGCTGGACGGCGGCCCGCGCTCGGCCAGCGTGATGACGCTGGAGCCCACCACCTGCGCAGTGGTGCCCGGGGCCGAGGTGCGCGACTTCCTGGCCACGCACCCGGATTTCGCGCTGCATCTGGTGAAGAAGCTGATCCGCCTGGCGCGCGCTTCCACCGATCAGGTCAAGAGCCTGGCGCTGGACGATGTCTACGGCCGCATCGCGCGGCTGCTGCGCACGCTGGCGCGCGATGAAGACGGCTTGCTGGTGGTGCCCGACAAGCTCACGCAGCAGGACATCGCCGAACGCGTGGGCTCGTCGCGCGAGATGGTCAGCCGGATCTTCAAGCCGCTGGTCGAGGGCGGCTACCTCGAGACCCGGGGCGGGCGCATCGTGCTGCTGAAGAAGCTGCCGGCGCGCTGGTAGGCCGGCAGCCAGCCCAGCCTCACTGCCCGGCGCCCACCGCTGCATGAGCCTGCTCGACGCCATCACCCAGGCGGCCACCCAGCACCTGGGGGCGCTGGCGGTGACGCTGGCCGACCCGTGGCAGCGCGTGGCGCTGGGGGCGGCCGTGCTGGCGGCGGGGCTGATCGTGGTCAGCGCATTTGTGAAGACCATCATCCCGCTGCGCTGGCTGGCGGTGGGCAGCAATGTCGGCTTCATGCTCTACGGCTACCTGCACCCCAGCCCGCTGATCCTGGCCCTGCACGCGGCGCTGCTGCCGGTGAACCTGTGGCGCGTGCTGGAGATGCAGCGCCTGACACGCCGCGTGCGCAGCGCCAACGTGGCCGAGCTGCGCTCGGGCCTGTGGCTGCAGCCGCACATGCGCCGCCGGCGCATGGCTGCCGGCAGCGTGCTGTTCCGCAAGGGCGATGCCGCCGACCGGCTGTACCTGCTGGCCGAAGGCGAGATGGAGCTGGTGGAAAGCGGCCGCCGCCTGCAGACCGGCCGCATGTTCGGCGAGATCGCCTTCTTCGCCCCCGACCGGCGCCGCACCGCCACGGCGCGCTGCGTCACGGCCTGCACGGTGCTGTCCATCGACGAGGCCACCTTCAACCAGCTGTACTTCCAGAACCCCGATTTCGGCTTCGAGATCGTGCGCCTGATCGCGTCGCGCCTGACCGAGGACGTGCAGCGCCTGGAAGGCGAGCTCGCCGCGCGCGACGCCGGCCCGCACTGAGCGCAGGCACCCCCTTTCCAGGGGGCGTCTGCGGGCCCGCGGCGGGGCTCGGTGCCGGGGACGGGCCATGGGGTGGGGCGATGCGGTGTTTACACTCTGCGCCACGCCATCCGGCAAGCCTGCCGCCCCCCACCCGCCTGAAGCCTGCACCACCATGAAACTCGCGCTGAAGCCTCTGCTCGTCCTGGCCATGCTGTCCACCGCCGCCAGTGCGGGCTGGGCCCAGGGGGCCAACAAGGCGGAGTTCCTGGACTACTCCACGCGTTCGCTGATCAGCGAGGAAGCCGCGAAGAAGATCATGGACGAGGCGGTGCCCCAGACGCTGTGGAAGGTCTACCCGTCCACCCGCTACGTGTTCATCAGCCAGGTCGAAGGCGGCGTCACGCCGGCCGGCATCTGCGCCGTCACGGCACGGGTGATGCTCATGCCGCTCACGCCCACGGCCAAGGCGGTGCTGTTCCGCCCGCAGAAGGTGGCCACCACCTTCGACGCAGTGCCCTCGTCCACCCCCGACCAGTGCAAGACCACGGCCACCGGCAAGCTGAAGGAAGCCGCGGCGTCGGTCGTCGCCGCATTGATGAAGTAACTGGCCGGCGGCGGTCGCCGGCCAGGCGTCAGGCCTGCCGGCGGCGGCGCACCAGCCAGCGCAGGCCCAGCAGGCCGGCCAGCCAAAGCGCCCAGGTCGCGGGCTCGGGGATGTCGGGCACGGGCGGCGGGTTCAGCACTTCCGGCACGTCGATGGGCGGCACCACGGGCGGTGCCCCGGGGATGCCGCCGCCGCCAACCGACCCGCCACCGATCGGCAGAACGCCGGTGGGGGGATCCAGCGCACTGCCGCCGCCGATGCCGCCACCGCCACCACCGCCGCCCAGCAGCGGGCCACCACCGCCGGTGGTGCCCGGGTCGCCGCCGCCCACGCCGGGGATCGCGCCCAGCGGGCCCGACAGCGGCACGCCGCCGGCCCCGGCGCCCAGGCCCGCGGCGGCCAGCGGCAGCGCCGGCAGCGCAGCGCTGGCCTGGCTGAAGCTGGGGTTGCCGGCGCCTGGCGGGTCGAACACCAGGTCGCCGGTGTTGGTCGGATCATTGGCGGCCAGCGGCCGTGCGCTGCCGTCGGGTGCGGTGCCCATGCCTGGCGCTGCCGGCCCGGCCAGCAGCCCGGGCAGGCCGCCGGTGCCCCCGGGGGCTTCGGCGCCCAGCCCCGGCAAACGCTGTACGCGACTGACGTTGCGGCACACGGTGGGGACGATGATGCAGTGCTCGGCCTCGCAGTAGACCAGCCCGCGCTCGACGGCGTCGGGCGCCCACTTGGTGCGGGACACGCTGCGGCACACCCGGCCCTGGCCGAAGTGCATGTCGCGGATCTCGGCGCTGTAGCGATAGCGGCCGGTGATGCTGTCGCGGCGGATGGTGGCCATCTCGTCGAACTGGCGCTGGGCCATCCGGGCCTTCAGGCGTGCGCGCACATCGGCCGGGATGTCGGTGTAGCGGTCGACGGCGGCCGGCACGTTGCCCATGAAGGGATCGGCACCCGGGTTGTCCCACGAGCAATGGGCAGCAGCGGCGGTGGGGGACAGTGCCAGGGCGGCAACCAGGGCCAGTGACATCAGCGGGGCTCGTTCGAGTCGGCTGCGCATCGGGCGCAGCGGCCAGGGGTGCAGCGCACAAGCCGCCGCATCTCCCTAGTTTAAGGGGGGTACTGACAGGCTGGCGTGACGCTTTGTTGTGAATGCGTCGAATGTCACGGCCGGATTCCACGGTCGCCCGCGGTTTGCCTGCACAGCCTGCGCCCCGGCCTGCAGCGAGATACTCCCAGCCCATGCCCACTTTGCGTGCCTGCCCATGAACTTCGACTGGTCCCACCCTTACCCCACCGTGCGCAGCCCGCTGTTCGCGCGCAATGTTGTTGCTACATCGCAGCCGCTGGCCGCGCAGGCCGGTCTGCAGATGCTGCGCGCCGGCGGCAATGCGGTGGACGCCGCCATTGCCACCGCCGCCGCGATGACGATCGTCGAACCCGTGAGCAACGGCCTGGGCAGCGACAACTTCGCGATCCTGTGGGACGGCCAGCAGCTGCACGGCCTGAACTCATCCGGCGTGGCCCCGGCGGCCTGGACGCCCGACTACTTCGCGAAGAAGCACGGCGGCGTTTTCCCCATGCGCGGCTGGGACAGCGTCACCACCCCCGGCGCCGTGGCGGGCTGGGTGGCGTTGTCCGAGCGCTTCGGCAAGCTGCCCTTCGCCGACCTGCTGCAGCCGGCCATCGAGCTGGCCGAGCGCGGCTACGGCGTGGGCGTGGTGACGGCCGACAAGTGGGCGCGCCAGGTGCCCGGCCTGCAGGATCAGCCCGGCTTCGCGCAGGCCTTCATGCCGCGCGGCCGCGCACCCACGCCGGGCGAGCGCTTCGTGTTTGCCGAAGCGGCACGCACGCTGCGCCTGATCGCCCAGACCCGCGGTGACGCCTTCTACCGCGGTGAAGTGGCCGAAAAGCTGGCCGCGCATGCGGCGGCCAACGGCGGCGAGATGACGATGGCCGACCTGGACGCCTACCGCCCGCAATGGGTGGCGCCGATCCAGAAGGGCTTTGCCGGCCACACCGTGCACGAGATCCCGCCCAACGGCCAGGGCATCGCCGCGCTGATGGCCCTGGGCATGCTGGAGCACACGCCCTTCCGCGATTTCGCGGTCGACAGCGTGCAAAGCCAGCACCTGCAGATCGAGGCGATGAAGCTGGCCTTCGCCGACACCTACCGCTGGGTGGCCGACGCGCGCTTCATGACCGAAGTCACCGCCAGCGACCTGCTGAGCGACGCCTACCTGGCCGAGCGCGCACGCCTGATCGACATCGGCAAGGCCGGCGACCCGGCGCACGGCCAGCCGCCGCGCGGCGGCACCATCTACCTGACCGCGGCCGACGAGCGCGGGATGATGGTCAGCCTGATCCAGAGCAACTACATGGGCTTCGGCAGCGGCGTGGTGGTGCCGGGCACGGGCGTGAGCCTGCAGAACCGCGGCCACGGCTTCACGCTGCAGGCCGGCCACCCCAACCAGGTGGCGCCGGGCAAGCGGCCCTTCCACACCATCATCCCGGCCTTCCTGACGAAGGACGGCCAGCCCGTGATGAGCTTCGGCGTGATGGGCGGCAACATGCAGCCGCAGGGCCATCTGCAGACCCTGGTGCGCATGCTGGTGCACAAGCAGCAGCCCCAGGCGGCCTGCGACGCACCGCGCTGGAAGGTGGCCACCGGCCGGCAGATCGACTGCGAACACACCATGGCCCCGGCCCTGCAGCAGGGCTTGCGCGATCTGGGCCACGAGATCGTGCCCACGCCCGATGCCTACATGGACTACGGCTCGGGCCAGTTCATCGCCCGGCTGACTGACGACTACGAGGACGGCTTCGTTGCCGCCAGCGATTCGCGGCGCGAGGGGCAGGCGGTGGGCTTCTGACGGGGCGCGTCAGGCCGCGATGTCGAGCGGCCACTCGCGCAGCGGGCGCTGCAGCCAGGTGATGTCGTGCCAGGCGCCGAACTTCCAGCCGGCGCGCTGGTACGTGCCCACCACGCTGAAGCCCAGCGCCCGGTGCAGCGCCATGCTGGCGTCGTTGGGCTGGGCCACGCCGGCCAGCGCGGTGCAGTAGCCCAGCGCAGCGAGTCGGTCGAACAGCGCGGTGTAGAGCTGCCGCCCCAGCCCGCGCCCGCGCTGGCCGGGGGCGATGTAGGCCGAGACCTCGGTGCAGTAGCGGTAGGCCGCGCGCTCGCGGTGCGCGCTGCCGTAGGCGTAGCCCAGGCAGTGGCCTTGGGCGTCTTCGGCCACCAGCCAGGCCCAGCCGCCCAGGGCCTTGGCGATGCGGGCACGGAAGGCTTCGACGCTGGGCACCTCGGTCTCGAAGGACACCGCCGTGCCAGTGACGAAGGGCGCGTAGATCGCCAGCAGGGCCGGCGCATCGGCCGGTGTCGCGTCGCGCAGCAGCGCGGGCAGGGTGGTGGGGCCCAAGGTGCCGATGGCGGCGTGCTCAGCTCGGGGCCTGGGCCTCGGCTACCGCCCGTTCCATCGCGGCCCGCATCTTGTCCATCATCGGCGCGGTCAGGGCCTGCATCAGCTGGTTGGAACGCTGCATCACCACCGGCATCTTGTCGATGAAGCTCCTGCCCAGGGGGCTTTCGTAGAAGGCGATCAGGCCGTTGATCTCTTCCTGCGTGAAGGTCTCGCGGTAGATGCCCGCCTGGATCGGCTTGATCTTTTCCCAGGACAGTTCCTGCCGCATCACGGCCGCGAACTCGGCCGGCGCGCGCTCGACGAGGGCCTGCTGCCGGTCCGTCAGGCGCCGGCCGCCCAGGGCCTGCTGCATGCCAGCGCGCATCGCGGTTTCCATGTGGCCATACATCTGCTCGACCAGGGCCTGGGACTTGGTGACGACGAGCAGCTTGTCGACGGATTCGGCACTGGGTTCGGCCGCCTGGGCGGGCAGGGCCAGCAGCAGCGTGCTGGTGGCCAGGGCGGCCAGCCAGGGCCGGGCGCGCAGGGTCTTCATCATGGGGTGCTTCGCGGTAGGGTCAGGGGGTCATCGATGGGGGTCGGCAGGGCCGTCCGGTTCATTCTGCCCGGGCCCGGCCGGCCCCTGCAAGGCAAGCCAGCCAGTCCAGCCCAGGCGCTGCAGCGTGGCCTGGTTGGTCTCGAAGATCGCCTCGGGTTCGGGGAATGCGGCCACCGCAGCGTCGATGCTGGCTTCGCGCAGCAGGTGCAGGGTGGGGTAGGGCGAACGGTTGGTGCAGTTCTCGATGTCGTCGGGTTCGGTGCCGGCGAACTGGTACTGCGGGTGGAAGCTGGCGATCTGGATCACGCCTTCCAGGCCCAGTTCGGCCAGCGCGGCGTCGGCCACGTCCAGGAAGTCGTTGTAGTCCAGGAAGTCGCCCAGCACCTGCGGGTGCACGATGAGCGTGGTGTCCACGTCCTGCGGGTCGGCTTCGGCCAGGTGCTGCAGTTCCTGCACCAGGGTGTGCAGCAGGGCCTCGGTGTCGGTGGCTTCGCACAGCACCCAGCGGATGCGGCCCTTGCTGTGCACGGCCTTGGCGAAGGGGCACAGGTTCAGGCCGATGACGGCGCGTTCCAGCCAGGTGCGGGTGCTGGCGATGGGGTCGGGTGGTGGCGGCATGGCAGCACTCTACGGCCGCACGGCCGGGGTCTCCAGCGGCATGCCGGCAGCGCGCTGCATCAGGTAGGCCTCGATCGCCGTGAACTCGTCCGAGCCTGGCGCAAAGGGCTCGGCGCGCACGCCCGTCATGCAGTTGCGCAGCCGGCGCTGCAGCGACCCCAGGCCCTGCCATTCCAGCCGGTACAGCGGGTAGCCCGTGGGGTGGCCCTGGGGGATGGTGCTGCCGGCCAGCCGGCCGCCGGCATTCGCGTCGTGGCACTGCGCGCAGCTCAGGCCCAGCTGGCCGAAGGGCTGGCGGAAGAGCGCTTCGCCGCGCTGCTGCCAAGGCCGCAGCCGCGCGTCGGCCGGCGGGGCGATGGGCAGGCCGCGCGAGGCATGGGCGACGAAGGTCTCCAGCCCCAGCAGGGTGTCGTCTTCCGCCGCCCAGGGTGCGGCCTTCAGATGGCGCACGCGGCATTGCTGGATGCGGCCCTGCAGCGTGAGCGGCTTGCCCAGCACCTCGTCCCAGGCCGGGTAGCGCGTGGCCACGCCGCGCAGGCTGGCGGGGGTGTGGCAGGCCAGGCAGCTGCGCTGGAAGTCCTGCTCGCCGCCCTTCAGCCACAGCCAGGCGGGGTTCTGGCTGTCGTCGCGCTGCAGGGCCTGGGTGGCGGGCTGCATGTCCAGCAGGCCGCTTCGGCGCGCATCGGGCGGCGCGGCGGCGGCCAGGCTCGGAAGCGCCAGCGTGGCCGCCAGCAGCAGCGCTGCGGCTTGCGCCATCAGGCCACCACGAAGGGCAGGGTCTCGCTGTGCGCCAGGCCGTCGTCGCCGCGCCAGGACACCACCAGGGTGCCACTGGCCAGCGCGAGCAGCGGGAAGGCGACGTAGGGGTTGGCCGATATCGCCGGCTGCAGGTCGGCCGCGAACACCAGTGCGCCGTCCAGCCGCGCCTCGATGCGCCGCACGATGCTGCGCGGCACCAGCTCGCCGGCATTGCCACGGCGGTGGCCGGTTTCATTGGCGTGGCCCAGGGTGGCGCGCACTTCGACGATGTCGCCCCGCACGATGCTGCGTGGCAGGTTCACCAGGGCCCGAAGCGGGGGTGTGCTCATGCGGGGGCTCGCGGCGTCAGCCTTCGATGCACGCGGCCAGCGTGACGATCACGTCCGCCTGCGCCTGCCACCAGCTGCCGTCGTTCATCTGCGCCAGCGCCAGCACGCGCTGCGATGTCGCCAGGCGGATGCGCGTGGCCACGCGTGCCCGGCCGTTGTGCGGGCCGAGTTCGAACACCGCCACCTCGGGCTGGGGGTTGGCTTCGCTGAACAGCGCGATGCGGCGCACATGGTCGGCCGGCGTCATCGGGCTGGTCACGTCCACCTGCACCGGCACGGCGTTGCCGTTGTCGACCAGGCTGGCGATCTCCAGGCTCACGCGCCCGGCCTGCACCGGCGCGCCGCCGGTGAGCGCGGCCACGCTGGCGCGCAGGCTTTCGGGCGTGGCCTGCGCTGAAGGCAGCAGCGCCAGCGCCACCGTGCCCGTGGCGGCTTGCAGGAAGTGGCGGCGCGGTGTCATCGGGCGGCTGCGCTACTTCAGCGTCTGCAGGTAGGCCAGCACGTCTTCCACCTGTTGCGCGCTCAGGATGGGCTGCCCGCGCCAGGCCGCGGCCACGCGCTGCGGGGCTTCCTGCGCGCTGCCGGGCGCGGGGTGGAAGGCAGGCATCAGGCTGTCCGGGTTCAGGTGCCGGGCATTGGCGATGCGCAGCCGCAGTTGCGCGGTCGTCCAGCGGCTGCCGGCGCCATCCAGCGGCGGCGCCAGGTTGCCCTGGAAGCGCTCCTCGGCGATGGGCCCGCTGTGGCACAGCAGGCACAGGCCCTGCTGCCGCTGCGCCACGATGGCGCGCCCGCGCTGGGCGTCGCCGGGCGTGGCTGTCAACGGCTGGGGGATGCCGTCGTCCACCACGGTGTAGGCCGCGGCGGGGCTGGCCGCCAAAGCCGCCGTAGCGGCCATAGCGGCCAGGAGGGCGATGGCCAGGCCTGGCTTCATGCCCTTCAGTGGCCTCACGCCCGCTTCAGGGTCTGCCCGGCCAGCGGCAGGTCGCGGATGCGCTTGCCCGTGGCGGCGAAGATGGCGTTCAGCACCGCGGGCGCGGCCACGGCGATGGTGGGTTCGCCCACCCCGCCCCAGAAGCCGCCGCTGGGCACGATCACCGTCTCCACCTTGGGCATCTGGGCGATGCGCAGCATCGGGTAGGTGTCGAAGTTGGCCTGCGCGATGCGGCCGTCCTTCACCGTGCAGGCGCCGTACAGCGCGGCCGTCAAGCCGTAGGCAAAGCTGCCTTCCACCTGGGCTTCGATCTGCTGCGGGTTGACCGCGTGGCCGCAGTCGGTGGCGGCGACGATGCGGTGGATCTTCAGATCGCCGGCATTGCTGACCGAGACCTCGGCCACGGCCGCCACATAGCTGCCGAAGCCATGCGTCTGCGCAATGCCGCGGAACACCTTCTGCCCGCCCACGTTGGGCGCGGGCTTGCCCCAGCCGGCGCGTTCTGCCGCGGCGTTCAAAACCGCCAGATGCTTGGGGTGGCGGGCCATCAGGCTGCGGCGCAGGGCCAGCGGGTCCTGCTTCGTGGCGTGGGCGATCTCGTCCAGGAAGCATTCCAGGTAGACGGCGTTCTGGTTCAGGTTCACGCCGCGCCAGAAGCCCGGCGGCACATGCGGGTTGCGCATCGCATGGTCCACGCGCAGGGCAGGGAAGCTGTAGCCGATCATGGCTTCGCCGCCGCCTTCGTTCAGGCCCTGGAAGACCACCGGGTCGCGCCCGTCGCGCACGTTCTGCGGGAAGACACCGGCCAGGATGGACTGGCCGCTGATGCGCATGTGCAGCGCCGTGATCTGCCCCTTGTCGTCCAGCCCGGCCTGCAGCCGGCACTGGGTGATGGGGTGGTAGCGGCCCTGGGTCATGTCTTCTTCGCGCGACCACATCAGCTTCACGGGCGTGCCGGGCAGCTCTTTGGCGATGGCCACGGCCTGGCGCACCCAGTCGTGGATGGCCCCGCGGCGGCCGAAGCCCCCGCCCAGCGGCAGCTTGTAGACCTCGCACTGCGCTGGCGGCAGGCCCGAGGCTTCAGACGCTGCGGCCAGCGCGGCTTCGCCGTTCTGCGTCGGCGTCCAGACCTCGCAGCGCTCGGGCGTGTAGCGCACCGTGGCGTTCATGGTCTCCATCGTGGCGTGGTTCTGGAACGGGTACGAATACACCGCTTCCAGCGTGCGCGCGCTGGCGGCCAGGGCCGCCTGGATGTCCTTGCCGGCTTCGTTCTGGTTGCCCACCACGGCCTGCTCGGCCGTGAGGCCGGCCTTCAGCGTGGCCTCGATGTCGGCCTGCTGCACCTTGGCGTGCGGGCCCAGATCCCAGTCGATGGGCAGGGCGTCCAGCGCCTTCTTGGCATGCCACCAGGTGTCGGCCACCACGGCCACGGCGTTGTCGCCCACCTTCACGATCTTCTTCACCCCGGGCCGGCTGGCCACGGCGGCCGCGTCGAAGCTGCGCAGCTTGCCGCCGAACACCGGGCAGGCGGCGATGGCGGCGTTCAGCAGCCCGGGCAGCTTCAGGTCGCTGCCGTAGACGATGCTGCCGTTGGTCTTCTCCACCGTGTCCAGCCGCGCCAGGGGCTTGCCGGCGATCTGCCAGGTCTTCGGGTCCTTCAGCGCTACGTCCGTGGGCACGGGCAGTTGCGCGGCCGCACCCGTCATCGCACCAAAAGTGGTGCGGCGGTTGCTGGCGGGGTGGGTGATCACGCCCTTGGCCACGCGGCATTCGGCCACCGGCACCTTCCATTCATTGGCCGCGGCCTGCAGCAGCATCTGCCGTGCGGCAGCGCCGCCCTTGCGCACGTAATCCTGGCTTTCGCGGATGCCGCGGCTGCCGCCGGTGCTGAAGTTGCCCCAGACGCGCTTGCGCGCCAGGCTCTGGCCGGGCGTGGGGTATTCGGTGGTGACCCGCGCCCAGTCGCAGTCCAGCTCTTCGGCCACCAGCTGCGCCAGGCCGGTGAGCGTGCCCTGGCCCATCTCGCTGCGCACGATGCGGATGACGACGGTGTCGTCAGGCCGCACCACCACCCAGGCGTTCAGCTCCTGCAGCTCGTCGCGCTGCGGCGCGCCCGTGCCCTGTGCCAGCGCCGGTACGTGAAAACCCAGCGTGAAGCCGCCCGCGGCGGCAGCCGTGCTGCCCACGCTGGCGACGAAGCGCCGGCGTGACATCGTGGTGTCGATGGCGGCGCTCATCAGACGGCCCTCACGATGTGGATGATGTCCAGCCCGGCCGTCTTGGGCCCGCCTGCGGCTTCCTTGATGGCAGCGCGCACGCGGTTGTAAGTGCCGCAGCGGCAGATGTTGGTGATGGCGGCGTCGATGTCCGCGTCGCTGGGCCTGGGCTTGGCCTTCAGCAGCGCGGTGGCGGCCATGATCATGCCGCTCTGGCAGTAGCCGCACTGCGGCACGTCGTTGGCCACCCAGGCCTTCTGCAGCGCCGCGCCCACCGGATCGGGCGCGATGCCTTCGATGGTGGTGATCTTCGCGCCGGCCGCCACGGCCGACACCGGCAGCACGCAGCTGCGCACCGGGTTGCCGTCGATGTGCACGGTGCAGGCGCCGCACTGGGCGATGCCACAGCCGTACTTGGTGCCGGTCAGGCCCAGCTGTTCGCGCAGCACCCACAGCAGGGGGGTGTCGGGTTCCGCGTCGTGCTGCAGCGCACGGCCGTTGACGGTGAGTTGTGCCATGGGTGTCCTGGGGGTGGAAGGCGACGCCGGATGATGCGCAGATGCACGTCCCCGGCGCCGGAGTGGAAATCAAAGCCAGAGCAGGCTGCTGTGGCTTGGGGCCGAGGCTAGCAGCCAGCGGCCGGCCACTGGGAGAGCGATGGCCCGGGGGTGTTGTCGGCGCTGTCTGACAGCGCTTTGGCGCCGGCACCGATCCCGGCCCGGGCGCGCCGCAGCCAGACTGGGGCGGACCCGGGCCGAAAGCAGGCCGGTCACCACCGCCCTGCTGCCTGATGGAGCTCGCCATGACGCTGTCCCTGTCTCTTCTCTTCCTGGCCTTGCTGTCCCTGCTGGCCACGGGCGTCGCGATCTGGATGTTCAGCAGCCTGCAGGAAACGCTGCAGTGGATGACGCGCCCGCCAGCGGCGCTGCCGCTGCAGATGCAGGATGCCGACATCGCCGCGGCCACCGAGGAACTGCTCTCGCGCTGACCGCCGCGGCGCGATACTCCCCGCACGACAGGCGCCCACCGGGCGCACCCAGACCCCTGACCATGATCAACATCGGCATCGTCGACGACCACGGCATCGTCCGCACCGGCCTGCGCCAGTTGCTGGGCGATGAGGTCGACCTGCGCATCACCGGCGAAGCCTGCAATGGCCGCGAGGCACTGGAACTGGCCCGCAGCGGCACGGTGGATGTGCTGCTGATGGACATCTCGATGCCCGAACAGGGCGGCGTGGATGCGCTGCTGGCCATCAAGGCGCGCTTCCCCGATCTGCCGGTGATCATCCTCAGCGGCTTCCCGGAGCAGCACTACGCCGTCACGCTGCTCAAGCAGGGCGCCAGCAGCTACCTGGGCAAGGACGGCGATCCCGCCGAGATTGCCACCGCCATCCGCACCGTGGTGCGTGGCCGAAAGTACGTGACGCCGGCCGTGGCCGAGCTGCTGGCGGACCAGCTGGGCGGCGCCAACGAGGCGCCGCACGACAGCCTGTCGGAGCGCGAGCTGCAGGTCTTCCTGCGCCTGGCCCAGGGCGAAACGGTGGGCGCGATTGCCGAGGCGATGTTCCTGAGCGTGAAGACCGTCAGCACCTACCGCAGCCGCGTGATGGACAAGCTCAAGCTGCAGAGCAACAGCGACCTGACCTACTACGCGCTGAAGAACGGCCTGATGCAGTAGCGGCGCCAGCAGCGCCAACTGCGCTAGCAGCGCTAGCGGCCCAGGTGCTCGTGCAGCAGCGCGGCCAGCAGTTCGCAGGTCGGGTCCAGCAGCATGGCTCGCGGCCGCAGCGCCGACGTGGCGATCCACAGGCTGGTCGTCAGCGCCGGGCGCTGCTGGCCCTGCTGGCGCAGCTGGATCGGCCGCGCGACGAAGGCCGCCTCGCGGCCGCTGCCGCGGATCGCGTTCAAGCTCAGCACGGCGTGCCAAGCCGGGGCGGGGTGGCGCAGCACCAGGTCCAGGATGGCCGGCACGCTTTCGATTTCCAGCCCGACATGGGGCTTCAGGCCGGCTTCGGCCAGCACGCTTTCCAGCCGCATGCGGATGGCATGCGGGCGGCTGGGGATCACCAGCGCATGCTGCGCCACCTGGGCCAGCGTGACAGGCCGGCCCAGGCCCGTCCCCGGGCCCGCACGGCGGCTGACGAGGTAGAGCTTCTCGTCCAGCACCGGCTGCAGGTGCAGGGCCGGTGCCGGCGTGGCGTTGTAGACCACGGCGCAATCCAGGCGGCCCTGCGCCAGCCACTCCAGCGTGTAGGTCGAGAGGCCTTCGACCATCGTCAGCGCCGCGCTCGGGAAGCGTTGGCTGAAGGCTTCGACCAGCGGCGCCGTGAGCAGCCGGCCGATGCTGGGCGGCAGGCCGATGGACAGCACGCCAGCGGCCACGCCGCGCAGGCTTTCGAGATCCTGGCGCGCGCGTTCCAGCTGCTGCAGGATGCCGCGGCCGTGCGCCAGCAGCCGCTGCCCGGCAGGCGTGAGCGTGACGCCGCGGCCGTTGCGGTCGAACAGCGGCTGCCGCAGCGCCACTTCCAGTGCCCGCACCTGCCGGCTGAGTGCCGGCTGCGCCACGCCCAGCACGTTGGACGCACGCGTGAAGCTGCCGAGCTCGGCCACCTGCACGAAGCTGTTGAGCTGCTTGAAATCCATGCCTGTTGCACCGGCCGGCGCGCAGGGCGCTGACTTCGGTTTGTCATGCCAAGGATGGCAACGGCATTGTCAGCCATGCCAAACCGGCATAGCAGCTAGTGGCGGTCTCGTCTTGATCGCCGGTGTGCCGCGCTGAAGAATCTTTGCCATGGGCTGTACCCTCACCGCGATCTCGTCCAAGGCCACGCAGCCCTTGCTGGGCACGCTGCTGCCGGCCTTCCAGGCGCGCAGCGGGCACACCGTGCAGCTGCAATCGGTAGGCGGTGTGGACGCCGTGCGGCGCGTGCAGGCGGGCGAAGCCTTCGACCTCGTCTTCCTGGCCAGCGATGCCATCGACCAGCTGCAGGCCGGCGGCCACGTGCATGCCGGCAGCCGGGTGGACATCGTGAAGTCCCCGGTGGCCGTGGCCGTGCCGGCAGGCGCCGCGCAGCCCGACATCGGCAGCGCCGAAGCCTTGCGCGCGGCCGTGCTGGCGGCGCCCAGCATCAGCTTTTCCACCGGGCCCAGTGGCACCTACCTCACGCGCCTGTTCGAGCGTTGGGGCCTGGCCGAGGTGCTGCGCCCGCGGCTGGTGCAGGCGCCCCCGGGTGTGCCGGTGGGCAGCCTGGTGGCCAGCGGGCAGGTGGCGCTGGGCTTCCAGCAGCTGAGCGAGCTGCTGCACCTGCCCGGCATCCAGCTGCTGGGCACGCTGCCTGCCGAAGTGGCGCACATCACCACGTTTTCAGCCGCGCTCGGCAGCACGCTGGCGCTGGATTCGGCCCGGGCCGATGCAGCGCGCGAACTGCTGGCTTACCTGGCCTCCGATGCCACGGCCGCCGCCAAGCGCGCCCAGGGCATGGAACCGGCCTGACTTCTGCACTGACCGCCCCGCCCCATGATCATCGACATCCACGGCCACTACACCACCGCGCCCAAGGCGCTGGAAGCCTGGCGCAACGCGCAGATCGCCGGCATCAAGAACCCCACGCTGATGCCCCGGGCCGCCGACCTGAAGATCAGCGACGACGAGCTGCGCGAGAGCATCGAAACCAACCAGCTGGCCAAGATGCGCGAGCGCGGCAGCGACCTCACCATCTTCAGCCCGCGCGCCAGCTTCATGGCGCACCACATCGGCGATTTCCAGGTCAGCAGCACCTGGGCGGCGATCTGCAACGAGCTGTGCTTCCGCGTCAGCCAATTGTTCCCGGACCACTTCATCCCCGCAGCCATGCTGCCGCAGAGCCCGGGCGTGGACCCGGCCACCTGCATCCCCGAACTGGTGAAATGCGTGGAGCAGTACGGCAACGTGGCCCTCAACCTCAACCCCGACCCGTCGGGCGGCCACTGGACGAGCCCGCCGCTCACCGACCGCCACTGGTACCCCCTCTACGAGAAGATGGTGGAGTACGACATCCCGGCCATGGTCCACGTGAGCACCAGCTGCAACGCCTGCTTCCACACCACCGGCGCGCACTACATCAACGCGGACACCACGGCGGTGATGCAGCTGATCCAGGGCGATCTCTTCAAGGACTTTCCCACGCTGCGCTTCATCGTGCCGCATGGCGGCGGCGCGGCGCCCTACCACTGGGGCCGCTACCGCGGGCTGGCGCAGGAACTGAAGAAGCCTTTGCTGGGCGAGCACCTGCTGAACAACATCTACTTCGACACCTGCGTCTACCACCAGCCGGGCATCGACCTGCTGACGAAGGTGATCCCTCTCGCCAACATCCTCTTCGCCAGCGAGATGATCGGCGCGGTGCGCGGCATCGACCCCGAGACGGGGCACTACTACGACGACACGCGGCGCTACATAGCCGCCAGCACGCAGTTGTCGGAAGCGCAGAAGAAGCAGGTCTTCGAAGCCAATGCGCGGCGTGTCTACCCGCGGCTGGATGCCGCGCTCAAGAAGAAGGGGCTGTGACCATGTACGAGCTCGGCGTCGTCTACCGCAACATCCGTCGCGCCGACCGCATCGCCGCAGACGGCCTGGCCGCCTTCGGCAGCGCTACCGTGCACGAAGCCCAGGGCCGCGTGGGCCTGCTGCAGCCATGCATCCGGCCCGTCTACCCCGGCGCCCGTGTCTCGGGCACGGCTGTCACGGTGCTGCTGCAGCCGGGGGACAACTGGATGATGCATGTGGCGGCAGAGCAGATTCAGCCGGGCGACATCGTGTTGGCAGCCGTGACCTCGCCCTGCAGCGACGGCTACTTCGGCGACCT
>JAIXZR010000008.1 GCA_027489455.1 Rubrivivax sp. | reverse complement strand
GGCCGATGGCCGCGCCGTGGTGGCTGCCGCGCGGGCCAGCGGACGGGTGGCGATGTGCGGCCACACCCGGCGCTTCAACCCCAGCCACCAGTGGGTGCGCCAGCGCATCGTGAAGGACGAGTTCCACATCCAGCAGATGGACGTGCAGACCTACTTTTTCCGCCGCAGCAACATGAACGCGCTGGGCCAGCCGCGCAGCTGGACCGACCACCTGCTGTGGCACCACGCCGCGCACACGGTGGACCTGTTCGCCTACCAGGCGCAAAGCCCGGTCGTGAAGGCCAATGCCATCCAGGGGCCGATCCACCCGCAGCTCGGCATCGCGATGGACATGAGCATCCAGCTGCAGGCGGCCAACGGCGCCATCTGCACGCTGAGCTTGAGCTTCAACAACGATGGGCCGCTGGGCACGTTCTTCCGCTATATCGGCGATACCGGCACCTACATCGCGCGCTACGACGACCTGTTCACCGGCAAGGACGAAAAGATCGACGTCAGCCAGGTGGACGTGTCGATGAACGGCATCGAGCTGCAGGACCGCGAGTTCTTTGCCGCCATCCGCGAAGGCCGCGAGCCCAATGCCAGCGTCGCCCAGGTGCTGCCCTGCTACCAGGTGCTGCACGGGCTGGAACAGCAGCTGGGCTGACAAGCCCTGGGGCGCGAGCCAAAGGAACGCCTATTTATTGAACTTCTGTGGCATGATCTTTCATATGAACGCCATTTTGCAACCCTCGGCTATACCGTTCCCTGCTGCTGCACCGGGTGGCGCCAGGGGGCCAGACCCGGCCATGGTGCTGGGCAAGGCCACCGCGCGGGCGGCGGAGCTGCTGGGTTTGTCGGGTGCGGCGCTGGCCCGGGTGGTGGGGGTCAGCGAGCCCACGGTGTCGCGCCTGCTGCACGGCCAGCGCGGGCTGAACCCGCGCAGCAAGGAAGGCGAACTGGCCGCGCTGCTGGTGCGCGTCTACCGCTCGCTCGACGCGCTGGTGGGCAACAGCGCAGCGCAGCGCCTGGCCTGGATGGGTAGCCACCACCACGCCCTGGGCGGCGTGCCGCGCGACCTGGTGCAGACGGCGCAAGGCCTGGTGGCCACGCTGGCCTACCTGGACGGCATGCGCGCCCCGTCGTGACGGCCCCGCCGGCCGCACCCTGGCCGGCCGCCTGGCTGACGGAAACCGCCCAGACCCGCCATGCCCTGCTGTGGCGCGGCGTCGAGGCACAGCACATCGTCGCCACCATGCGGCTGGTGGACACGCTGGACGAACAGGCGCTGCTGGAACGTCTGCTGGAGGACAGCAAACCGGCCTTACCCCGAGCGGGCCCGTCGCCCCTGTCGCCTCGTTCAGCCCGGCCGCGCGGGCCCGCGCCCGCGCCCGCGCCCGCAACCGCCGGGCCACCCGATCCATCCGGGCCACCCGGGCCACCCGGGCCACCCGGGCCACCCGAACCACACTACCTGCTGGCCACGCCGTTCCGCTACCGCAGCCCGTTCGCCAGCCGCTTCCGCCGGCCGCACCACGGCGGCGTCTGGTACGGCGCCGAAACCCTGCGCGCGGCTGCTGCCGAGGTGGCCTACTGGCGCTGGCGTTTCCTGCTCGACAGCGAAGGCCTGCGCCAAGGCCAGCTGCACACCGAGCACAGCTTCTTCCAGGCCCGCGTCGACGGCCCGGCCATCGACCTGACGTCCCCGCCCTGGGCCAGCCTGGCCGCGCTGTGGACGCCGGACCGCGACTACACCGCCACCCACGCGCTGGGCGACGCCGCCCGCAGCGCCGGCCTGCACTGGCTGCGCTACGCGTCGGTCCGCGACCCTGGCGGCCACTGCGGCGCCGTGTTCACAGTGCAGGCCCTGGCCCTGCATGCCCCGCAGGGGCCGCAGACTTGGCACTGCAAGACCACCGCGCACAGCGTCTGGCTGGTGCGCGAAGACCAGGGCTTCACCTGGTCGTTCGACCCCGCCCCCAGCAACCCGCCAGCACCATGAACCTACCTGCCCAGGCACGTCGCATCGGCCCTTTCAGCGTCGCCCCCATCGGTTTGGGCTGCATGAACCTCAGCCACGCCTACGGCAGCCCGCCGCCCGTGGAAGACGCTGAACGCCTGCTGCTGACGGCGCTGGACGTAGGCGTCACGCTGTTCGACACCGCGGCGCTGTACGGCTTCGGCGCCAACGAAAGCCTGGTGGGCCGGGTGTTGAAGCCGCACCGTGGCCGCATCGTGCTGTGCAGCAAGGGTGGCATGACGGGCCAGCCGGTGGGCCCTGGCGGGGCGCTGCAGCGCGTCATCGACGGCCGGCCGGCGTCCATTCGCCGCGATTGCGAGGCCAGCCTGAAGCGCCTGGGCGCCGATGTCATCGATCTGTACTACCTGCACCGCTGGGACCCGCGCGTGCCGATCGAAGAATCGGTGGGC
Source organism: Rubrivivax sp. (assembly GCA_027489455.1). Lineage (GTDB taxonomy): Bacteria > Pseudomonadota > Gammaproteobacteria > Burkholderiales > Burkholderiaceae_C > Rubrivivax. The sequence goes on along the minus strand of JAIXZR010000008.1, from coordinate 13,576 downwards.
GCAATGGCGCGGCTCAAGGAAGAAGGCAAGCTGCGGGCGCTGGGGCTGTCTGAAGTGTCGGCCGCCACCTTGCGCAAAGCGCATCGCGAACACCCGATCGCCGCGGTGCAGAACGAATACTCCCCGTGGTCGCGCAACGTCGAGATCGGTGTGCTGCAGACCTGCCGCGACATCGGCGCCGCGCTGGTGGCCTTCAGCCCGGTGGCGCGGGGCTTCCTGACGGCCACCCCGCCCGACCCGGCAGCGTTTGACGCCAAGGACATCCGCCGCAGCATGCCGCGCTTCGAGCCCGCGGCCTATGCCGCCAATCTGCAGCTGTGGCGCGGCGTGCAGGCGCTGGCGCAGCGCCTGGGCTGCAGCCCGGCGCAGCTGTCGCTGGCCTGGCTGCTGGCGCGGGGCGAGCAGGTGGTGCCCATCCCTGGCACCACGCGCGTCGAGCATCTGCGCGAGAACCTGGCGGCCGCGACAGTGAGCCTGTCGATCGACCTCGTCGCCGAACTCGAAGACCTGCTGCGCGAAGGCCGTGTGCAGGGCGGCCGCTACAGCGCGGCCAGCCAGGCCGAGGTCGACACCGAACAGTTCTGAACGCAAGCACCCCATCGGTCGACCCGGAGCACGTCATGCCGTCCCCCTTGAGCCGCCGCCGCTTCGTGCAGGCCGCGCTTCCAATGGCCGCCGCTGGTGGTGCGGTGGCCGCCCCTCGGCCTTCGCGCAGCGCCGCGGGCCGTGCGCTGGACACGCAGGACGCCGCCGGCCTGCAGGCGGCGCTGACTGCCGGCCGGTTCACCTCGCAGGCGCTGGTGCGCGAATGCCTGGCGCGCATCGCCGCTATCGACCAGGCCGGCCCGCGGCTGCAGTCGGTGATCGAACTGAACCCCGACGCGCTGGCCCGGGCCAAGGCGCTGGACGCCGAACGCCGCGGGCCGAATGCCCGCGTGCGCGGCCCGCTGCACGGCCTGCCCGTGCTGCTGAAGGACAACATCGCTACCGGCGACGCGATGGCCACCACGGCCGGTTCGCTGGCGCTGGCGGGCCTGCGGGCCCAGCGCGGCGCCTTCATCAGCCAGCGCCTGCGTGAAGCCGGCGCGGTGATCCTGGGCAAGACCAATCTCAGCGAATGGGCCAACATCCGCAGCAGCCGGTCCACCAGCGGCTGGAGCAGCCGCGGCGGCCAGACGCGCAACCCGCATGTGCTGGACCGCAACACCAGCGGCAGCAGTTCGGGGTCGGGCGCGGCGGTGGCCGCCGGGCTGTGCCCGCTGGCGGTGGGCACCGAAACCGACGGCAGCATCACCAGCCCAGCGAACGCCTGCGGCATCGTGGGCTTCAAGCCCACGGTGGGGCTGGTCAGTCGCGACGGCATCATCCCCATCGCCGCTTCGCAGGACACCGCCGGCCCGATGGTGCGCCATGTGCGCGACGCGGCGCTGCTGCTGCAAGCCCTGGCCGGGGCCGACGCGCGCGACCCGGCCACCGCCGCCATCCCCGCCGCGCTGGCCCGCCAGCTGGCGCTGGACGCTACGGCCACGCTGCGCACCGACGCACTGAAGGGCGCGCGCATCGGCGTGGTGCGGGCGTCGATGCCGGCGCAGCCGGGCGTGGCGGCGCTGTTCGACGCCGCCTTGGCCGTGCTGCGCGCCCAGGGCGCCGTGCTGGTGGACCCGGTGGCGATTCCGAATCAGGACAAGTACGGTGCGACCGAATTCACTGCCTTGCTGTGCGAACTGAAGGACCTGCTGCCGAAGTACCTGCGCGAATTCCAGCCCGACGCACCGGTGCAGGACCTGGCCAGCCTGATCGCCTGGAACCGCCAGCACGCCGCCCGGGTGATGCCGCACTTCGGCCAGGAACTTTTCGAACAGGCCCAGGCCACGGCCGGCATGGCTGGCCAGCCCTACCGCAACGCGCTGGCCACCAACCAGCGCTTTTCGCGCGTCGAGGGGCTGGACGCGCTGTTTGCCGAACACAGGCTGGATGCCGTGGTCGCCCCCACCGGCAATCTGGCCTGGCCCATCGACCAGCTGCCGGGCGACCACTACACCCCCGGCGGCTTCACCAGCCCGTTCGCGGTGGCTGGCTACCCGCACCTGACGGTGCCGATGGGGCAGGTGGGCGGCCTGCCGGTGGGGCTGTCCTTCGGCGGCCTGGTCTGGCAGGACCTGCGCCTGCTGGGCCTGGGCTACGCCTTCGAGCAGGCCAGCCGGCTGCGGCCGCTGCCGCGCTACCTGCCCACGGTGGCCATCGACGACTGACCGGCCAGCCCGCCCGCCCTTGAAAAGGCGGCGAAGCCCCTCATCATCCAAGGCTGGCCTGGTGGCGGCCGATACCGGCCGTCGCCCGCCCCGTCTTTCACACCTATCCAAGAAACGTCGCCCATGGACAAGCAAACCCTGTCATTCCAGGCCGAGGTCAAGCAGATCCTGCACCTCGTCACGCATTCGCTCTATTCGAACAAGGAAATCTTCCTGCGCGAGCTGGTCAGCAATGCCAGCGACGCCTGCGACAAGCTGCGCTTCGAAGCGCTGGACAAGCCTGAACTGTTCGAAGACGCCCCGAACCTGGAAGTGCGGGTGTTCTTCGACGCCGAGAAGAAGACCATCACCATCCGCGACAACGGCATCGGCATGAGCGCGGACGAAGCCGTGTCGCATCTGGGCACCATCGCCAAGAGCGGCACGCGCGAATTCATGAACAAGCTGGAAGGCGACCAGAAGAAAGACGCCAACCTCATCGGCCAGTTCGGCGTGGGCTTCTACAGCGGCTTCATCGTCGCCGACCGCATGACGGTGGAAACCCGCCGTGCCGGCGCGAAGCCTGAGGAAGGCGTGCGCTGGACGAGCGAAGGCACTGGCGACTTCGAGGTGGAAACCATCACCCGCGCCGAGCGCGGCACCGACGTCATCCTGCACCTGCGCGAAGGCGAGGAGGAATTCCTCAGCGCCTGGAAGCTGAAGAGCGTCATCAGCAAGTACAGCGACCACATCAGCCTGCCCGTGCTGATGCCGAAGACGAAGTGGGACGACGAGAAGAAGGACACCGTACCCACGGAGGAGTGGGAAATGGTGAACAAGGCCGCCGCGCTGTGGACGCGCAGCAAGAGCGACATCACCGACACCGAGTACCAGGCCTTCTACAAGCAGATCAGCTACGACCAGGAAGCCCCGCTGGCCTACACCCACAACCGCGTGGAAGGCCGCAGCGAATACACGCAGCTGCTGTACGTGCCGGCCAAGGCGCCCTTCGACCTGTGGAACCGCGACAAGCGCGGCGGCGTGAAGCTGTACGTCAAGCGTGTGTTCATCATGGACGACGCCGAGGCGCTGATGCCGGTGTACCTGCGCTTCGTGAAGGGCGTGATCGACAGCGCCGACCTGCCGCTGAACGTGAGCCGCGAACTGCTGCAGGAAAGCCGCGACGTGAAGGCCATCCGTGAAGGCAGCACCAAGCGCGTGCTGGGCATGCTGGAAGCGCTGGCCGACAGTGACAACGCGGAAGAGCGCGACAAGTACGCCAAGTTCTGGGGCGAGTTCGGCGCGGTGCTGAAGGAAGGCATCGGCGAAGACCACGCCAACCAGGAACGCCTGGCCAAGCTGCTGCGTTTTGCCAGCACCCACGCTGACAGCGGCGTGAGCTTCGCCGACTACGTCAAGCGCATGAAGGAAGGCCAGGAAGAGATCTACTACATCACCGCCGACACGCTGTCGGCGGCCAAGAACAGCCCGCAGCTGGAGATCTTCCGCAAGAAGGGCCTGGAGGTGCTGCTGCTGACCGACCGCGTGGACGAGTGGATGCTGAGCCACCTGTTTGAGTTCGACGGCAAGCCGCTGCAGAGCGTGGCCAAGGGTGGCGTCGACCTGGGCAAGCTGCAGGACGAGGAAGAGAAGAAGCAGGCCGAAGCCACGGCTGAGGCCTTCAAGCCGACGCTGGACAAGCTGAAGGAAGCGCTGAAGGACCGTGCCAAGGACGTGCGCACCACCACGCGGTTGGTGGATTCACCGGCCTGCATCGTGGTGGAAGAAGGCGACATGAGCTCGCACCTGGCCCGCTTGCTCAAGCAAAGTGGCCAGGCCGCGCCCGCGGGCAAGCCCATCCTGGAAGTGAACGCCGAGCATGCGCTGGTCAAGCGACTGGACGGCATGAGCCAGGGCGAAGGCAGCTTCGACGAACTGGCCCACATCCTTTTCGACCAGGCCCTGCTGGCCGAAGGCGGGCAGCTCGAAGACCCGGCAGCCTACGTGGCGCGGGTGAACCGCTTGCTCGTGGCCGCTTGATGCCCGGGGCCTGAGGGCCGCCGCACTGGCGGGGCGCGGCGAGGCTCAGTCCCGCGCTTCCTGGGCTTCCCAGATCCTCTTGCCGGCGCTGCCACTGGCCGGCTCCGGCGCGGCAACGCCTGCCTGCAGGGCCTGCCTTCGCCAGGCCGCAGCAGCGGGAAACTCCGGCAGGCTTTGCAGCGCCGCCGGATCGAAGGGTTCGTTTCTGAACAGGCGCGGGTAGAAGAACTCGCGCAAGGCCGCGTGGAAGGCGCGCACGCGCGCTTCGTAGGCCAGGTGGGCGGGCAGATCGGTGCCCGCCAGGGCTTGCAGGCGGCGCTCCAGCCACACGGGGGGCGCGGCCAGTGCCAGCCAGCCGGCCAGGCGGTCGCGCTGCTGGCGGCCTGCGGTGTAGGCGGCTGAGAGCGCTTCGGCTTTCTGGTCGCCCACCTGCTGGAAGGCGTAGTACCACTTCCACTCGAACGGGCGCTCCACCACGGCATAGCCGGCCCACTGCGGATGCCGCGCCACGAAGGCCGACATCGTGGCGGCCTTGGGCAGATCCCAGGCATCGTTGACGGCTTCGCGCTGGCTCATGACGATCTCGCCGCCCGCCGGCAGCGGCACCGCGCGGTCGATGGCCAGACGGCCGGCCGCCGGCAGCACCGCGCCCAGCAGCACCCACAACCCCACCAGCGCCGCCAGGATCACCTCGCCCAGCTGCCGCCAGGCCGCGGCAGCGCTGCAGGCCAGCGCCCAGAACAGCAGGTAAGCCGCCAGAGCCGCCGCTGCCGCCAGCAGCGTGGCCGGGGCCGTGCCGGCCAGGCTGCCGGCCACCCCCAGCGGCAACACCGCGGCCAGCCAGACCCCGGCGGTGCGCAGCCCGGCCCGCCAGCGCCACAGACCCTGCGCCTGCCCGGCCGTGGCCACCAGCAGGTCATGCCGGCCGGCCCTGCGCTCGCTGGCGCGCAGGTCGTGCAGCAGCACGATCAGCACCAGCGGCAGCACGTAGGCGGCGAGGAAGGCAAAGTCGAACCGGCCGACCAGCGCCAGCACCGGGTTGCCGGCATCGCGTTCGTGGATCTGCCCTTCCAGCGCCAGCATGCGCACGCGGTGCTTCCAGGCCGTGTCGTCGCGCCGGCCCAGGGCTGCGAAGGCGAAGTCCGAAGGCGGATCGAAGCTCAGGTGGAAGCTGTAGTACGCCGCCCCGCCCCAATCCTTCTGCGCCTGCAGCACCGCCTGGCGGTCGCTGCGGTCGGCCTCCAGCAGCCGGGTAATGGTGGCCTGCTGCTGCGCCACTTCGCGCAACCCGCTCACCACGGCCAGCACCGACAAGCACAGCACCACCAGCCAGGCAGCCAGTACGCTGCGCTCGCGGACCAGGAAGCGCGCTTCGCGCCAAAGCGCAGCCCCCAGGCTGCCGGGCTGCCTCATGGCCGCAGCCTCGCACCAGTCCAGGCCAGCGCCAGCGCCAGCGCACCGCACCACAGCAGCAGCATCAGGGCCTGCGGCCCGGCCTGGGCGACGCGGGTGCCAGCGGCGTCGGGCTCGAATCGGAACTGCTGCAGCAGCCGCCAGTTGTCGGCTGCCACGCGCGTGCGGCGCTCGGCCTGCGCGTCGCTGCTGCGGCGGATGTCGTCGGCATAGGCCAGCTGTTCGGCGTGCACGCGGTTCAGGCCCTGCACGAAGTCGTAGCGTAAGGCCTCGGCCTCACGCAGAAAGCGGTGGTGGTGCCGCAGATCGGTGCCTGCCATCGTGCGCGAGCCTTCCGCCAGCGCCAGCACCGGCATCACCCAGCCCTGGCGCAGCAGCGCCTGGGCTTGTTGCGCTTCAGCCGTCATCTGGCGCTGGGCGTAGGCATTGAGGGTGTCGGTGAGCTTGCGCTCGCTGTACTGGGCCACCACCCCACGCAGGTTGACGGGCAGGTCTTCCGGGCGCTGCACGCCGTGCTGCGCCAGCAGCTCGGCGCGCAGGCGGGCAAAGGCCGGATCGTTGGCGTTGTGGCCGTCGCCCAGCTGGCGCAGGTCGGCCAGCATCGCCAGATCGGTCTCCAGCTTGCCGGGCATCGGTGTGGTGGCCGCCGATGTGCTCGCGGCCAGCGCGGGCAGCACCAGCGTGAGGGTGATCCACAGCGTCGCCAGGCTCGCCAAGGCGGCACCGCGCTGCCTGACGAGGGCAGAGACCAGCAAGGCCAACCCGGCCCAGAGGCCCAGGTACAGCAGATGCAGGCCCAGCAGGGCCAGCGCTGCGAGCGGGCTCTCGCCGTGGGCCACCGCCAGCGCAGCGCCCGCGGCCAGCGGTACCAGCAGCAGCAAGACGCAACCTGCCAGCGCCAGGGCCTTGCCGGCCAGCAGCCGTTGGCCCGGCACGCCCTGGGCCAGCAGGCTGGCCAAGGTGCCGGCTTCGCGCTCCCGCACCACGGCGCCGTGGCCGAGCAGGATCAGCAGCAGCGGTGCGAACAGCTGGTAGACCACCGCGGGGCTCAGCGCGCTCAGCGCGCCCAGGTCGGCGCTGGCCCCGGTCTCGGCAAACATCGCCGTGTTCTGGCGGTGGCCTTCCAGGAAGATGGCCTGGCCAGTCACCGCGTCCAACCCTGGATCGACCAGCGCCAGCGGGGCCGGCGTGCGGAAGACATAGTGCCCGTAATGGACCATGCGGTGCGGGTGGCGGTCGGGCTGGGCCAGGAAGGCCGCCTCGGCATGGGCCTGCTGGTGCGCTCGCTCGTCCTGCCCGGCCTGGATGCGCAGGCCGGTGAACACGGTGGTCGCCACCAGCAACACCGCCAGCAAGGCTGCGCCGGCCCGTGCCAGGCGCGAGCGTTGCCAGGCACACCACTGCGCAGCCGCGATCAGGCGCAGATCGGCGAGTGCCCCGCCGCTCATGCCGCCCCCCGGGCCGAGAAGGCGCGATGCACGGTCTCGGTGTCGATGCGCCCGCCAGGCGGCGCGGCGAACTCGGCCACCAGCCGGCCGCCGCGCAAGAGGCCGATGCGGTCGGCCACCTGGCAGGCGCCGTAGACATCGTGCGTCACCATCAGGATGGTCTTGCCGGCGTCGGCCAGCCCACGCACCAGGGCATGGAATTCGTCGATCGCGGCCGGGTCCAGGCCCGAGGTGGGCTCGTCCAGCAGCAGGATGTCGGTGGCGCGCAGGATGGCCAGGGCGATCGCCACCTTCTGCCGCATGCCCTTGGAGTAGCCGCCCAGCCGGCGGCTGCGTGCCTCGGGGTCCAGCCAGACGCGGTCCAGTGCAGCGTCGATCGCGGCATCGCTGCAGGGTGCGCCGGCCAGCTGCAGGAAGTAGCGCAGGTTCTCGCGCGCATCCAGGTGCTCGTACAGCGATGCGGCCTCGGGCAGGTAGGCCACTGCGCGGCGCGCGGCGGGCACGTCGCTGCCGACTTCGCGCCCATTCACGCACACCCGGCCCTCGGCCGGCGGCAGGAATCCCAGGAAGGTGGCCAGCGTGGTGGACTTGCCTGCGCCGTTGCCACCCAGCAGCCCGTAGACCTCGCCGCTGGCCACGCTGAAGGAAACCTTGGCCAGCACTTCTCTGCCTGAGCGCAGCACGCGCAGCCCTTCGGCTTGCAACCTGAGCATCGTGCGCCCGCTCAGAACCTGAAGGCGGCCGACAGCCGCGCGCTGCGCGGCGTGCCGGGTTGCACCCACAGGGCCGAGAACGAGTTGGTGTAGTGGACCTTGTCGAACAGGTTGTCCACGTCCAGGCGCAGCGTGGTGCTGCGGGTGATGTCCCAGGCCGCAAAGGCGCGTACCAGCGTGTACGCCGGCAGCTCGAAGCGGGTGATGAATTCGCCGGAGCGTTCGCTCACGTGCTGCAGGCCGCCGCCAAACTGCAGGCCCCGGCCCGCCAGCTGCGTGGCTTGCACGAGCTGCAGGCTCAGGCTGTGTCGGGGCACGTTCAGCAGCCGGGTGCCTGCCGGCACGGGCGCGCCAAAGTTGGCATCGTTGAAAGTGTTGCGGGTCTTGGCGTCCACGAAGGCATAGCTGGCCCACAGGCTGAGCCCGGGTGCGAGCTCGCCGTGCAGGTCCAGCTCCAGTCCCCGGCTGCGGGCCTGGCCGATGGCTGCCAGCGTCAGCGCGCCCGGGTCGTCGGTGACCAGGATGTTCTTCTGCTTCACGTTGAACAGCGCAAGGTTGCCGTCGATCGCGCCGCCGGCCAGCGAGAACTTCGCGCCCGCCTCGATGGACGTGGACTGGTTGGGCTCGAAGCCGTTGCCGCGCGCATCGGTGCCCGACAGCGGGCGGAAGTTCTCGCCATAGGTGGCGTACAGCGCCAGCGTCGGGCTGGCTTGGAGCACCAGGCCGAGCTGCGGGCTCCAGCGCCTGTCGTCCTGCTGGGTGATGCGGTTGCTGGCGCGGTCGTTCAGGGTCTGCTCGTAGTCGTCAAGGCGCGCGCCCACGCGCAGCTGCACCCGTTCGCCCAGGCTGATCTGGTCCTGCACGAACAGGCCCACCGACTGTTGTGTCTCCACGCGGTTGGTCAGCGGCGTCGGCGTGGGCAGCGTGTAGGCGCCATAGACAGGGCTGAAGACGTTGATGGCCTGTTGCTGCACCGGCGTGGGGTTGCTGGCCAGCGAGGGTGCGCGGGCGCGCAGGAAGACCTGGTCGTTCTCGAAGCGGTCGGCGTCGGCGCCCAGGATCACGCGGTGCTGCAGGCCTGCCAGCACGAAGCGGCCGTTGAGTTCGGCGCGCAGCACACGGTAGTTGGCGTCGTAGTCGCGGAAGCGGCGCTGGCGCGTCAGCGTCTGGCCATCCACCAGCAGACGCTGGCGGTTGGTGGCCAGCTCGGCCTCGGTGGAGAAGCCTTCCAGCGACGTCCGGCGCGTGGTCAGGCCCAGCAGCGCGCTCCAGTCGCGGCTGAAATCGTGCTGGAGCTCGAGCTGGTGGCCCAGCACGTCGGCGCGGATCGGGCCGTCGCCAGGCTCGCCCAGAAAGCGGCTGGCGGGGATGCGGCCGAGCGTGCCGTTGATGGCCAGCACGCCGCGGTCGAAGGGCAGCTCCTGGCGGCTGTACTCCAGCTCGTAGACGAGTTGCGTGCGCGGGCTCGGGCGCCAGGCCAGGGAGGGGCTGGCGCCGACCTTGCGGGTCTGCACGGTGTCGCGGAAGCTGCCGGCGTCTTCGAAGAAGCCCACCAGCCGCACGGCCAGCGCATCGCTCAGCGGGGATGTCCAGTCGCCATCGGCGCGATAGGTCTCGAAGCTGCCCGCGCTGAGCTTGAACTCGCCGGCGGTCTTGAAGGTTGGGCGCTTGGTCACCAGGTTGACGGTGCCGCCGGGCTCGCCGCGGCCGAACAGCGCGGCGCGCGGGCCCTTCAGCACTTCGACTGATTCGATGCCCGACAGATCGCGCGGCCCGCCAAAGCCGCGGCCAGCGTTGAAGCCGTTCACCAGATAGTTGCTGGGCAGGTTTTCGTCGCCGACGAAGCCGCGCAGCGCAAAGGCGTTCCACAGCCCGCCGAAGTTGTTCTGCCGCGCGACCGATGCTGACAGCGACAACGCCTGGTTCAGGTCCACCGCGCCCGAGGCGCGCAGGGTTTCGGCATCGATCGCCGAATCGGCCTGCGGTGTCTCCAGGCGCTTGAAGTCGCCCCGGTAGGCCTGGCGCGTGCCGGTGACGGTGACGGTGTTCGGGCTCGCCGTGATGGCCGTGCCAGGCTGCGCGGGGGCTTGCGCCAGCGCCGGCAGGCTGGCGGCGGCCAGGGCGGTGGAAGAGCACAGCAGCCGGGCTGTGCGGTGGAGGTGCGTCATGTGGGTCTCGAAATGGCCGGCGGCCGGCGGGGCCTGGATCGGCCGGAACAGGGGTTCGCAAGCCAGCACCGACGAGCGGGCCGAGCCATGCAGTGGGGGACGCGGCCAGCCAAACGCAGGGCAGTGGCCTGCGGTCGGTGGGCTCAGGGCGTGCGCGTGCTCGCCGTGGCGGGCGGCCCCCGGGCGCCGGCCAGCGCCCAGGGCGCCTGCGACGCCCTGAGCACGCCCGCCGGTGCAGCCGCATCCCGTGGCAACCAGCCCGGCGCAGCGAGGGCCGCGCCTGCCGGCGGTGGGCTGGTCTCGTCCGAGTGGGTGGCCTTGAACCAGCAGAGACCGCAGGCCTGTGCGACTTCGTGATCGGTATCGCCGTGCGCGTGCTCGCCAGCATGGCCATGGCCCGCCAGCAGGGGCTGCAGGCCGATCAGCCATAGCACGAACAGACACAGGGCCCAGCGGCGCGCGCTGGCGGCGCGACCGGTGCGCGCGTGCATCACGGCGCGACGCCTGGCTTCAGCAGCCGGCAGGCCGATGCGCCACCCACCGGCGGGTGTGCCGGCAACGCTGCAAAGCGACAGGAAGGAACCGGAGGTGCCACGCGTGCCAGGGAAGCCATGAAAGCCGGCGCCGCCTCACCACGAAGCTGCAGCCCTGCACGCTGATGATATTGCTTTATCAGTAGCAAAAGCGATCGGGCGGCCGGCAGCCAGCCCCCGCGAGTGAGGTGGCGGCTGCGCCCTCAGCCGGCCATCGCCTCCAGCTGCTCCCGCAGCTGCGTCGTCTGCTGGCTCCAGTAGGCCGGCGTGCCGAAGTAGGGGAAGTGCAGCGGGAAGGTCGGGTCGCTCCAGCGCTCGGCCAGCCAGGCGCTGTGGCGCAGCATGCGCAGGGTGCGCAGTGGCTCGATGAGCGCGCGTTCGCGGTCGTCGAAGTCGCTGAACTGCTCGTAGCCTTCCAGCAGGGTGTTCAGCTGCGCTGCCATGGTGTGGCGGTCGCCGCTGACCAGCATCCATAGATCCTGCACGGCCGGGCCCTGCATCGCATCGTCCAGGTCCACCACATGCGGGCCGGCACCTTCGCCAGTCTGGCGCCATAGCACATTGCCGGGGTGGCAGTCGCCGTGCAGGCGGAGTGTGGCCAGCGGTTGTGCGTGCTCGAAGGCCTCAATGGTGGCGGCCAGCGCGCGCTGGCAGGCGTCGTCCCAGGCCGGGCGCTCGGCGTCGGTCACGAAGCCGCCTTCCAGCAGAACGCGGCGGGCGCGTTCACCGTCGGCTCGCGCATCCAGCACATGCCGGTGGGCGAAGGGGTGCCGCCGGCCAACCGCGTGCAGGCGGCCGATGAAGCGCCCGATCTGGCGCAACACGGCCGGGTCGTCGAGCTCGGGCTGGCGACCTGCACACCGTGAGGCCACGGCGAAGCGGTGCGGTGCAGTGCTGGCCATGGCTGACGCTGCCGCTGCTGTTTCTGGGCCAGGCAACAGCGTCGCGAGCGTCGGCGGCTCGCCTTGCAGCCGCAGGGTGGGGGGCGTGCCGGCGGCCGGGGTGTCGGCCTCGGGGTCGGCCACCAGGACCAGCGGCGGCACCACCGGCACCTCGGCGGCCGCGAGCTCCAGCGCAAAGGCATGCTCTTCCAGGATCTGCGCGTCCGTCCACCGGCCTGGGCGGTAGAACTTGGCGACCACGGCGCCACCGCTTTCCAGCATCACCTGGAAGACGCGGTTCTCGTACGAGTTGAGCTGAAGGATGCGCCCGTCGCCGCGCTGCCCCACGCTGTCCAGGGATTGCAGCACCTGCTGCGGGGTGAGATCGGCGTAGTTCACGCGCCGAGCATAGTCGCCGCGGGCCCGCGGCCGGCATGGCCGCCGGCCATGGGCGATCAGTGGCGCAGCACTGAGCGGGGGGCGATGCTGGCCATCGGCGGCCCGGATGGCTCTTCGATCACGACGGGCAGGCCCGGGTCGTCCAGATGCTGCACCTGGGGCGTCTCGATCACCACGCCGCCGATGTCGTCCAGGTCCGTCAGGGCATCGCGCCCGTGGCCGCGTTGCTGGCCGAAGGCGCTGTAGCCGTTGAAGCCGCTCGGGGCCCCGGCATCGCGCCGGCCGTCGACGCCGAAGAACGAATCCTGCAGGTACGCCGAATCCTGCCAGAGCGTCGTGAACTCGCGCCGCAGACCGCTGGCGGCTGGATCGCGCAGCCGGTAGGCCGTGGCGGCCGCGCTGGCCTGCGGCCCGCGTGCGGCCATGGCGGCCTGCGGGACGAGCAATTGCAGCTCGGGGATCGAAGGCAGGTGGTCGGCCGGGCAGCGCAGGTAGCGCACGCGGCAGGCAGCGAGGACGGACTGCTTGATCTGGCTGCTGCGGCGCGACGGGTTGCGGTCGTTGTCCAGGTCGATCGCCGCAAGCACCCGGCCGTTGGGGCTGCAGATGGCGAAGCTGACGTGCGTGCCGCCGAGCAGGTCGTACCAGTAACGCACCTCGTGCGGGTCCAGCGGCTGGCAAAAGCGCACCAGGGGCAGCTTGGACAGCACGATGTGGTGCGGCAGGGCCTCGCGCAGGTGGCGGAATGCGCGGCGCTCGTCGGTGCTGAAGACCGGTCGCGCTGAGAGAGCCCATTCCGTCGGCAGGCTGCGCTGGCGCGCGGGCCGGCGGTTCAGCCGCCAAAGGATGCCCGCACCCAGGAAGAGGGCGGCAGACAGGGCGGCGAGGATCCAGGGGAGGGTGATTTGCATGGCCAGGCCCGCGGTGCGTGAGCGGTCAGACAGCGTCGCTGCTGCGGGCAGTCAGGTGGGATCGGTGTATGGCACTTCTCAGGTGTATCGGCGCGGGGCCCCTGCGGCTGTAGGGCACGGCTGTCATCGTGAAGGATCTTCCGTCGCCACGACGCGAGGCGGATGTGTCACGGTGAAGCCGGAGGGGCGCTGCCGCCCTGCTGGGGCCCCCGGGACGAACCCGGCTGAAAAATCTTGTTACGAGTTTAGCGATGGGGTGGGCTCGTGCCACCCCGCGACCCGGGGTCAACGAGAGGCGCAGCGGGCGCCATGGTGCGCGGCAGGGCGAAGGGTTATACTGCTCGGCTTTCCTCGACCGCGGCCGGGGAAACATGGCCCCCGCCGGGGCGAGCAGGCAGGTGAGCAGAGCAAGACCAGGGCTGACCATGGCTCAGGCCGTCTGGTTCCACCCGCCACCCGGCACAACCCGCACCCCGAGAGGCTGCGTTTCCGGATGATGCGTCCCGTTGAGCATCCATTCCCGGGAACCTACAAGCAGCGCCGAGGGGCTGGGCTGGGGGCCATGGGCGGTAACGCCAAGACGAAGATGGGAACGATTCGGGCTGTGCCCGCCACCCGCGCTGCCCTTGCAGCGCTGGGGCCTGGCAGTGCAATCCGGCGGGACTTGAACCGTCGTCCGCAATGCAACGCGCGGCTTTGCCGCGCATCCTGAAAGACCCGCATGAAGACCTTCAGCGCCAAGCCGGCCGAAGTGACGCATGAATGGTTCGTGATTGACGCCACCGATAAGGTGCTCGGACGTGTTGCCAGCGAAGTGGCACTCCGTTTGCGCGGCAAGC
>JAIXZR010000103.1 GCA_027489455.1 Rubrivivax sp. | reverse complement strand
CTTCGTGCGTGCCGACATCGAAGTCTGGCTGCAGAGCGAGAACGGCATGCTCGGCATCGGGCCTTTCCCGACCGAGGATGAAGTCGACGCCGAACTCATCAATGCCGGCAAGCAGACCGTCACCACCATCCCGGGCAGCAGCATTTTCGGCAGCGAGACCAGCTTCGCGATGATCCGCGGCGGCAAGATCGACCTGTCCATCCTGGGCGCGATGCAGGTCAGCGAGAAGGGTGACCTGGCGAACTGGATGATCCCGGGCAAGATGGTCAAGGGCATGGGCGGCGCCATGGACCTGGTGGCCGGCGTGGCACGCGTGATCGTGCTCATGGAACACGTGGCGCGCAAGAAGGACGGCGGGCACGATCTGAAGATCCTGCCGAAGTGCACGCTGCCGCTGACGGGCGTGGGCGTGGTCAACCAGATCATCACCGACCTGGCCGTGATGGACGTGACGCCGCAGGGCCTGAAGGTGGTGGAAATGGCGCCCGGCGTGACGGCCGATGAACTGCAGGCCAAGACGGGCGTGAAGCTGTTGATGTAGGCCTGGCGGCCTAGCCGATGCGCCCGAGCAGGAGGTACTCCATCAGCGCCTTCTGCACGTGCATGCGGTTCTCGGCCTCGTCCCAGACCACGCTCTGCGGGCCGTCGATGACCTCGGCGGTCACCTCTTCCCCACGGTGCGCAGGCAGGCAGTGCATGAACAGCGCATCGGGCTGCGCCACGGCCATCATGTCTTCATCCACGCACCAGTCGACGAAGGCCTTGCGGCGTTCGTCGTTCTCGGCCTCGAAGCCCATGCTCGTCCAGACGTCGGTCGTCACCAGGTGGGCGCCTTCGCAGGCCTGCAGGGGGTGGTCGAAGACCTTGTAGCAGCCGGTGTCGCGGATGCCGGCGACAGACGGGTCGATCTCATAGCCGCTGGGCGTGCTCACGTGCACCGTGAAGCCAAGCGTCTCGGCCGCCTGCAGCCAGGTGTTGGCCATGTTGTTGCCGTCGCCCACCCAGGCCACCACCTTGCCCTGGATGCTGCCGCGGTGCTCGATGTAGGTGTAGATGTCGGCCAGGATCTGGCAGGGGTGGTACTCGTTGGTGAGTCCGTTGATCACCGGCACCCGCGAATGCGCGGCGAAGCGCTCGATCTTGGCCTGCTCGAAGGTGCGGATCATCACGATGTCGACCATCCGGCTGATCACGCGGGCGCTGTCTTCCACCGGTTCGGCGCGGCCGAGCTGGCTGTCGCCAGTGGTCAGGTTCACCACGCTGCCGCCCATCTGGTACATGCCAGCCTCGAAGCTCACGCGCGTGCGCGTGCTGGCCTTCTCGAAGATCATCGCCAGCGTGCGGTCCACCAGCGGCTGGTAGCGCTCGTAGTTCTTGAAGCGCGTCTTGATCGTGCGCGTGCGCTCGAAGAGGTAAGCGTATTCCTGGGCGCGCAGGTCCTTGAACTGCAGGTAATGCTTGATCAGGCTCGAGCCGGGCTTCATGGCTCGGCCAGGAACTGCTTGATCAGCGGGCACAGGATGGCGACGATCTGCCCGGCCTCTTCCATCGACAGGATCAGCGGCGGCACGATGCGGATCACGCGCTCGGCCGTGACGCTGATCATCAGCCCGGCCTCGGCCGCGCGGCCCAGCAGCACGCCGCAGGGGCGGTCGAGCTCGATGCCGATCATCAGCCCGGCGCCGCGCACTTCCTTCACGCCCGCCACGCCTTCCAGTTCACGCCGCAGGCAGCCCTGCAGCGCTTCGCCCACGGTCGCGGCGTTCTCCAGGATGCCGTCTTCTTCGCAGATGCGAAGCGTTTCCACGCCAGCGCGCATCGCCAGCGGGTTGCCGCCGAAGGTGGTGCCATGGTTGCCGGGCCCCAGCACGTTCAGCGCGCGCGGGCCGCAGACCACGGCCCCGATGGGTACGCCCGAGCCCAGGCCCTTGGCCAGCGGCATGACGTCGGGCTTCACGCCGGCCCACTGGTGGGCGAACCACTTGCCGGTGCGGCCAATGCCGCACTGCACTTCGTCCAGCATCAGCAGCCAGTCGTGCGCGTCGCAGGCCTCGCGCAGGCCGCGCAGGTAGTCCCAGCGCGCCGGGTTCACGCCGCCTTCGCCCTGGATGGTTTCCAGGAACACGGCCACGATTTTGGGGTTGCTGCGCGCGGCGGCCTCGATGGCAGCCAGGTCGTTCATCGGCACGCGCACGAAGCCTTCCACCAGCGGGCCAAAGCCGGCCTGCACCTTCGGGTTGCCGGTGGCGGAAAGCGTGGCGATGCTGCGGCCGTGGAAGGCGCGTTCGTAGACGATGATCTCCGGCCGCTCGATGCCCTTGTCGTGGCCGAACTTGCGCGCGATCTTCAGCGCGGCTTCGTTGGCTTCCAGGCCCGAGTTACAGAAGAAGGCGCCGTCCAGGCCCGAGATCTCGCACAGCTTGGCGGCCAGCTGTTCCTGCAGCGGAATCTCGTAGTAATTGCTGGTGTGGATCAGCTTGGCCACCTGGTCCTGCAGCGCCGGCACCAGCTTGGGGTGGGCGTGGCCCAGGGTGTTCACGGCGATGCCGCCCAGGCCGTCCAGGTACTTCTTGCCGTGGGTGTCCCAGACCCAGCAGCCACGTCCATGCGACAGCGCGATGGGCAGGCGGCCGTAGGTGTTCAAGACATGCGGCATGGGGCGCGCGAGGGCCTGCACGGGGTCTGGAGCGTTCATCGGTGGGGCCTTTCGACAGGATCGGATTGTCAGCAAGCGGGCCAGAGCAAAAAGGCCGGCGGGCGGGGCTGCAGCAGCCCCGCCCGCCGGTTCAAAGGATTCTAGAGGCGGCCAGACTGCGCGCGGTCTGGATGCTGCGACGCAGCAAGAGCAGGGCACAATGCCGGGGTTTTCCCGAAACTCCGCTTGATGACCGTTCCATCGCCCCGCCGTTGTTACATCCAGGGCATCACCTTGCAAGGGCGTACCTTCCGGCCCAGTGACTGGGCCGAGCGGCTGGCCGGTGCGATGGCCAGTTTCCGGCCTGCGGGCGGGCTGGGCGGCAAGGGCGCCTACATCGGCTATTCGCCGTACTGCGTGCCTCAGGTCGTGGATGGCGTGAAGTGCGTGCTGGTGAGCGAAGCGCTGCGCGACATCGAGCCCATGGCCTGGGACTTCGTGATGAGTTTTGCGCGCGACAACGAGTTGCGTGTGGTCGACATCCAGGCGGCCTGAAAACACCAAAAGCCCGCAGGTGCGGGCTTTTGGTGTGTGCGAAGGCAGATCAGACTGCCCGCAGCGGGTGCCGCCAGGGCACCCAGGTTCAGGCGGCCAGTGCCAGCGCCTTGACCTTGGCCGAAAGGCGGCTCTTCAGGCGGGCAGCCTTGTTCTTGTGGAAGATGCCCTTGTCGGCCACCGAGTCGATCACGCTCTGGGCGGACTTGAAGGTCTCGCTGGCCTTGGCCTTGTCGCCCGTGCCCACTGCCTTCACCACGTTCTTCACGACGGTGCGGAACTGCGAGCGCAGCGAGGTATTGGCGGCATTCAGCGCCACGTCCTGGCGCGCGCGCTTGCGGCCGGAGGCGAGGCGAACGGTCTTTTTCTTGGCTTTGGACGAGGTGGCCATGCTTCGGGTCTGGGTGTGTAGGGCAAAGACCATCGAGTATAGCAGGCTGCGGGCCCTGGCGGAAGCCAGCCCCGTGGCAGTTCTATACTGCAGCCGTTGAACCTCCTCAAGGCCGCTTCCACCGTTTCCCTGCTCACGCTGGTTTCCCGCGTCACGGGGCTGGCGAGAGAGCAGCTGATCGCCGCCACCTTTGGCGCCAGCGCGGCCACCGACGCCTTCAACGTCGCCTTCCGCATCCCCAACCTGTTCCGGCGCCTCTTCGCTGAGGGCGCCTTTTCGCAGGCCTTTGTCCCGTTGATGGCAGCCACACGGGCTCGCGACGGTGACGCCGTCGCCGGGGATCTGATCGATGCCGTGGCCACCGTACTCGCCTGGGTGCTGCTGGTCACGTGCGTGCTGGGCGTCCTGGCGGCGCCGGCGCTGGTCTGGGCGATGGGGTCAGGGCTGCAAGCCTTCGACAGCGCGGTGGTGATGACGCGCATCATGTTCCCCTACATCGGCCTGATGTCCATGGTGGCGCTGGCCGCGGGCATCCTGAACACCTGGAAGCGCTTTGCCGTGCCGGCCATCACCCCGGTGCTGTTGAACCTGGCGGTGATCGGTGCCGCCTGGTGGGGGGCGCCGGCCTTGCAGGCGCGCGGCATCGAGCCCGTGCTCTCGCTGGCGCTGGGCGTGATGCTGGGGGGAGTGCTTCAGGCCGCGGTGCAGATCCCGGCCTTGGCCGCGATCGGCCGCTTGCCGCGCGTGGGGCTGCTGCCCTCGTCGGTGGGTCGCGCATGGCGCCACCCCGGCACCCGCACCGTGCTGCGGCAGATGGCGCCGGCGGTGCTGGGCGTGTCGGTGGCGCAGATCTCGCTGCTGATCAACACCCAGATCGCGTCCCACGTCGCCGTGGGCGCGGTGTCGTGGCTCACCTATGCCGACCGGCTGATGGAGTTCCCCACCGCCTTGCTCGGCGTCGCGCTGGGCGTGGTGTTGCTGCCGCAGCTGTCGGCAGCCAAGGGCCGGGACGATGCCGAAGGCTTTTCCGCCATGGTCGATTGGGGCCTGCGCCTGGTGCTGGTGCTGGCCTTGCCCTGCGCCCTGGCGCTGTTGATCTTCCCGCAGGGCCTGGTGGCCGTGCTGTACCACTACGGGGCCTTCAGCGCCGTGGACCTGGCGATGACGGTGCGCGCGCTGCAGGGCTATGGCGTGGGCCTGCTGGGCCTGGTGGCGATCAAGGTCCTGGCACCGGCCTTCTACGCGCGCCAGGACATCCGTACACCCGTCAAGATCGCCATTGGCGTGTTGGTGGCTACGCAGGCGATGAACCTGGTGCTGGTGCCGCACCTGGGGCATGCCGGCCTGGCGTTGTCGATCGGGCTGGGTGCGCTGGTCAACGCCGGCCTGCTGCTGGCCGGGCTGCTGCGGCGCGGCGTCTTCCGGCCGCAACCGGGCTGGGGGCGTTTCATCCTGCAGGTGGCGGCCGCCAACGTGCTGCTGGGCGCTGCCCTGGGCTGGGCGGCACTCGCCGTGGACTGGGTCGGCCTGCAGGCAGCCTGGGCCTGGCGCGCCGGGGCGGTGGCCGCCGTGCTGGCCGGCGTGGCTCTGCTGTACTTCGGTGCGCTGGCGTTGCTTGGGCTGCGTCCGCGGCAGTTCGTGCGCCGGGCCTGACCGTACACTGGCCGCCATGTCCGGAGCCTTGAATCTTGCCGCCCCGACCGTGCTGGAGTACTTCGCCAGCCTGGTGGCCGACGACGCCAGCCTGTCGGTGACGGAAAGCGCCATCGCCGTCGGCCAGGACGACGCACCCAGGCTGGACACGCAGGGCGTGCTGGCGCAGATCGACACCCTGGCCGAGCGGCTGCGCCGGCGGCTGCCCGCCGATGCCGCGCCGCTGCAGACACTGCGGCTGCTGAACTCGTATTTCTTCCACGAGCTGGGCTTCGCTGGCAACGTCAACGACTATCACGATCGCCGCAACAGCTACCTGCACGAAGTCCTGAAGACACGTCGTGGGATCCCGATCACGCTGGCCATCCTGTACATCGAGATCGCCACGCAGGTCGGTTTGCGCGCCCAGGGCGTGTCGTTCCCCGGCCACTTCCTGGTCAAGCTGCGTCTGCAGCGCGGCGAAGTCATCCTCGACCCCTTCAGCGGGCAGACCCTGTCGCGTGACGAGCTCGAAGACCGGCTGGCGCCTTTCCGCCGCCGGTTCGGGCTCACGGGCGAAAACGAGGTGCCGCTGGGCCTGTACCTGCAGGCCGCCGAGCCGCGCGACATCGTCGCCCGGCTGCTGCGCAACCTGAAGGAAATCCACCGCCGCATCGGCGACGGCCCGCGGCTGGCCAGCGTGTTGCAGCGCCTGGTGATCCTGCTGCCCCAGGCCTGGGACGAGCGGCGCGATCTCGCCCTGGTGCAGGGCGAGATGGGGCAGGTCGACGCGGCGGCGGCCAACCTGGGCCTGTACCTGCAGCACCGGCCCGAGGCGGAAGACGCCGGCCGCATGCAGCAGCAGCTGCAGGCCTGGGAAGCGCGGCCCCGGCACACGCCAGGGCGCGGGCCGGGCGGGGATGGCGGTCGCTCGTCGGGCCGCACACCCGGCTGGTCGACCTGAAGGGCGGCACCGTGCAACAGATCCCCCTGGCCATCGGCCCGGTGGCAGAAGCCCGTTTCGACAACTACCTGCCAGGCCCCAACACGGCGGCCTGGGCCGAGCTCCAGGCCTTGGCGGGCCTGCCGCCGCTCGGTGACGGCGACAGCCCGCGGCCTGCCGCAGGCCTTGCCGGGGCGTCGCCCGCGCCGGTGTACCTGTGGGGCCCGCGCGGCAGCGGCAAGACACACCTGCTGCAAGCACTGGCGCAACGCCTGCGCGCCGCTGGGGCGGGGGTGGGGTGGTTCGACGCGGCCTTGCCGCAACCCTGGCCTTGGTCGCCGGCATGGCGGCTGGTGGTGCTGGATGGTTGCGACGCCTTCGACGCCGCGGCCCAGCAGGCTGCCTTCGCGCTGTTCGTCGAAGCCGCGACCCAGGGCACGCAAGTAGCCGCCGCCGGGCGGCTGCCGCCAGTGGACCTGCCGCTGCGCGACGATCTCAAGACCCGCCTGGCCTGGGGCCACGTGCTGGCGCTGCAGCCGCTGGGCGACGCCGACGCCCGCGCGGTGCTGCAGCGCCGCGCCCGTGAGCGCGGCCTGCCCCTGCCCGATGAAGTGCTGGACTACCTGCTGGTGCGCGTTGAACGCGACCTGGGCACCCTCACCGCCTTGCTGGACCGTCTGGACGACCGCGGCCTGGCGCAGGGCCGCCACATCACCGTGCCGCTGGTGCGCAGCGTGCTTTCCGAACCCGAAGCCCTGGCCCGGCCCACCGCAGACCGCCCCGCATGAACCTGACACTCTTCGATCTCGACGGAACGCTCCTGCCGGGCGATTCCGACCACGCCTTTGGCGATTTCCTCATCCAGCTGGGGTGGGCCGACGCCGCCTTGCATCGCCAGCGCAACGATGCCTTCTACGCCGACTACCAGGCCGGGCGGCTGGACATGACCGCTTACGTGGACTTCGCCACCGGCCCCTGGCGGGCGCGGTCGGCCCACGAGCTGGCAGCCGTGCAGGCACGCTTCGTGGCCGAGGTCGTGCAGCCGCAACTGCACCCGGCGGCACTGCAGCTGGTGCAAAGCCACCGTGAGCAGGGCGACCTGCTCGCCATCGTCACGGCGACGAACGACTTCGTCACCCGTCCGATCGCGGCGCAGTTTGGCATCGACGCGCTCATCGCCACCGAACTGCAGCGGGACGAGCAGGGCCGTGTGACGGGCGCCGTGGCTGGCACCCCGGCCTTCCGCGAAGGCAAGATCAGCCGGGTGGCCGGTTGGCTGGCCGCCCAGGGCCGGGCTCTCGGCGATTTCGAGCGCGTCACCTTCTACAGCGATTCCACCAATGACTTGCCCCTGCTCGAGCATGTCAGCCATCCCGTTGCCACCAACCCCAGCCCGGCGCTGGAACGCCATGCCCGCGAGCGAGGCTGGCCTGTCCTGAAGCTCTTCGAATGATCAAGAAATTCATCAACCGCCTGCTGGGCAAGGGCGAAGCCGGCGACCTGGCCCCGCCGCCAGCGCCCATGGCCGTCCCGGCCGTGCCGCTGGGCGCGCGTGTGGAAGTGCCGCACGCCGTGCACGGCATCGATGCCAGCCTGCTGGATGCCAACGCCGTGCGCGTCGTCAAGACCCTGAAGGACGCGGGCTTCGAGGCCTACATCGTGGGCGGCGCCGTGCGCGACCTGCTGGTGGGCCTGCGGCCGAAGGACTTCGACGTCGCCACCGACGCCACGCCCGAGCAGGTGAAGTCGCTGTTCCGCCGCGCCTTCATCATCGGCCGCCGCTTCCGCCTGGTGCATGTCGTCTTTGGCCGCGGGCGCGAGCACGAGACGATCGAGGTCTCCACCTTCCGCGCCTACCTGGACATCGCCGCGGCCGACACCGTGGCCGGCAACGAAAAGACAAGCAAGCACGAGCTGGCCGACAAGACTCACGTCGTCGATGCCAGCGGTCGTGTACTGCGCGACAACGTCTGGGGCCCGCAGATCGAAGACGCGGCGCGGCGCGACTTCAGCATCAACGCGATGTACTACGACCCGCTGAGCCAGACCGTGGTGGATTACCACGGCGGCATGGCCGACGTGCGCGCGCGCACCCTGCGCATGATCGGCGACCCCGAGACGCGCTACCGCGAAGACCCGGTGCGCATCATCCGCGTCGTGCGCTTCGCGGCCAAGCTGGGCTTCGAGATCGAGCCCGCGACGCGCAAGCCGATCCAGCAGATGGCGGCGCTGCTGGCCAACGTGCCCGTGTCGCGGCTGTTCGACGAGATGATCAAGCTGCTGCAGACCGGGCACGCACTGGCCAGCATCGAGGAGCTCAAGAAGCAGGGCCTGGGCAAGGGAGTGTTCCCGGTGCTGGATGCCGTGCTCAGCGGCGCGCCGCAGCCGGCCCGCGACGAGTTCGTGCGCCTGGCGCTGCAGGACACCGACCGCCGTGTGCAAGAAGGCCGCCCGGTGGCCCCCAGCTTCATGCTCGCCTGCCTGCTGTGGCACGAGGTGCTGGACCGCTGGAACGTGCTGAAGGCGGCAGGTGAGCCCCCGTTCCCGGCCCTGCAGCAGGCCGTCGACGCCGTCTTCGATGCCCGCATCGGCGACATCTCGGGCCGCGGCAAGCTCGGCGGCGACATGCGCGAGATCTGGCTCATGCAGCCGCGCTTCGACCGCCGCAGCGCCAGCAGTGCCCACGGGCTGGCCGGCCAGCCGCGCTTTCGCGCTGGCTACGACTTCCTGCGCCTGCGGGCCGACACTGGCGAAGTGCCGGTCGAACTGGCCGATTGGTGGGAGGACTTCCATCTCGGCAGCGACGAGGATCGCGAAGCCCTGCTGGCCGACCTGCGTGCCAGCCAGCAGGCCAAGCCGCGCAGGGTGCCGGGCGCGAAAGCGGCCGCCGATGCCGGCCGGGCGCGCCCTGCATCGGCCGCCGCGTCCAGCGGCGAGGACGACGACCGCATCGACGCGCCCGAGACGACCCCGCAGGCCCAGGCTGAAGCGGACGACATGGTCGACAACGCAGCCCCTGCCCGCAAGCGCCGCCGCCGCCGTCGCCGGCCGGCCGGTGAAGCCGCAGCGACCGACCGGCCGGACGACGGCCCGGATCTGTCGCCCCTGCCGCGCGTGGACTGATGGTGGCCGCCGGCGCTGCCGCCGCGGCCTCGGTCATCGCCTACGTCGGCATGGGGGCGAACCTGGGCGGTGACGCTGCGCGCCTGCGCGCCACGCTGGTAAGCGCCTGGCAGGCCATGGCAGCGCTGCCTGGCCACGAGGTGCTGGCGACATCGTCGCTGTGGCGCAGCGTGCCAGTGGATGCCGGCGGCCCCGACTACCTCAACGCCGTGCTGGCCCTGCGCACGCCGCTGCCCCCACTGGGGCTGCTGCATGCGCTGCAGGCCATCGAGCAGGGCCATGGGCGCGAGCGCCCGTTCCGCAACGCGCCCCGCACGCTGGATCTTGACTTGCTGTGCTACGGCCGCCTGCAGCTGTGCGCCGACGAGCTGACCTTGCCCCACCCGCGCATGCGTCAGCGGGCTTTCGTGTTGCGTCCGCTGCTGGAGATCGCGCCTGCGCTGGGCGGTCTCGCGGCCTGCCTGCCGGCGGTGGCCGATCAGGTGCTGGAGCGGCTGCCTGCGGCCACCGACTGGCCGCCCGCTGCTGCGCACAGCACCACCTGAGGCGCCGCCGCCGCCGCGGGCGTGGTGGGCGCTGCAAGCTGCCACTGGAAAAACATCTGCACGGCATAGGTGATGCTGGCCATCAGCACGCCACCTCCGAGCAGCAGCGCGGCCACGGCCGCCAGCACCGGGGCCCAGGTGGTGCTGCGCCCGGGCTGCCCGGGGTTGTGTCGCTGATCCCACTTCTCGTCAGGCGTAAGCCCGTGCAGGATGGCGAACAGCGCGCCCAGCGACAGCATCAGCCCGAACACCGGCACCAGGGCCCAGGCCAGCATGTCGTCCTGCCCCAGTTGCCGAAGGCGCTGCACGCCCACCCAGCCCAGCGCCGTGGGCAGCCAGTGCGCCCAGCCCCAGACGTCGCGCAGGCCATGCAGGTAGAAGCGATGCAGCCCCAGCGCGCCGCCCAGCAGGGCCAGCCAGGCTGCCCTGGACTTGGACTTGTAGCGCTGCGGACTGGGCGAAATCGTGGCGGGCTGGGCAGGCATGGGTGACGGCGCAAAGCCGCTGAGTTTAGAATCCGCGTTTTTCGGCAATGGCTGCGGTCGCGCGTGAAAGCATCATGCGGGGCGGGCGTATCTACATTGCCGACCGCGGGCATCAGGCCCTGCGGGCCAGGCAGCTGCCCTGACAGGCAGCCACCGGCCGGCAGGGGCGGCCCAAGTCGATGAAGCTGCCCGGCGTGTCCCCGCGGCAGCGGCATCTGGTGCAGGTTCCGGCAGCATGGCTTCGGGCCTGGCACTCGTAATCAGGAATACACATCATGGTCGTGATCCGGCTGGCTCGTGGTGGCGCGAAGAAGCGCCCGTTCTATAACATCGTCGTCGCCGACTCGCGCGAGCGCCGCGACGGGCGCTTCATCGAGCGCGTGGGCTTCTACAACCCCGTGGCCTCGGGCGGCGAGCAGCCCCTGCGCGTGGCGCTGGACCGCGTGACGCACTGGACGGGCGTGGGCGCACAGCTTTCGCCCACGGTGGCGCGCCTGGTCGAGCAGGCCAAGGCCACCCCGGCCGCTTGATGAACCCGGCGTCGGCCATGCCGCCTGCTGGCGCCAGTGCGTCCATGCAGCCGCAAGCCGACGCGATGCCGGCCGACGCCGTCGAGGTGGGCCGCATCATCGGCGCCTGGGGGGTGCAGGGTGGCTTGAAGATCAAGCCGCTGTCGGCCGACCCGCAGGCGCTGTTTTCTTCCAAGCGCTGGTACCTGCAGCCCAGCGAGACGCCGCGCCCGCCGGGCGCGAAGGCTGCATTGCCGCTGCCGCCGTTGCTGCGCGTGAAGCAGGCGCGCGACCATGGCGAAGGTGTCGTCGCCACGGTGCACGACATCGATGACCGCGATGCCGCCCAAGCGCTGGCTGGTGCCCGCATCTTCATTCCGCGCGCCAGCTTTCCCACGCCGGACGAAGACGAGTTCTACTGGGTCGACCTGATCGGCCTGCAGGTCGTCAACCGCCAGGGCCTGGGCCTGGGCGCGGTGGTCGGGCTGATCGAAACCGGCCCGCATTGCGTGCTGCGCGTGCAGCCGGCGGCGCCCGATGCCGAAGAACGGCTGATCCCGTTCGTAGCGGCCTACGTTGACGGCGTGGACCTGCCCGGCCGGCAGATCAGTGTCGACTGGGAAGCCGACTACTGACATCGCGCGGCCCGGGGCCGCGCCGGAGGCTGCCTGCGCCATGCGCTTCGATGTCGTCACGCTGTTTCCAGAGCTTTTCGGGCCGCACCTGAAGCAGGGCATCACCCGCCGTGCGTACGAAACGGGCCGGGTCGATGTGCGGCTGTGGCCCCTGCGTGACTTCGCTGACGATACCTACCGGCGCGTGGACGACCGGCCTTTCGGTGGCGGCCCGGGCATGGTGATGCTGGCCGAGCCGCTGCTGCGCGCACTGGACGCCATCGCCGCCGATCGCGGCGTATTGCCGGCCGTCGTGAACTTCACGCCCACCGGGCAAAGGCTGGATCAGGCGCTGGTTCGCCAGTTCGCCGCGGGCCCGGGTGCCGTGCTGCTGTGCGGCCGCTATGAGGGCATCGACCAGCGCGTCATCGACCGCCATGTGACGCACGACATCAGCCTGGGCGACTTCGTGCTCTCGGGCGGTGAACTGCCTGCGCTGGCGCTGCTGGACGCGCTGGCGCGGCTGCAGCCCGGCGTGCTGGCAGCACCATCGCACCAGCAGGACAGCTTCGAGGACGGGCTGCTCGAAGGGCCGCACTACAGCCGCCCCGAAGTGCTGGCGATCGATGGCCAGCCGCAAGCCGTGCCGCCTGTGCTGCTGAGCGGCCACCATGGTCACATCGCCCGCTGGCGGCGCGAGCAGGCGCTGGTCGCCACCGCCCGGCGCCGGCCAGACCTGATCGCCGCAGCACGTGCGGCCGGGCGCCTGCAGCCCGCTGACGAGCGGTTCCTGGCCAGCCTGGAAACGCCCCCGCCCTAGGCCGGCGATACGGCCCGCCCCAGCACAGGCACCACGCCCGGGTCGGGCTCCGGTCTAGCGACAGTGAATAATCCCGCGGCGCCGCAAGGCAGCGGCGCGATCACACAGCAGGAGCCATCCGTGTCGAAGAAGGAATCGAGATCCGCCGCCCAGCCCCAGGCCTTCCGCGATGAACCCCTGGCGTCGCTCCGGGCCCGCCGGCGCTGGCTGGCCGCTGCCGGTGCACTGGCACTCGCAGGGTGTGGCGGCGGTGGCAGCAGCAACGACGGGCCGCCGCCGGCTTCGGTCGCCCCTTCGCTGGACATCCGTGGCGACGTGCTGGGCGATGCCCGGGGCGTTTTCACGGTCACCTTCTTCTTCTCGGACGCCGTGCTGCTGCCCAGCGGTACCCTGGCCTTTTCGCTCAGCGGCGGCAGCACCGAGGCAGGCAGCTTCACGCGGCTGAACGACCGCACCTTCAGTGTGCGCATCCGCCCGAATGCCAGTGCACAGGGCCTGATCGACCTGCGCGTGCCCCCGGGGGCCTACCGCGATGTCGATGGCCGCGTTTCGAACACCGTGACGTATGTGTTCACGCAGCCCTACGACACGCTGCCGCCAGCGGTCACGCTGCGGTTCGGCGGCCCCGTCAATGCGCTGGGCTTCATCACCGGGCCGGGTCTGGTGACGCTGAGCTTCAGCGGCGCGCTGGACACCGCGCTGACGAGCAACCCCCTCACGATTTCCCCTGGCTCGGCGAGCGCGTTCACCCGGACATCCGCTGCGGGTCAGCCCGATGTCTACACCTTCCAGTACACGCCGCCGCCCAACACCACGGGCGTGGTGGGCTTCGATCTGCCGGCCAACAGCGTCAGGCGCAACGGCATTGGCAATCGCGACGAGTTCTGGAACTTCGGGCTCGCCACCGGGCCTTGATTTCCCAGCCAGGCGTGCCTTTGCTGGCACCCTGGAGGCCATCGGTCAGGGCCGCCGGGCTATACTCAAAGGCTTTTCGATCCTCTGCCAGGCAGGGCGCTGCCCGGGAGCCACTCGCCAACCGCCAGCGCCCACCACCCCAACTCCACACCGCCTGGGCAAGATCGAATCCGGAGAAAGCATGTCGAACATCATCGCCACCCTGGAACAGGAAGAGATCGCTCGCCTGAACCGCACCATCCCCGATTTCTCGCCCGGCGACACCGTCATCGTGAGCGTGAACGTGGTCGAAGGCACGCGCAAGCGCGTGCAGGCCTACGAGGGCGTGGTCATCGCCAAGCGCAACCGCGGCCTGAACAGCAGCTTCATCGTGCGCAAGATCAGCAGCGGCGAAGGCGTGGAGCGTACGTTCCAGACCTACAGCCCGCTGATCGCCAGCGTCGAGGTCAAGCGCCGTGGCGACGTTCGCCGCGCCAAGCTGTACTACCTGCGCCAGCGCAGCGGCAAGTCGGCCCGCATCAAGGAAAAGCTCGCCTGAGCGCAGCCCCTGCCGCAGCGCCGCTGCGGTTCGCGCGCCAGCGCGAAGCGAGCTTTCGACGCGACCCGGCAGAGCCGGCCGCCGCAAAAGTGGACTTCCCCGGATGACCCGCCCACGCATCCTGGACCCACGCGCCGTGCCCGTGGCGGGAACGGATGCGCATCTGCCTGCACTTGACGTGCAGGGGCTGGACGCGCAGGGCCTTCGGGCCCGCTTTCGCGGCGCAAAGCCCGGCTGGACGCCTGAATTCGAAGGCGATGGACCCTGGCCCAGCGACCGCCAACCCGCCGCCGCCGCCGTGCTGGTGGGCCTGGTGCCGCGCCCCCACGGCTGGCAGGTGCTGCTGACGCGCCGCACCGATCACCTGCGTGACCACGCCGGGCAGATCAGCTTCCCGGGTGGCCGCCAGGAGCCTGCAGACGCTGACGCCGCGGCCACGGCGCTGCGCGAAGCCGAAGAAGAAGTCGGGCTGCCACGGCAGCAAGTGGATGTCCTGGGCACCTTGCCCCCTTACACCACGGTCACACGCTTTGTCGTCACGCCCGTGGTGGCCTTGCTGCCACCCGCGCCTGTCCTGCGACTGGACGAGTTCGAGGTCGCCGAGGCCTTCGAAGTGCCGCTTCAGCACCTCATGACGCCGGCGCATCACCAGCGCCATGTCTTCCAGGCCGAGGGCATCGAGCGCCAGTTCCTTTCGATGCCCTGGCAAGGCCGGGGCAGCGACGGGCAGCAGCGCGAGTACTTCATCTGGGGTGCCACTGCGGCGATGCTGCGCAATCTCTACCGGTTCCTCTCGCGCTAGCCCCGGGCATCCGGCTGGCAGGCCGGGGCAGGGCGCTCGCTATGATCGGCGGCGATGAGTTTCTTTGCCGTCCTGTTCGCGCTGCTGATCGAGCAACTCAAGCCGCTGCCGCGCGACAACTGGGTGCACGACGCCCTGATGGCGTGGGTGCGCTGGACGGGCCGCAACTTCGACGCCGGCAAGCCGCATCACGCCGGCATCGTGTGGGGCATCTCCGTCGGCGTGCCGGCCTTGATCGCCACTGCGCTGTACCTGCTGGTGTCGCAGTACAGCCTGCTGCTCGCCCTGGCGCTGGACGTCGCGCTGCTGTACCTGACGCTGGGCTTCCGCCAGTTCAGCCACTACTACACCGACATCGGCGCGGCGCTCGAAGCCAACGACGAGCGCGAAGCACGCCGGCTGCTGGCCGAATGGCGCCACCTGGATGCCAGCGAGCTGCCGCGCACCGAGGTGCTGCGCCATGTCATCGAGCATGCGTTGCTGGCCGCCCACCGGCATGTCTTCGGTGTCTTTTTCTGGTTCGTGGTCTTCTCGGCCCTGGGCCTGGGGCCGCTGGGGGCGGTGGTCTACCGCATGGCGGAGTTTTCCAGCCGCTACTGGGGCTACCGTCAGCGCAGCCTGGATGCACCGGCCAATGACGAGCTGCTGGCCCTGTCGCGCCGGCTGTTCGCCCTCATCGACCACGTGCCTTCGCGCCTGACGGCCTTCGGCTTTGCCGTGGTCGGCAACTTCGAGGAAGCCATCAACAGCTGGCGGCGCGATGCGGGCCTGTGGCTGTATCCGAACGAGGGCGTGATCCTGGCGGCGGCCGCGGGCGCGGTGGGCGTACGGCTGGGCGGGGTGGCGGCGCCCGGCGTGACGCCGGACCGCAGCAAGACCTTCAGCGCCGGCAGCGGCGCGGGCACGGCCAGCGCCGAAGGCTCGACGGCCGGCCTGCCGCCGCAGACGGGCCATCTGCAGAGCGTGGTCGGCCTGGTCTGGCGCTCGGTGGTGCTGTGGATGCTGCTGGTGGCGCTGCTGTCGCTGGCCAACGTGCTGGGCTGATGCCCGCCCTGGCGAGGCTGGCGTACGGCCGGCTTCAGTACCGCGGCCGCGAGAGCTCTTCGTAGAGCTCGTCGTAGATGCGCATGCGCCAGGGGCTGATGTCCCCGCGCTCGGCGGCGGCGCGGACGCCGCAACCGGGCTCTTGCCGGTGCGTGCAGTTGTAGAAGCGGCAATGACCCAGCGCCGCAGCCAGATCGGGCATCAGGCCGGCCAACTGCTCGGCAGCGATCTGGCGCAGGCCGAATTCCTGGAACCCGGGGGAATCGATCAGCGCAGCCTGGCGCGCGGCGTCCAGCCAGTACCAGGTGGTGCTGGTGGTGGTGTGGCGGCCGCTTTGCAGGGCCTGCGAGATCTCGCCCACCTGGGCCGCGGCCTCGGGCACCAGCAGGTTGATCAAGGTGCTCTTGCCCGTGCCGCTGGGGCCCAGCACGAGGGTCGTGCGCCCTTCCAGCACCGGCGCCAGCAGGTGGCGGGCTCCGGCCGGGTCGGTCTTCAGCGCCAGCTCCACCCAAGGCACGCCCATCGCGCGGTACGGGGCCAGACGCTCGCGCGCTGTGGCTGCGGCAGGCAGGTCGATCTTGTTCAGGCCGATGGTCACCTGGATGCCTTCCGCACGGGCGGCGATCAGCGCCCGCGCGAGCTGGGTTTCGCTGAACATCGGCTCGCCGGCTACCAGCACCAGCACCTGATCCAAGTTGGCAGCGAAGCTCTTGGTGCGCCAGTCGTCCTGGCGGTACAGCAGGTTGCGCCGCGGCTCCAGCGCCTCGATCACGCCGCCGTCGCCCGTGACGGCCCAGCGCACCTGGTCGCCCACCACGAGCTCGCTCTTCTTGCCGCGGGTCTGGCAGCGCACGCGCTGGCCTTCGGGCGTTTCCACCATCACCTGTCGCCCGTGCGCGGCGACGACGCGGGCAGGGTTCAAGCCAGCAGCGCGTCGACCTTGGCCGCGCAGATGAAGTCGTTGATCGAGATGCCGTTCACCGAATGCGTGTTGAAGCGCACCGTGCAATGGCCGTAGCTCACCTGCAGGTCGGGGTGGTGGTCTTCGGCATTGGCGATCCAGGCCAGCGCGTTGACGAAGGCGATCGTGCGGTGGAAATCCGCGAACCCGTAGCGCTTCTCGATCGCGCCGTCCACCAGCGCCCAGCCGGGCACGGCCGCCAGCAGTCGGTCGATCTCGTCGGGCGCGAGGGCCGGCTGGCCTTCCATCGGCTGGCAGTGCTGTTGGGCAAGGGCGGACATGGGCGGTTTGGGGCGGGCGGGGGGCGTCCAGGGGCGTTGGCGTCAGGGTGGCAGGCTCAGGCCGTGGCGGGCGCGGGCAGGGCGGCCAGCCGCTCGCTGGCGGGCGGGTGCGAATAGTAGAAGCGCGCGTACAGCGGATCGGGTGTCAGCGTGGCGGCGTTGTCTTCGTGCAGCTTGAGCAGCGCGCGCGCCAGATCGCGGCCGTCGGCCTGCGCGCAGGCATAGGCGTCGGCTTCAAACTCATGCACGCGCGAGACATGCGCCATCAGCGGCGAGATGAAGAAGGTGAACGGCGGCAGCACCAGCATGAAGAGGATCAGCGCCAGCGCGTCGTTCGGCGCGCCAAGGTTCAGCGCCACGCCCAGACCGGCGTAGAAGCTGCTCTGGCCGGCCAGCCAGCCCAGCAGGGCCAGCCCGAGCAGGCTCATGGCGAAAATCGCCACCATGCGCTTGACGACATGCCGGCGCTTGAAGTGGCCCAGCTCGTGTGCGAGGACGGCTTCCACCTCGCCGGGCGACAGCCGCTGCAGCAGGGTGTCGAAAAACACCACGCGCTTGGCCGCGCCCAGGCCCGTGAAGTACGCGTTGGCATGCGCCGAGCGCTTGCTGCCATCCATCACGAACAGGCCCTTGGCGGCAAAGCCGCAGCGCTGCATCAGGGCCTGCACACGGGTCTTCAGGGCTTCGTCAGGCAGCGGCTCGAACTTGTTGAACATCGGTGCGATCACCGTCGGGTACAGCACCAGCAGCACCAGGTTGAACCCGACCCAGGCCAGCCAGGCGTACAGCCACCACAGCCCGCCCGAATGGCCCATGATCCACAGGATGCCGGCGGCCAGCGGCAGCCCGATCAGCGCACCGACGGCCGTGCCCTTGGCCAGGTCGGCCAGCCACAGGCGCAGCGTCATGCGGTTGAAGCCGAACTGCTGTTCGACGCGAAAGGTGCTGTACCAGTCCAGCGGCAGCTCGATCAGCGATCCGATCAGCACGAAGGCCACGAGCAGGGCCAGCTGATACCCCAGATCGCCCAGCCGCGGCTGCACGTTGTTGAGCAGCAGCGTGTTCAGCGCGTCCAGGCCGCCCAGCAGCGTCCAGCCCAGCAGCACGGTGGTGCCCAGCGCCAGGGCCAGCAGGCCCAGCCGGCCCTTGGCCAGCGTGTAGTCGGCGGCCTTGCGGTGGGCTGCCAGCGTCACCGTGTTGGCGAAGGCCGCAGGCACCGTGTCGCGGTGGGCGGCCACATGCCGCATCTGCCGCGTGGCCAGCCAGAGCTTGGTGGCCAGGCTGGCCAGCAGGGCGGCCACGAAGGCCAGCGTGAGGGTGTCGGACTGCATGGGGCTGGAGTTTAGGCTTGGGCGAGAATCCGGCGCATGACTGAGCCCGTGACCCCTGCCGCCCCCGCTGCCCTGGCCTGCAGCGACCAGAACCTGATCTGGATCGATCTGGAAATGACGGGCCTGGACACCGACCGCGACCGCATCATCGAAGTCGCTGTCGTCGTCACCGACCCGCAGCTGACGGTGCGCATCGAAGGCCCGGTGTTCGCGATTCACCAGACCGATGCCGTGCTCGACGGCATGGACGCCTGGAACAAGGGCACGCACGGCCGCAGCGGCCTGATCGACCGCGTGCGCAGCAGCGCCATCGACGAGGCCGCCGCCGAAGCCGCGGTGATCGCCTTCCTGCAGGCCTACGTGCCTGCGGGCAAGAGCCCGATGTGCGGCAACAGCATCTGCCAGGACCGGCGTTTCCTGGCGCGCAGCATGCCGGCGCTGGAAGCTTTCTTCCATTACCGCAACCTGGACGTCAGCACGCTGAAGGAACTGGCCAAGCGCTGGAAGCCGGCGGCCCTGGTGGGCCTGAAGAAGGCGCAGTCGCACACCGCGCTGGCGGACGTGCACGAATCGATAGACGAACTGCTGCACTACCGCCAGACCCTGCTGGCAGTTTGACGCAAGCGACACGGACTTGCCGAAGTCCGACGCCGGGCCGGCCGGCCCCTGGCCGTGCTGGGTGGCAGCGGGTACAACCCCGGCCATGACGATGCGTCGCGACACTCTCAGGGCTTTTCTGGCCACCGCTGCCCTGGCGCTGGCCACCTGTGCCCCGGCCCTGGCCCAGCAAGCGCTGCGCGTGGGCGTGGAAGGCAACTACCCGCCGTTTTCCAAGCTCGGGCCCGATGGCCAGCTCAGCGGCTTCGACATCGACATCGCGCGTGCGCTGTGCGAACGCCTGCAGCGCCCCTGCACCCTGGTGCAGCAAGAATGGGACGGCATGATGCCGGCGCTGCGGGCGAGGAAGTTCGACATGATCGTGGCGTCCATGACGATCAGCGACGAGCGCCGCAAGGTGGCGGACTTCAGCGACCCGTACTACGACGTGCCTTCGCGCTGGGTGGCGCGCGTCGGCGCCTTCCCTGACGCCAGCCCGGCGGCCCTGAAGGGCAAGCGCATCGCCGTGCTGCGCAACACCCCGCGCGCCCTGCACGTGGCGGCCAGGTACCCGGGCAGCCCGGTGCTGCTGGTGGCGCGCGAAACCGATGTCTACCTGGAACTGGCCGCCGGCCGTGCCGACGTCGGCTTCGGCTCGTCG
Organism: Rubrivivax sp.; assembly: GCA_027489455.1. Taxonomy (GTDB): domain Bacteria; phylum Pseudomonadota; class Gammaproteobacteria; order Burkholderiales; family Burkholderiaceae_C; genus Rubrivivax. Next base: position 22,549 of record JAIXZR010000103.1, on the reverse strand, counting down.
GTGGTGTCGGGCGATGCCTTCCTGTCCAAGCCGCAGGGCAAGGGCTACGCGCAACTCGGCCCGCTGGTGCGGCTGGAAGGTGGCGGCGGTGGCGTGGGCATTGCCTTCCGCAAGGGCGAAGATGCACTGCGCCAGCAGGTCAACGCCGCGCTGAAGGCGATGAAGGCCGACGGCAGCTACCAGAAGCTGGCGGCCCGGTACTTCGATTTCGACGTCTCCGGCGGCAACTGATCGCGCCGCCCACGACTCACCCCCCACCCGAGGACACCTACATGCTGCACGGCTACCTGCCCGCCATCCTGGGCGGCCTGTGGGTCACGCTCAGCGTGGCGGCGCTGTCGCTGGCGGCGGCCTGCGTGTTCGGACTCCTGGGCGCGGCGGCCAAACTCTCGCCCTCGCGCACGGTGCGCTGGCTGGCCGAGGCCTACACGACCGTCATCCGCGGCCTGCCTGAACTGGTGCTGATGCTGGCCATCTTCTACGGCGGGCAGATCCTGCTGAACGACATCGTCGAGGCACGCGGCTGGGATTACATCGACGTGCCGCCCTTCACCGCTGGCGTACTGACGATCGGCTTCATCTACGGCGCCTACCTGACCGAGACCTTCCGCGGCGCGATCCTGGCCATCCCGCGCGGCCAGGCCGAAGCCGCGCAGGCCTACGGCATGACGCGCCGGCAGATCTGGCAACGCATCCTGCTGCCGCAGATGGTGCGGCATGCGATCCCGGGCTTCTCGAACAACTGGCTGGTGATGGTGAAGGCCACCGCGCTGGTGTCCATCATCGGGCTGGACGACATGGTGCACCGCGCCAACCTGGCTTCGGCCGCCACGCGCGAACCTTTCACCTTCTTCGTCGCCATCGCCGGCATCTACCTGGCCATCACCACGGTGTCGATCTTCCTGCTGTCGCGGCTGGAAAAGCGCTACAGCCTGGGTGTCAAGACCGTGAGCTTCTGACCGCATGGACTGGCAAGTCATCCAGCAGAGCCTGCCCGAGTTCGCTTCGGGGCTGCGCGTTTGCCTCACGCTGCTGGTCATCAGCGTGGCCACCGGCTTCGTGCTCAGCGTGCCGCTGGCGGTGGCGCGCGTCTCGACGCGGCGCTGGGTCTGGGGGCCGGTGTGGCTGTTTACGTACGTCGTGCGCGGCACGCCGTTGCTGGTGCAGCTGTTCATCGTCTACTACGGCTTCGCGCAGTTCGAGGGGTTGCGCGAGAGCGTGTTGTGGCCGCTGTTGCGCGAAGCCTGGTTCTGCGCCTGGCTGGCGTTCGCCATCAACACCACGGCCTACACGACCGAGATCTTTGCCGGTGCGCTGCGCGCCACGCCCCATGGCGAGGTGGAAGCCGCGCGGGCCTACGGCCTGGCCGGCCGCAAGCTGTACACCCGCATCCTGCTGCCCAGCGCGTTGCGGCGGGCACTGCCGCAGTACAGCAACGAAGTCGTCGGGATGATGCACGCCACCGCGATCGCCAGCACCGTGACGCTGGTGGACGTGACGCGTGTGGCCCGCGACGTCTATGCCAACCACCTGCTGCCGGTGGAAGCCTTCGGCACTGCGGCGGTGATCTATTTCGCGCTCACCTTCTCGATGGTGGGCGCCTTCAAGCTGCTGGAGCGGCGCTTCCTGCGCCACCTGCAGACCGAGCGCCGCCCGGCGCCTGGGGCGCCCGCCGCGGCCCCCCGCCCCCAAACCCCCTGACCCTGCATGCACACCGAAACCCTGGCCCTGGCGCCCCCCGCCCCCGGCCATCACCCCACGCTCACCGTGCACCGCTTCGGGCCGCCCGGCGGGCGCCCCAAGGTCACCATCCAGGCCGCCCTGCATGCCGATGAAGTCCCCGGCCTGCTGGTCGCGCAGCAGCTGCGCCGCCAGTTGCAGGCGCTGGAAGACGCAGGCCAGCTGCTGGGCGAAGTGCAGCTGGTGCCCTACGCCAACCCCCTGGGCCTGGCGCAGCATCCGCTGGGGCAGCACCAGGGCCGTTTCGACCTGGGCGACGGGCTCAACTTCAACCGCTTCCACCCTGACCTGGCCGCGGCCGCGGGTGATCTGCTGCAGGGCCAGCTGGGGGCTGACGCGCAGGCCAACGTGCGCCTGATCCGTGCTGCGCTGCGCCAGGCCGCGCGCCAGCTGCACAGCCTGGGCACGGCGCAGGACCTGAAGCACAAGCTGGTGGGCCTGGCCATCGACAGCGACATCGTGCTGGACCTGCACTGCGACAGCCAGGCCGTGATGCACCTCTATGCGCTGACGCCGCATGCCGAGCAGGCCAGCGCTCTGGGCGCGCTGCTGGGCGCGCAGGCCGTGCTGCTGGCCACCGAGAGCGGCGATTCGCCCTTCGACGAAGCCTGCAGCCGGCCCTGGCTGCTGCTGGCCGAGCGCTTTGCGCCGCTGCCGGTGCCGCCGGCGTGCTTCAGCGTCACCGTCGAACTGCGGGGCGAAGCCGACACCAGCCACGCGCTGGCGCAGCAGGATGCGGCCGCGATCATTGCCTTCCTGCGCCACCAGGGCGCAGTGGCTGGGCCGGCCGCGGCGCTGCCGCGCGCCCTGTGCCAGCCCACGCCACTGGCCGGATCCGAGCCGCTGACCGCGCCCTGCGCGGGCGTGATCGTCTTCCACCGGGAACCCGGCGATCGGATTGCCGCCGGCGAAGCCGTGGCCGACGTGGTGGACGTGGACACCGGCGAGATCCACACGCTGCGGGCGCAGTCTGCCGGGCTGCTGTATGCCCGCATCGCCACGCGCTGGGCCACGCCAGGCAAGCGCCTGTGCAAGATCGCCGGCACCACGCTGGCGCGCACGGGCAAGCTCTTGAGCAGTTGAACGGTGGTCGCATGAACAACCCCAGCGCCAGGCCCCTGCTGCTGCAGGCCGAGGACATCCACAAGCGTTACGGCAGCAACGAAGTGCTGAAGGGCGTGACCGTGCAGGCGCGCCAGGGCGACGTGATCTCCATGATCGGCTCCAGCGGCAGCGGCAAGAGCACCTTCCTGCGCTGTCTGAACCTGCTGGAGCAGCCCAACGCCGGCCGCATCATCGTCGACGGCCAGGCGCTCGATCTGGTGCCCGACAAGACCGGTGCGCTGAAGGCGCGCGACCCGGCACAGCTGCAGCGGCTGCGCAGTCAGGTGGCGATGGTGTTCCAGCACTTCAACCTGTGGGCGCACATGACGGCGCTGGAAAACGTCATCGAAGCGCCGATGCAGGTGCTGGGCCTGTCGAAGGCCGAGGCCGTGGAGCGCGCTCAACGCTACCTGCAGCGCGTGGGCGTGGCGCACCGGCAGGACGCCTACCCGGCTCATCTTTCGGGTGGCGAGCAGCAGCGCGTGGCGATCGCGCGCGCGCTGGCCATGGAACCCCAGGTGATGCTGTTCGACGAGCCCACCTCGGCACTGGACCCGGAACTGGTAGGCGAAGTGCTGCGCGTGATGCGCGGCGTGGCCGAGGAAGGCCGCACGATGATCGTCGTCACGCACGAGATGAGCTTCGCGCGCGAGGTCAGCAACCACCTGGTCTTCCTGCACCAGGGCCAGATCGAGGAGCAGGGCCACCCGCGCGAGGTGCTGGCCAACCCGCGCAGCCCGCGCCTGCAGGCCTTCCTGGCCAATTCGCTGAAGTAGCGTCGAAGGGGCGCCGCTGGCCCTGCGCGGTGGCGGGGCGATGTCACGGCTTTGTCTTCCGGGCTGTCTACACTCCGCGGATGAACGACGATGCCCGGCCGGCTGCTGCGGCGCCTGCCCCCACCGCGCTGGCGCCTGCGGCTGCCGGTAGCCTGCCCCTGCTGAACCGCGAGCGCTCGATCCTGCAGTTCAACCGGCGCGTGCTGGCCCAGGCCCGGCGTACCGACGTGCCGCTGCTCGAGCGGTTGCGCTACCTGACGATCGTCAGCAGCAACATCGACGAGTTTTTCGAAGTCCGCGTCGCCGACTTCATCGAGGCCGTACGCCAGCCCGGCAGCGGTGTCTCACATGCCGATCTGGCCGCGGTGGCCGGTGCTGCCCACGAGCTGATCGACGAGCAGTACGCCGTCTTCAACGACGAGCTCATGCCCGCGCTGGCGCAGCAGGGCATCGTCGTGCTCAACCACGCCGAGCGCAACGCGGCGCAGCGCGCGTGGGTGGCCGAATTCTTCGACGCCCAGGTGCGCCCGCTGCTGGTGCCCGTCAGCCTGGACCCGAGCCACCCCTTCCCGCAGGTGGCCAACAAGAGCCTGAACTTCATCGCCCAGCTCGACGGGCGCGACGCCTTCGGCCGCGACAACCAGATCGCCATCGTCAAGGTGCCGCGCGTGCTGCCGCGCGTCATCCGGCTGCCCGAGGCGGTGTGCGACGGGCAGCAAGGCTTCGTACTGCTGACCAGCGTGATCCGCGCCCACCTGGCGGAGCTGTTCCCGGGCCGCACGGTGCAGTCCTTCAGCCAGTTCCGCGTCACGCGCGACAGCGATCTGGAAGTCGACGCCGACGACGTCACCAACCTGCGCCAGGCGCTGCGGCGCGGCCTGACGACGCGCAACTACGGCCAGGCGATCCGGCTGGAAGTCACCAGCACCTGCCCGGAGGTGCTCAGCCGCTTCCTGCTGCAGCAGTTCGCGCTGCCCGAGGTGGCGCTGTACCGCGTCAACGGCCCGGTCAACCTGGTGCGGCTGAACCAGCTCATCGACCAGGCCGATGCCGATGCGCTGCGCTTCCCGGCCTTCGAGGCCGCCTGGCCCAGCGCGGCCCTCTCACCGGGGGTGAGCATCTTCGAGCAGTTGCGTCAGCGTGACGTGCTGCTGCACCACCCGTTCGAAAGCTTCGAACCCGTCGTGCAGTTCCTGCGCGAGGCCGTCGAAGACCCGCAGGTGCTGGCGATCAAGCAGACGATCTACCGCACTGGCGCACAGAGCGTGCTGGGCGATCTGCTGATCGAGGCCGCGCGCCGTGGCAAGGAAGTGCTGGCCGTGGTCGAGCTGAAGGCGCGCTTCGACGAGGAAGCCAACATCAACTGGGCCGAGCGCCTGGAAGCCGTGGGCGCGCAGGTGGTCTACGGCATCGTGGGCCTGAAGACGCACGCCAAGATGCTGCTGGTGACGCGGCGCGAAGGCGGGGTGCTGCGCCGCTACGCGCACCTGAGCACCGGCAACTACAACCCGAAGACCGCACGCGTCTACACCGACATGGGCTGCCTGACCGCCGAGCCCGGCCTGACGGCCGACGCCGACGCCGTCTTCCTGCAGCTGGCCAGCCAGACGCGCGTGAAGGCGCCGCAGCAGCTGGTGACGGCGCCTTTCCTGCTGCACCGCCGCTTCATGCGGCACATGCGGCAGGTGGCGGATGCGGCGCGGGCCGGCAAGCCGGCGCGCATCGTCGTGAAGGTCAACGCCCTCACCGATCCGGCCCTGATGCAGGGCCTGGCCGCGGCCAGCCAGGCTGGTGCCAGCATCGATCTCATCGTGCGCGGCGCGTGCATGCTGCCGCCGGGCCTGCCGGGGCACACGGACAACATCCGCGTGCGCTCGGTCGTCGGCCGCTTCCTGGAGCACACGCGGGCGATGTATTTCCGCTGGGGCGACGGCGACGCTGACGAGGTCCTCTACCTGAGCAGCGCCGACTGGATGAGCCGCAACATGTTCCGCCGCATCGAAGTGGCCTGGCCGGTGCGCGACCCGGTGCTGCGCCAGCGCGTCATCGACGAGGCCCTGGTGCCCTACCTGCATGACAGCCTGGACGCCTGGCTGCTGGACAGCGAAGGCCGCTACCGCCGCGTGGCCGCGCCGGCAGGCGGGGGCCTCAGCGCCCAGCAGGCCTTGATGCAGCGCTACACCTGAATCCCGGCCGGCCCCGCACCGCGCGCCCAACCCGAGACCCCAGCGCATGGACCTGATCCTGTGGCGGCACGCCGAAGCCTTCGAGATGCGCGAGGTCCAGACCGACCTGGACCGCGCCCTCACCCCCAAGGGTGAACGCCAGGCCCAGCGCATGGCCGCGTGGCTCAACCGCCAGCTGCCCAGCACCGCGCGCGTACTCGTGAGCCCGGCGCGGCGCACCCAGCAGACGGCCCAGGCGCTGGACCGCAAGTTCAAGACCCTGGATGCCCTGGCCCCGGACGGCACGGTCGACGCGCTGCTGCATTCGGTGCGCTGGCCCGACGCGCGCGAGCCCGTGCTCGTGGTCGGCCACCAGCCCACGCTGGGCCTGGCGGCGGCCTACCTGGCCACCGGCCAGCCGCTGCCGTGGGCCGTCAAGAAGGGTGGCGTGTGGTGGCTGCGGGCGCGTGAGCGTGATGGCGTGGTGCAGGTGGTGCTGCACGCGGTGGTGGGGCCGGATCTGCTGTAGGCACCCCGGTGCCCCATCGCGGGCTGACGACGGCCCTAGAGCGCTGGCAGCATCAGCTTCAGCGGCCCGCTGCGTGCCCAGATGTCGGCTTCCTCCTGCAGCAGGTACAGGGTGCGCGGGTGGCTGGCGGCCCATTCCGGCGTGAAGGCCAGGCGCGCTTCGCGCCCCTTCGCGCGCAACGCCAGCGCGCGCGGGCTGACCTCGCCCCGCGCATGGCACTTGATCGCGGCCAGCCGCAGGCACAGCACCTGCCAGGCAAAGGCCTCGCTGGCCAGCTGGGGTTCGATCTTGCGCAGCCCGCCGCGCTGCGCCAGCACCAGGTCGCCGATGCGGCGCTGCTGGCTCTGCGAAAAGCCTGGTGCATCGACATGGGCCAGCAGGTAGGCGCTGTGGCGATGGTGGTCGTGGTGCGAGACCATCAGGCCGATCTCGTGCAGCGCGCAGGCCCACGCCAGTTCACGGCGCACTTCGTTGCCGGCGCTGGCCGCGACGGCGGCGCTGGCTTCAGGCAGCGCGGCCTGAACGGCATCGAACAGCGTCAGCGCCACCGACGCGACGCGCGCCGCCTGGCCCGTATCGACGGCAAAGCGGCTCTGCAGCTCGGCCACGCTGGCGTCGCGCATGTCGCCCGGGCGCGTGCGCTGCTGCGCTTCGATGCGCTCGTTCAGGTCGACGATCACGCCCTGGCGCAGCGCGCCCTTGGCCGGCCAGAGTGTGCCGATGTCGAAGTGCGCGGCCAGCGTGTACAGGATCGCCAGCCCGCCTGGCAGCACGGCGTGGCGCTCGGGCTTCAGGCCCGGCAGCGACAGGCGGTCCAGGTGACCGGCGGCTATGCAGCGTTCGATGCACCAGCGCAGGCCGTCGGGGGTGATGCGGCCGTCGCTCACGCCGGCGGCCTGCAGCAGCCCGGCCACCGCGCCGGCCGTGCCCGACGAGCCCAGCGCCACGTCCCAGCGCTGGGGCGCGAAGGGCTGCAGCGCTTCTTCCAGTTCAGCGCCTGCGGCCACCTGGGCGGCACGGAAGGCGCTCTCGGTCAACCGGCCGTCGCCGAAGAACCGCATCGACAGGCTGACGCAGCCCACACCGTAGCTCTCTGCCACCTGCGGCACCCGGCCCTGGCCCAGGATGAGTTCGGTCGAACGGCCGCCGATGTCGATGACCAGCCGGCGTTCTTCGCTGGGCTGCATCTGCGCCACGCCGGCATAGATGAGCCGGGCTTCCTCGCGGCCTGAGATCACCTCGATCGGGAACCCCAGCGCCTCTTGCGCGCGCAGCAGGAAGGCATTGCGGTTGCGCGCCTCGCGCAGCGTCTGCGTGGCCACCGCCCGCACCTGGCCGGGTTCGAAGCCGGTCAGTCGCGCCGCAAACCGCCGCAGGCAGGCCAGGCCGCGCTGCACGGCTTCTTCGGTCAGCAGGCCTTCGGCGTCCAGGCCGGCGCCCAGGCGCACGGTTTCCTTCAGGTAATCGACGCGTCGGTAGCGCCCGTGCTGGATCTGTGCCACTTCCAGGCGGAAGCTGTTGGATCCCATGTCGATGGCGGCCAGGGGCCCGCCGGTGTTGGGGCGTTCTTGCATGGGCGCATTGTGCCAACGGGATCTCGCGCGGCAGCCCACAATCTGGCCCCGCCGCACCACCCCCGGAGACCCCCATGCTGAAGGAAGAATTCGACACGCTCGTGCCTGCCCACGGCCCGCTGGACAGCACGCCGGACCGTCGCAGCTTCGTACGCACGGCGGTGGGCACGGGCTTCGCTGCGGCGGTGTTGCCGGTGCTGGCGCAAAGCGTGGTGAAGACCCCCGGCACCGGCCTGCTGGTGGGTGAGGTCAGCATCCCGGTGGGCGACTTCAAGATGCCGGCCTACCGCGCCGCGCCGGCCAACCGGCCCCAGGCGCCCGTGGTGCTGGTGATCAGCGAGATCTTCGGCGTGCACGAGTACATCGCCGATGTCGCACGCCGCTTCGCCCAGGCCGGCTATTGCGCGATCGCGCCCGAGCTCTTCGTGCGCCAGGGCGATGCCAAGGCGTATGGCGAGATCGGCAAGCTCATCGCCGAGGTCATCAGCAAGGTCCCCGACAGCCAGGTCATGGGCGACCTGGACGCCACGCTGGCCTGGGCCAAGGCCCAGGGCTTCGATACCGGCAAGGCCGGCATCACGGGCTTCTGCTGGGGTGGGCGCATCACCTGGATGTACAGCGCGCACAACCCGGGCATCCGCGCTGGCGTGGCCTGGTACGGCCGCCTGGTGGGTCAGCCCAATCCCAACACGCCGACCCATCCGGTCGATGTCGTGGGCCGCCTGGCCGGGCCGGTGCTGGGCCTGTACGGCGAGAAGGACACCGGCATCCCGCTGGACAGCGTGGAGCAGATGAAGGCCGCGCTGGCCAAGGGCAGCGCTGCGGCGCAGAAGAGCCAGTTCGTGATCTACCCCGACGCGCCGCATGCCTTCCACGCCGACTACCGCCCCAGCTACCGCAAGGAGGCCGCCGAAGACGGCTGGCAGCGCGCGCTGGACTGGTTCAAGGCCCACGGCGTGGCCTGAGGCCCGGCCCCGCGGCGCAGCGCTCGCACCGCTGCGCCGCGCTTGACAGGCTGGGTAGCATCCCTGGATGACCCTTGCCTACATCATTGCCGCCACGGCCATCGGCGGCCTTCTTTCGGTGTTCATCGCGGCGGCGTTGTCCGTCACCCTGCTCAGCCGCGTGGTCAAGAGCATGGTCAGCCTGTCGGCCGGGGTGCTGCTGGGCACGTCGCTGCTGCACGTGCTGCCGGAAGCCTTCGAAGGATCGGCCAGCCCGCAGACGCTGTTTGCCACCTTGCTGGGCGGCCTGCTGTTCTTCTGGCTGCTGGAAAAGGCCGAGCTCTACCGCCATGTGCACCACCACGAAGGCGACGGCCACGACCATCACCACCATTTCGACGCCCAGCAGGCCGGGCGCGGCGGCCTGAGCGTGCTGGTGGGCGACGCGGTGCACAACTTCTGCGACGGCGTGATCATCGCCGCGGCCTTCATCGCCGATCCCAAGCTGGGCGTGGCCACGGCGCTGGCCGTGGCGGCGCACGAGATCCCGCAGGAAGCCGGCGACTACATCGTGCTGCTGAACGCCGGCTTCTCGCGCCGCAAGGCGCTGTTCTTCAATGCCCTCTCAGGCCTGGCGGCCGTGGTCGGGGGCGTGCTGGGCTTCTACCTCGTGCAGCCCTGGGAAGACCTGCTGCCCTTCCTGCTGGTGGTGGCGTCCAGCAGTTTCATCTACGTCGCCGTGGCTGATCTTCTGCCGCAGCTGCAGCAACGCCTGAACTGGCGCGAGACGCTGACGCAGGTGGGCTGGCTGGGCGCCGGGCTGCTGCTGGTGACGCTGGCGCGGGCGCTGCTGCACGGCAGCCACGCGCATTGATGACGCATTGACGCTCGCACTGAGGCTCGTACTGAGGCTCGTACTGGGGCTCGTACTGGCGCCCACCGCCCGCGCGGGTGGCGTCAGCGCACTACCAGCACCGGCAGTGTGCTGTGCGTCAGCACCTTCTGGGTTTCGCTGCCCAGCAGCAATGCGCTCACGCCGCGTCGGCCATGCGAGGCCATGACGACGACGTCACAGCCCTGCTGCTGGGCCTGGTCCAGGATGGCTTCCCAGGCGTGCAGGGCCTCGACCGTCTGCCCGCGGGCCGGGACGCCTGCGGCTTCCGCTGCGGCCAGCGCTTCGTTCACGCGCGCCAGGGCCACGCGCTCCTGCGCGTCGTAGAACTCCTGCGGCGGCGCCGGCTGCATCTCGGAGATCGCGCTGTAGGGGAAGGGCTCCTTCACGGAGACCACCACCAGTTCGGCGCTGTTCAGTCGCGCCAGGCTCAGCGCGTGCTGCAGCGCCTTGCGGGTGATGTCCGAGCCGTCGGTGGGAAACAGGACGCGCTTGTACATGGCGGTGACTCCGGGGGATGGGGTGACTGCAGTGTCCTGCAATCGACCGCGCCCGCATTGACAGCCGTCAAGCCCTGGCCATCGGGCGGCTGGCGTCGCTGCACCACTCGCTCCAGGACCCGGGGTAGAGCGTGGACACCCCCAGCCCGGCATGCGCCATCGCCAGCAGGTTGTGGCAGGCCGTGACGCCCGAGCCGCACTGCTGCACCACCGCGTCGCCTCCGCTGGCCAGGAAGGCGAAATCGGCCTTCAGATCGGCGGCTGGCTTGAAGCGCCCGTCGGGTTGCAGGTTGTGCTTGAAGAAGCGGTTGTGGGCCCCGGGAATGTGGCCTGCCACCGGGTCCAGCGGCTCGACTTCGCCGCGGTAGCGTTCTGGCGCGCGGGCGTCGATCAGCTGCACCTGCTGCAACGTGGCCAGCAGTGCCTCGGTCTCGATGGTGGGCATGGCGGGCGGCAACGCGGGGTAGGGCGCAGCGGCCTGCACGCCGGCCGGTGTGGTCGACAGGGCGCCACCTGCGGCCCGCCAGGCCGCCGGGCCACCGTCCAGCACCGCAACATCTGCATGGCCCAGCTACTGCAGCAACCACCAGGCGCGCGCTGCGTACGGGCCGCCTTGCGCGTCGTACACCACCACCTGCACCCCCGGCGCGATGCCCCAACGTCCGGCGGTCGCGGCCAGGGCTGCACGTTGCGGCAGCGGGTGGCGGCCGCGCGAGGGCTGGCCGGGCGCGGCCTTGGGGCCGGAGAGATCGCGGTCCAGGTGCGCGTACTGCGCCCCGGGCAGGTGGCCGGCGGCATGCTGGCGCTCGCCGGCGGCGGGGTCGGCCAGGTCGAAGCTGCAGTCCAGCAGCACGCAGGGGCCTGCAGCGCCTGCCTGCGCAAGCAGGGTCTGCAGGGCCGGGGCGGAAATCAAGGTCTGCATCTGGGACCTGCGGGTCAGGCGGGCTGCGGGCCGCTGCCGGCCAGTGCACCGGTGGCGGGGAAGGCCATCTCGCGGCGATACCACTCGTGGAAGTGCTGCATGCCGTCTTCCATCGGGCTCTGGTAGGGCCCGGCGTCGTCGTCGCCGCGTGCCAGCAAGGCCTGGCGGCCGGCGTCCATGCGCAGGGCGATCTCGTCGTCTTCCTTGCAGGTTTCCAGGTAGGCGGCCTGCTGCGCTTCGACGAACTCGCGCTCGAATGCGGCGATTTCCTCGGGGTAGTAGAACTCCACCAGGTTGGTCGTGTGGCGCGGCCCGCGCGGGAACAGCGTCGACACCACCAGCACGTGCGGGTACCACTCCACCATCACCGTGGGGTAGTAGGTGAGCCAGATCGCGCCCTGCTCGGGCGGCGTGCCGTTGCGGTAGGCCAGCACGGCGTCGTGCCAGCGCTGGTAGACGGCCGAGCCCGGGCGTTCCAGCGCGTGGGCCACACCCACGGTCTGCACCGAGTGGTGGCGGCCGAATTCCCAGCGCAGGTCGTCGCAGGCGACGAACTGGCCCAGGCCGGGGTGGAAGGGGCCGACGTGGTAATCCTCCAGGTAGACCTCGATGAAGGTCTTCCAGTTGTAGTCGCACTCGTGCAGGTGGGCGCGGTCGAAGACGTAGCCGCTGAAGTCGAGCTCGGCCTTCGGGCCCAGCTTGGACAGATCACCGACCACGTCCCGCCCGTTGTTCTCGAACAACAGGCCGTTCCAGTTCTGGATCGGGTAGTTGCGCAGGTTCAGGCAAGGGTCTTGCGGGAAGTGCGGGGCGCCAACGAGCTGGCCGTGCAGGTCGTACGTCCAGCGGTGCAGCGGGCAGACGATGTGGCCGGGCTGCTGCGGCGCCGCCTGCGTGCTGCCGCGGCCCTGCAGCATCACCGCCTGGCGGTGGCGGCAGACGTTGGAGACCAGCTCCACGCCGTCGCGCGTGTGCACGAGTGCGCGGCCCTGGCCTTCCTGGGCCAGCGCCAGGTAGTCGCCGACTTCGGGCACGGCCAGTGCGTGGCCCAGGTAGCGCGGGCCATGCTGCAGCACGCGCTGCTGTTCCATGCGGAACAGGTCGGTGTCGAAATAGCTGGAAACCGGGAGTTGTGAACGACTGCGTTCAAGAGCTTGGAGACTGAGGCTCAGGTCCGACATGATCCGAGTGGATCCTCCATGGCTGGACATCGAACTCGCCACCCGGTGGCCCTGCGGGTGGCTTGGAACTGCCCGTCGGGACGCACCCGTGGCTGGCAGACACATCGCCCGCGCGGCCCCCGGCGGGGGGTGCTCGGGCAGGGGCGGGATTCTACGCATGGGGCTGCTGCCGGCGCCCTGGCAGCCGTCCCCGCGTTGCGGGCTTGTCGCAGGACGCAACAGCGGGCAAGCCGGGCTCAAAGGCGGCCGGCCCTTTGTCTAGAATGGTGCGTCATATTTCATCTGTCGAAATGCCCCGCAGCACCAGCGCATCACTCAAGCCCCCCGCAAGCTACGAACAGGCGCTCGCCGAGCTGGACCGCCTGGTGCAGCAGATGGAAGGTGGGCAGATGCCCCTGGACGAGCTGCTGGACGGTTACCGGCGCGGGGCCGAGCTGCTGGGCTTCTGCCGCGGCAAGCTGCAGACCGTGGAAGACCAGGTCAAGGTCCTCGAAGATGGCCAGCTGAAGGCCTGGTTGCCGGAATGAACGCCCACCTGATGCGGGACGAGGCCGCGATGAACGACGCCGACTTCAGCCCCTGGGCTGCCGCGCAGCAGCAGGCGGTCGAAGCCGCGCTGGACCGCTGGGTGCCTGCCGCTGCGCCGGCCGGTCTGGGCCTGGCCATGCGCTACGGCGTGCTGGACGGCGGCAAGCGCCTGCGGCCGCTGCTGGTGCTGGCGGCCTGCCAGGCACTGCAGGGCCACGCCGAAGCCGCGCTGCGCGCGGCCGTGGCAGTGGAGCTGATCCACGCCTATTCGCTGGTGCATGACGACATGCCCTGCATGGACAACGACGTCCTGCGGCGCGGCAAGCCGACGGTGCATGTGCAGTTCGGCGAAGCCCAGGCGATGCTGGCCGGTGACGCGATGCAGGCCCTGGCCTTCGAGGTGCTGACGCCCGACGCCGGGGTGGACCCGCTGCTGCAGGCGCGCCTGGTGGCCCTGCTGGCACGTGCCGCCGGCCATGCCGGCATGGCCGGCGGCCAGGCCATCGACCTGGCCAGCATCGGCCGCTCACTGGACGAGGCGGCGCTGCGCGACATGCATCGCCGCAAGACCGGCGCCTTGCTGGAAGCCAGCGTGTTGATGGGCGCGGCCTGCGGCCAGCCCACGCCGGCGCCGGCTTCGGCGGTCTGGCAAGGCTTGTCACGCTACGGCGCGGCGATCGGGCTGGCCTTCCAGGTGGTGGACGACATCCTCGACGTGACCCAGGCCTCCGAAACCCTGGGCAAGACGGCGGGCAAGGACGTGGACAGCAACAAGCCGACCTACGTCTCCATCCTGGGCCTGGACGCCGCGCGGCGCCATGCCCAGGCCCTGTGTGACCAGGCCCATGACGCGCTGCGGGCTAGCGGGCTGGGCGCGCGCGCCGGCGCCCTGGCCGTGCTGGCCGACAAAGTCGTGCAGAGAGACAACTGATGATGGACACCCCCGTGACCCTGCTCAGCCGCATCGACAGCCCCGCCGACATGAAGCGGCTGTCGCGGCCGGAACTGCGGCAGCTGTGCGCCGAAGTGCGTGATTTCGTGCTGCAGACCGTCAGCCAGACCGGCGGCCACCTCGGCAGCAACCTGGGCACGGTGGAACTGACGGTGGCCCTGCACCACGTCTTCAACACGCCCTACGACCGCGTCGTGTGGGACGTGGGCCACCAGACCTACCCGCACAAGATCCTCACCGGCCGGCGCGACCGCATGCACACGCTGCGGCAGATCGGCGGCATCGCCGGTTTCCCGCGCCGCGACGAGAGCGAGTACGACACCTTCGGCACCGCGCACAGCAGCACCAGCATCAGTGCTGCCCTGGGCATGGCGCTGGGCGCCAAGCTCAAGGGCGAAGACCGCAAGGCGATCGCCGTGATCGGCGACGGCGCGATGAGCGCAGGCATGGCCTTCGAGGCCCTGAACAATGCCGGCGTGCCGCACGCCGGTGTCAGCGCCGACATCCTGGTGATCCTGAACGACAACGACATGTCGATCAGCCCACCCGTGGGTGCGCTGAACAAGTACCTGGCCCGGCTGATGAGCGGCAATTTCTACGAAGCCGCGCGCCAGGGCGCCAAGGCGGTGCTGAAGAACGCGCCGCCACTCTTCGAGCTGGCGCGCCGCTTCGAGGAACACGCCAAGGGCATGGTCGTGCCCGGCACGATCTTCGAGGAATTCGGCTTCAACTACGTCGGCCCGATCGACGGCCACGACCTGGACGCACTGATCCCCACGCTGGAAAACCTGCGCGGCCGGCGCGGCCCGCAGTTCCTGCACGTCGTCACGAAGAAGGGCTACGGCTACCGCCTGGCCGAAGCCGACCCGGTGAAGTACCACGCCGCCAGCGGCCGCTTCAACCCGGCCGAAGGCTTCCCCAAGGCCGCGCCCACCAAGCCGACGTACACCCAGGTGTTCGGCCAGTGGCTGTGCGACATGGCCGACGCCGACGAACGCCTGGTAGGCATCACCCCGGCGATGCGCGAAGGCTCGGGCATGGTCGAATTCCACAAGCGCTTCCCGCAGCGTTACCACGACGTGGGCATCGCCGAACAGCACGCCGTCACCTTTGCCGCCGGCCTGGCCTGCGAGGGCCTGAAGCCCGTGGTGGCGATCTACAGCACCTTCCTGCAGCGCGGCTACGACCAGCTGATCCACGACGTCGCGATCCAGAACCTGCCGGTGATGTTCGCGCTGGACCGTGCCGGCATCGTGGGCGCCGACGGCCCCACGCATGCGGGCGCCTACGACATCGCCTACATCCGCTGCATCCCCAACTGCGCCTTGCTGGCGCCCAGCGACGAAGCCGAATGCCGCCAGGCCCTGAGCACCGCCTTCGGCCACGATGGCCCGGCTGCCGTGCGCTACCCGCGCGGCAGTGGCACGGGCGTGGCCGCAGGCACTGATCTCGCCACCTGGCCCTGGGGCAAGGGCGTGCTGCGGCGCCAGGCCAGCCGCAAGGAGCGCGACGAGCTGCTGCCGCGCATCGGCATCCTGGCCTTCGGCACCCTGTTGCAGCCCGCGCTGAAGGCCGGCGACGCGCTGGACGCCACTGTCGCCGACATGCGCTTCGTCAAGCCGCTGGACGCCGATCTGGTGCTGCAGCTGGCACGCAGCTGCGATGTGCTGGTGACCGTCGAGGAAGGCTGCACGATGGGCGGCGCCGGCAGCGCCGTGGCCGAATGCCTGGCCGGCGCCGGGCTGGCGGTGCCGCTGTTGATCCTGGGCCTGCCGGACGTCTTCACCGAGCATGGCGACCCGGCCAAGATCCTGGCCCATTGCGGGTTGGACGCCGCTGGCATCGAGAAATCGATCCGCCAGCGCTTTGCGCTGCGCCCGGCCCTCGCCGCCGTCAATTCCTGAAGCCCGGCCCGGTGCGCCCGCGCCGGGGTTCAAAGGCTTCGAACGCGGTCGTGATGCGTGGGCGACGCCCGGCCCACCCCGGCCATGAGAAGCTCCGGGTCATGAACATGCTGACCGACGCCCTGCACATCCCCGACACCCAGAGCACGCGCGACGAGCGCCGCCTGGCGATCCAGCGCGTGGGCATCAAGGACGTGCGCTATCCGCTGGCGCTGCGCGTGGCCGGGCAGGTGCAGCCCACCGCGGGCCTGTGGTCGCTGGATGTGGCCCTGCCGGCCGACCAGAAGGGCACCCACATGTCGCGCTTCGTGGCCTGGCTGGACGTGCAGGCGCTGTCGGGCGAAGCCCTGGACGCCGCCGGCCTGCGCACGCGCCACGCCGCGATGCTGGACAAGCTGGGCGCCACCGAAGGCCGCATCGAAGCCGCGTTCAGCTTCTTCCTGCGCAAGCGCGCCCCGGTCTCGGGCGTGCAAAGCCTGCTGGACTACCAGGGCCGCCTTATCGCCGAAACCCGTGCCGGGCAGACGACGGTGTTTTCGGAAGTGGCAGTGCCCGTCAAGACCCTGTGCCCTTGCTCGAAGGAGATCTCGGACTACGGCGCGCACAACCAGCGTTCACGCGTAACCCTGCGCGTGGAAACGCTGCAGCCCGTGGAATGGCATGAACTGGTGCGCTTTGCCGAAGACGAAGCCTCCAGCGAGATCTGGCCGATGCTCAAGCGCGCCGACGAGAAGTGGGTGACCGAGCGCGCCTACGAAAACCCGAAGTTCGTCGAAGACCTGGTGCGCGACGTGGCGTTGCGCCTGAACGGCGACGCGCGCATCGGCCGCTACAGCGTGGACGTGGAGAACTTCGAGTCGATCCACAACCACAGCGCCTACGCGCGCATCGAGCGCGGGTAGCCGCCGGCGGGCCTTCAGCCCTGCGGCTTCGGTGGCTGCTGCGGCCGACGCCCGAAGACGAAGCGGATCGTCGGCCACAGCAGTGGCGGTGGGCCCACGCTGGCGCGCGTGACGGCGCCGGGTTGTGCCTGGGGCCAGGCCCTTTCCAGCACTGGCCGCGTCAACAGCAGCAGGCGGCCGCCGCGGATGCCGGCACGGTGGCGGCGATGGATGGCGGCGTTGAGCTTGTCGATCACCGCCTGTTCACGCGCCGGGGCGCCCTGGGTCTGTGCCGCGGCGATGCCGCGCGCGGCGTCCACGGCGTCTTCGATCGACATCGACAGCCCGGCGCCCATCAGCGCGTCGACCGTGCCCACGGCGTCGCCAATCGGCACCACGCGGTCGCGGCTGGCGCGCGGCAGGCCGCGCTGGTAGACGTCTACCGCAATCACGGGCTGCGTGGGTGTGCCCAGCCCCAGGGCCAGCGCCAGGGCTTCGAAGCGCTGCAGCAGCGCCGCCGTGTCCACCGGCCGGCCAGGCGGCGAATCGAGGTAAGCGATCACGCCATGCCGGCCCCAGGTGGGAAAGAGCAGGTAGAACTCGTGGCGCGCCGCGTCGCGCAGCCCGACGATGCCTTCGAACCACGGGGGCGTGGCGTACTGGGCGGTGATGACGTGGTGGCTGGGCCCCTGTCGCACCCGCGCCGGCCGGCCCAGGGCTTCCAGCCTGCCGCCCGTGGCGTCGATCAGGTGGCGTGCCCGCACCGGCTGCACCTGCCCGCTGGCTTCGTCCAGCACGCTGGCCAGCACATGGTCGGCGTGCATGTCCAGCGCCACCAGGCGGTGTTGCCAGCCCAGTTGCAGGGGCCCGGCGCCGCCATCCGCTGCGGCGATGGCGGCTTCACGCAGGCGCGATTCGACCTGCTGGATGGTGGTGGTGCGCCGGCCCTCGGTGACATCGGGCAGGCCGATCTGGCCCAACGCCGCCCTTGCCGCTGGCCGCACGAGGATCAGCTGCGACCGTGTCGCGGCCCGGCCGCGGGGCTCGATGCCCAGCGTCGTGAGGCCGGCCGCGCGCGCTGCCAGCGCCGCGGCACAGCCCCCCGGGCCCAGCCCGGCCACCAGCACGTCGACCTGCGAGCGCAGCTCAGCCATGGTGGGGCCGACTGGGCGCGCAAGCGGCCAGGCCAGGGTTCAGCGGAAGGTGGGCGAGGGCGCGCATGGCGGGCGAGTTTAGGCCTAGGCGTCAGCGCATCCAGCGCACCCTGCCTGGCGTCAGGGTGGCCCCGATAATCCGCGCCACCATCCTGAAGGGAAACCCGTGACCGCCATTGCCACCGCCCGCAGCCGTTCGCGGCTGCAGCGCCGCATCGACAAGCTGGGCCGGGTATTCCAACTCGACGCCATCACGGCCCAGCAGATGGGGCCGGCGCAGATTGCCGAGCATTACGAGAACTGCTTTGGCGCCTACCGGCGCCGGCATTCCAGCGAAGGGTCCCTGCACCTGGCGCTGAACACGGGCAAGCGCTTCGACGCCGCCGGCTTCAGCGGCCAGGCCGCACGGCTGCAGGCGCTGTGGGCCGGCCAGCCTCACGCGCAGGTGCTGGAACTGGGCTTCGGCCAGGGCTTCAACCTGGGCGTGCTGGCACCGGCGTTGCCGGGCACGCAGTTCTCGGGCGTGGACATCACGCCCGGCCACGTGGCCCATGTGCAGGGCATGCTGGCCGAGCGCGGCATCGGCAACGTCGAAGCGCGCCAGGGCGACTTCCACGCGCTGCCGTGGCCTGACGCGCAGTTCGACCAGGTCTATTCGATCGAGGCCTTCTGCTATGCCCGCGACCTGCCGCGTGCGCTGGCTGAAGTGCAGCGCGTGCTGCGGCCCGGCGGTGCGCTGACCCTGGTGGACGGCTACCTGACGCGCCAGCCCGCCCAGATGCAGCCCGACGAAGCCACCGCCGCGCTTCTGGCGGCCAAGGGCATGGCGATGGACGGTATCCCGGTGGAAGACGAACTGCTGCAGGCCGCGGCTGCGGCCGGGCTGGTGCTGGAACGCCGCACCTCGCTGGCGGCCGAGGTGCGCCCCAACGTGCAGCGCCTGGAACGCCTGGTGCGCATCTTCGTCGGCTGGCCCTGGCTGGCGCGGCGTATGCTGCGGCGGCTGAACCCGCTGGCGATGCGCAACGTGCTGGCCGGCTACCTGATGGGCCCGGCGATGGACTGCGGCATCTGGACCTATACCGAACTGGTGCTGCGCAAGCCAGCGGACTAGGTGTTGCCCTGGCTCAGGCCGGTGCCGCCCAGGCCGTGTCGCCGGGCCGGGCCGTCAGCAGGGCCAGGCTGGCCGCGTCCAGCAGCAGGCTCGTGCCCTGCACGATGCCGCGGGCTCGCACGGCGCGCCAGGGGTTGCCAGGGTGCGCCACGGTCCAGGTCTGGGCTGCCGTCGCCTGCCCCAGCGCCGGGGTGTCCAGTGCGCCCAGCGGCCAGGCCCGTGCCGCTGCCAGGCCAGCCAGTTGATCGGTCTCGGCTTCCAGCACGGGGCCGGCGTCTTCCAGGTTGACGTGGTGGCCGTAGCGCAGGCCGGCGGCTTCCAGCAGTTCGCACAGCACCCGCGCGGCCGGGTCCACCTGGCCGATGGCCGCCTGCGCGGCAGCCGGCAGGAACGACGCATACACCAGCTGCCGCGGCAGCAGCGCCGCCACCAGGGTGCGCCAGGCCGGCCCATGGGCCTGGCGCGCGGCGGCCGGGTCGCCGGCGTAGAAGTGGCGGCCCAGGCCCTGCCAGAAAGGCGACTGCCCGGCGCTGTCGCGCAGCCCCGGCAGTTCGCACACCAGCCGGGCGGCAAAGGCGCGGCGCGACCGCGCCATCCACAGCCCCGCAGCCTGCACCAGCAGCTGCAGTGCGGCGGCCTGGCGGTCCAGCGGCAGGCC
Source organism: Rubrivivax sp. (assembly GCA_027489455.1). Taxonomy (GTDB): domain Bacteria; phylum Pseudomonadota; class Gammaproteobacteria; order Burkholderiales; family Burkholderiaceae_C; genus Rubrivivax. Next base: position 3,031 of record JAIXZR010000103.1, on the reverse strand, counting down.
TTCGTCCTGCGCCCAGGCCAGGTCGCACAGCTCGCTGGCGCCGGTCAGGTCGTGCCCCAGTTGCAGCGTGCGCTGGCGGTGGAACAGGCCCAGCTCTGCCGCCGCATGCACGGTGCAGCCCACGTGGTACCACAGCCGCGGTTGCTGCAACCCGATGGCCGGCACCAGGCGGGCCGTGGCCAGCGGCAGCGCCGGGCTGCCTTCACCGGGCAGTGCTTCGACCAGCAGCAGCGCTTCGGGCGCGGCCGGCAGCAGGGTGGGGCGGCCCAGCAGCGCGGCCAGCGCGGGCAGGTCGGCGGCCTGGGCCGCGCGGGCGACGAGCGTGTTCATCGGGTCTCCAGGTCGGGCTGCGCTTGCGGTGCCAGCGCGCACACGCGCAGGGGGGCACCTGGCTCGGCGCGCAGCAGCGCGGCGTCGGCGGGGCTCAAGGGCAGCGGGCCGCTGCCGTCGTCGGCCAAGGGGGCGGGGCGCAGCAGGGCGCGAAAGTCTTGCCGTCGCGTGTTCGCGATCAGCTGCCAGCTTTCGCCGCTGTCCGGGGCAGCGGCCTCACCCCGCTGCAGCCGGCGGCGGCGCGAACCGGCCACGCTGCGCAGCATGGCCACGCGCGCTTCGACGGTGGGGCCGCCGTCGAAGATGTCGACGTAGGTTTCGCTGTCGAAGCCTTCGTCCAGCAGGATGGAAAACGGCAGTTCGCCCACCGGGTGCAGCTGGCCGATGGCCCATTGCGCGGCTTCGGGCAGCAGGGGCACGTAGATGGGGCCGTGCGGCATGAGTTCGGCGATGAAGGCCTTGCTGCGGCCGCCGCTGACGCGTTCGACCTGCGGGTAGTCCATGTCGAAGAAACGCCGGCCCACCGCGTCCCAGAACGGGCAGCGCCCGCTGTCGTCCGACAGGCCCGGGCTTTCGGCGGCGATGCGGTCGCTGAAGCGGTCTTCGAATTCCTTGATGAACAGCAGCCGCGCGCGTGACAGCAGCTGTGGCGCCAGCGTGTCGGCCACCTCGGGGTCGATGTAGAAGCTGGTCAGCAGGGTGTGGCCGGTCAGGTCGTGGCACAGGTGCAGGGTGTGGATGCGGTTGCTGGCGCCCAGGGCTGCGCTGTGGTGCACCACCATCTCGTTGCGGTAGCTGTAGAAGCGGTCGGCAAAGCCGGCGCTGGCGGCGATGCCGCTGGTGCCCAGCACGCGGCCGCTGCGCAGGTCTTCCAGCACGAAGAGGTAGATCTCTTCGCCGCTGCTGGCGTCCTGCGATGCGAAGGCCTGGGCGGCGCGCTGCAGCTTGTCCTGCAACTGGCCGCGGTCTTCGGGCAGCGAATTGATGCCGGCGGCGCTGGCCGCCGCGATGCGCACGAAGGCGTCGATGTCGCCGGGCCCGGCGGCGCGGAACAGCAGGTCTTGGGGGTTCAAGCGGGGTCTCCTTCTGGCGCGGGCAGGGCGGCCGGGCCGTCGGTGGCGGCGGGTTGGCGCCAGGCGCCGGCGCGCTGGCTGCGTTCTTCGCGCGGAGTGCGGCCGAAGCGCGCGCGGTAGGCGTTGCTGAAGTGCGACCCCGAACTGAAGCCCGAACTCAGGCCTACCTGCAGGATCGACTGGCTGGTCTGCTGCAGCAGCCGGCGCGCCAGCGCCAGCCGCAGTTCGGCGTAGTAGCGGCTGGGCAGTTCGTCCAGGTATTGCTTGAACAGGCGTTCGAGCTGCCGGCGCGAAACGCCCACCAGGCGTGCGATGTCTTCGGTGGGCAGCGGTTCGCCCAGGTTGGCTTCCATCAGCGCCACGGCTTCGGCCAGCTTGGCGCTGCCCTGGCCGGCGCGCGCGGCCACCGGGGTGCGCTGCCGTTCGTCGGCGGGGCGCAGGCGTTCCAGGCCAAAGTGCGCCAGCAGTTCCTGGCCCATGCGTTCACCGTGGCGCTGCGTCAGCCAGGCCAGCATCAGGTCCAGCGCGGCCGTGCCGCCGGCGCAGCTGATGCGGCCGCGATCTATCTCGTAGACATGGCTGGAGACGACCACCTGCGCATGCGCGTCCGACACCGCTTGCGCCGCAGACCAGTGCAGCGTGGCGCGGTGCCCGTCCAGCACGCCGGCGCGCGCCAGCACGGCAGCACCCGTGCCCATGCCGCCCAGCAGCGCGCCTGCGGCGGCGGCCTGACGAAAGGCTTCCAGCAGCGCAGTCAAATGGGCGGGGGGCATCTCGCCGGGCTCGCCAGCTTCGGCCAGCACGTGCAATGCGTCCAGCGGCGGCAGCAGGGCCTGCAGGCCATGGTCCACCGCCAGCAGGCTGCCGCAGCCAGAACGCACCGGCAGCCCGTCCAGCGACATCGTCAGCGTGGCGTAGCCGGGCTGCGCCAGGAGGGCGTTGCAGGCCGTCAGCGCGCTGGTGGCAGCGCCCAGGGCCAGCAGTGAAAAGCCGGGCAGCAGCACGAAGCCGTGGCGCTGCAGGCGTGCGCGCGCGGGCTGCTGCAAGGCGGGTGTCACAGAGCGAGATTCAAGCGCGTGTCACTTCTTCGCCGGGTCGGCGCCGTAGACGTCGAAGCTGAAGTACTTGTCGTTGAGCTTCTTGTAGCTGCCGTCGGCGCGGATGGCCGCCAGCGCGCCGTTGATGGCCTGGCGCAGCGCGTCGTCACCCTTGCGCAGGGCGATGCCGGCACCGATGCCGAAGAACACGGGGTCGTCGTAGACCGGGCCCTTGAAGGCGAAGCCCTTGCCGCGCGTCGTCTTCAGGAAGCCCTGATCCAGCACCACGGAATCGGCCAGCGTGGCGTCGATGCGGCCGGCGATCAGGTCCAGGAAGACCTCGTCCTGCTTGCTGTAGCGCACGATCTGCGCGTCCTTGAACTTCGCCGTGGCGTAGCGGTCGTGGATGGTGGTGCGCTGCACGCCCAGCTTGCGGCCCTTCAGGCCTTCGGGCGTGCCGTCGAAGGTGGCGTCGGTGCGGGCGACGACGCGCGCCGGGGTGTTGTAGTACTTGTTCGTGAAGTCCACGACCTTCTGGCGTTCGGGCGTGATGGACATCGAAGCCACGATGGCGTCGAACTTCTTGGCGCG